>VAZV01000145.1 GCA_005884765.1 Alphaproteobacteria bacterium
AGCCGCTTGACGTGGTCGAGCACCGAATGAATATTGACCGGGCCGCGCGCCACCGGGCGGTCGTCGCCGAACACTTCCATGCGATCGACCAGCGTGACGATGCGATCGGCCTCATCGCAGATCAATCGCGTCAGCATGCGGTCCTCTGAGGAGGCCTGCTGCTCCAATAGTTGGGCCGCGCCACGGATACCGGACAGCGGATTTTTGATCTCGTGGGCCAGCATGGCGGCCAGCGCGATCACACTTCGCGCCGCGCTGCGATGGGTCAATTGCCGGTCCATCTTGTCGGCGATGGTGCGTTCCTGCAGCATCACCACGATGTGGCCTGGCCTCTCGGTAAGAGGAGCGACATGAAGATCGACCTGGCGATCGCCACCTATCCGCGGCGTGCCGAGATCGACCTTGTATTCGTTGACAGGGGAGCCGGTCGCGCGCACCTGATCGATCAGTGTCAATAGCGGACTGCCGAACGGCACCAGTTCCTTTAACGACTGCCGTTGCAGGAACTGCGTGGAAATCTCGAAGAACGATTCCGCGGCGATGTTGGCGTCGACGATCTTGCCGTCGGGAGCGATCAACAGCACCGGGTTGGGCAAGGCATTGAGGATGGCCTCGCCGTCCGACGGCACCACCCGGCGATGTTCTGCTGACGACGTCATGCGGCAGCGCTCCATGCAAAGTCGTCGAACGCGTCCTTGAGGGATCGATCCACGCGATGAGGATCCTCCGATGTCAGTATCCTCCCGCGCCAGGCTTTCAGCTTTTGCGCCGGCGCCTCGCTACATCGGGCCGCGATTTCCAGCGCCCAGGAAAGATGCTTGCGCGCATGACGAAGCCCGATGCGCAGTCCATAATGACGGCACACCTCGGCATAGAGCTCGCGGATATGATCGAGCTGCTGGCCCAGCGACGGGACCGCCTCCGCCACGCCGCTCTCAAGCCGGCGCCCGATCTGGCCTGGCAACCAGGGTTGGCCCTGCGCGCCGCGGCCGATCATCACCGCGTCGGCATCAGACATTTCGAGCGCGGCAATGGCGGTTTCGAACGAGGTGATGTCGCCATTCACGACCAGCGGAATTCGAACAGCTTGCTTGACCGCCCGCACTGCGCCCCAATCGGCCTCGCCCTTGTAGAACTGACAACGGGTGCGGCCATGCACGGTAATCATCTGCACGCCGGCCGCCTCCGCGCGGCGCGCCAGTTCGCCCGCGTTGTGCGAGCGCTCATCCCAGCCGAGCCGCATCTTCAGTGTCACGGGCACTTTGACCGCCGATATCGTGGCCTCGATCAATCGCACCGCGTGATCGAGATCGCGCATCAAGGCCGAGCCGGATTGACCGCCCGTCACATGGCGCGCCGGACAACCCATATTGATATCGATAATGTCGGCGCCGCCGGCCTCGGCGATTCGCGCGCCTTCGGCCATCCAACCGGCCTCGCAGCCCGCGAGCTGAACCACATGGGGGCCAATTCCAGCGGCCTCAGCGCGCAGCCGCGACATTGGGCGACCTCTGGCGAGATCGTCGCTGGCGGTCATCTCGGAGACCACGAGTCCCGCCCCAAGCGCCGCTGCCAGACGTCGGAAAGGTGCGTCGGTAACGCCGGACATCGGCGCGAGAAGGACCCGATTGGCGATCCGAATATCGCCTATTTTCAATGGCTTAGAGCTGCTATTGGCCGAGCCGGTCACGGGCTTCTCGTTTTCCTGGCAGGCGCCGCATCGCACCTGCGAATATTCATTTTGCGCACAATTCTTGTGCAGTCAAGTTGCATGCCTACACTTTAGACAATTCCTATAATCTTGCAAGTGCACTGCAGCAAAAACTGCTTTTCCCACACTTGCCGCGCTGTTCTCTCGGCGACAGCGTGATAAGGGCAGTGCTCAACCGACCGTTTATCCACTGCTTTCACCCCGCAATTTGAGTCCCATGGCGAAATCTGAACGGACCGCAGCCATCCTTGTCGCAGCCGGGCGCGGGTTGCGCGCCGGCGCGGGAGAACCGAAACAATACCGTTCGATCGGCGGACAGAGCGTGATGTTCCGCGCCATGGAGCCATTCTGCCGCCATCCGCAAATCTTTGCCGTGCAGCCGGTGCTCAATCCCGATGACACCGCGATGTTCAACACGGCCGCCAGCGGCTTGCGTCACGAGCCGCCGGCCAAGGGCGGGGCGACCCGCCAGGCCTCGGTGCATGCCGGACTTGAAGCGCTTGCGGCGCAGAAGCCTGATGTCGTTCTGATCCACGATGCGGCCCGGCCCTTTGTCTCACCGGCACTGATTTCGCGAGCGATCGAAGCTGCCGGCCGCACTGGCGCGGCGATCCCGGCGATCGCGGTTACCGATACTATCAAGCTGATCGGCGCGAACGGCGATGTCGAGGCCACGCCGGAACGGGCGCGGCTGCGCATCGCGCAAACGCCGCAGGCATTCCGCTTCGGTGCTATCCTCGAGGCCCACCGCCGCGCGGCGCGCGAGGCGAGAGGCGATTTCACCGACGATGCGGCGCTTGCAGAATGGGCGGGATTGACGGTGGCGACATTTGAAGGCGATGTTGCCAACATGAAATTAACGACGCCAGAAGACTTTGTCCGTGAGGAAGCCCGGCTCGGCGCCATGCTTGGCGATATCAGGACCGGCACCGGCTACGACGTCCACGCCTTTGGCGCGGGCGATCATGTGATGATTTGCGGCGTTCGCGTGCCGCATACACGCGGCTTTCTCGCGCATTCCGACGGCGATGTCGGCCTGCATGCGCTGGTCGACGCCATCCTCGGCGCGCTGGCCGACGGCGATATCGGCTCGCATTTTCCGCCGAGCGACCCGCAATGGAAAGGAGCATCCTCCGACCGCTTCCTCAAATACGCGGTGGATCGCCTGAGTGCCCGCGGCGGCCGCATCGCCAATCTTGAGGTGACGCTGATCTGCGAACGCCCGAAGATCGGACCGTTGCGCGACACCATGCGCGCACGGATAGCCGAGATTACCGGACTAGACATCTCGCGCGTGGCGGTCAAAGCCACCACCAGCGAAGGGCTCGGCTTCACCGGCCGCGAGGAAGGCATCGCCGCGACCGCCGGCGCCACCATCCGCCTGCCTTGGCAGGACAAAGATTGGAGCGCATGAGCCATGAGCGGCAGCGACGCCCGCGCCCTCGCCCGCTCGCTGCTCGATCTTTGCCGGATGCGGAAGCTGACGATCGCGACCGCAGAATCGTGTACCGGCGGCCTCGTCGCCGGGGCGCTCACGGATATTCCAGGCTCCTCCGACGTTATCGACCGCGGATTCATCACCTATTCCAACGAGGCCAAGCGGGCGATGTTGGGCGTCAACGCGACGACGCTTGCGACCTTCGGCGCGGTCAGCAAGGAAACCGCGACCCAGATGGCGGTCGGCGCGCTGGAGCGGGCCGGCGTCGATCTCGCCGTCTCCATCACCGGCATTGCCGGCCCCGGCGGCGCCACACCGGGCAAGCCCGTTGGCCTGGTACATCTTGCGGTCGCCGCCCGCGATGGCCGGATCCTGCATCGGGAGCATCGTTTCGGCGCGATTGGCCGCAGCGCGGTGCGCGAGCGCTCGGTGGTGGAGGCATTGCGGATGCTGATGGAGCTGGCGCGCGGACCGCAGGCACTCACAAAACCCCGCCTCGAAGCGGCAAGCCGGCTTCGTGCGCGCGTGGCGCGCTCGCCGCGACGGCACGCGGTGAAGCGGCGAAGGCCGCCACGGGCGTGAGCTCTGTGGCAGCTGGGGGCGCTGCGTTATCCTGCGCCGGCCGGCTTCCCGTAAATTGCATCCGCGCGCTTTTCGAACGCCGCGGCAAAACGCCCAAACGCGGCGTCGAACATCGAGCCCATCAGCACGGCCAGCATCCGGCTCTTGAATTCGTAAGCGAGGTAGAACGTGACGTCGCAGGCGCCCTCGCCCTTCGGCTCGAACGTCCAGCGATTTTCGAGATTGGAAAACGGCCCCCGCAAATACCTGACCGCGATCTTCAGATTGGGACGGTCGAGCACTACTTCGCTGGTGAAGGATTCCCGCACCAGCTTGAACGACACGGTCATGTCGGCCACCAAGATCTCGCTGCCATTGGGCTTTGACTTGCGCTGACGGATTTTCAGCGACTGGCACAGCGGCACGAATTCGGGATAACGCTCGACATCGGCGACGAGATCGAACATTTGGCTGGCGCTATGCCGGACCTGGCGCTTGCTGGAGACTCTCTGCATTTCCTAACCCGCTCAGCGGGATGCCGCCGCGCGCGCCGCCTTGAGCCTGGCAAAGTCATCGCCGGCGTGATGCGAAGAGCGGGTCAGCGGACTCGCCGACACCATCAGAAATCCCTTGGTATAGGCGACCTTCTCAAGGCTTGAGAATTCATCCGGCGGCACGTAGCGCATGACGGCATGATGCTTGCGCGTCGGTTGCAGATATTGGCCGATGGTCAGGAAATCCACATCCGCCGAGCGCAGATCGTCCATTACCTGCAGGACTTCATGGCGCTCCTCGCCGAGGCCCACCATGATGCCCGACTTGGTGAAGATGGTGGGGTCGATCTCCTTGACCCGCTGCAACAGCCGGATCGAATGGAAGTAGCGCGCGCCTGGGCGCACGCTAAGATAGCGCGAGGGCACGGTCTCGAGATTGTGGTTGAAGACATCCGGTTTCGCCGCGACGACAACCTCGAGCGCGCCGTCCTTGCGCAGAAAATCGGGCGTGAGAAGTTCGATCGTCGTGGCCGGACAGCGCGAGCGGATCGCGCGAACGGTCTGGGCGAAATGCTCGGCACCGCCGTCATCGAGGTCGTCGCGGTCCACCGAAGTGACGACGATGTGGCTAAGCCCGAGCTTGAAAGTCGCCTCCGCGACGTGCTCGGGCTCCGACGCATCGAGCATGCCGGGCAAACCGGTCTTGACGTTGCAGAAGGCGCAAGCGCGGGTGCAGGTGTCGCCCATGATCATGAAGGTGGCGTGCTTCTTGTCCCAGCACTCGCCGATGTTCGGGCAGCCCGCCTCCTCGCACACCGTGACGAGGCCGTTTTCCTTGACGATATTTCGCGTGTCGGCATAGCCGCGCGTAGTCGGCGCGCGCACGCGGATCCAGTCCGGCTTCGGCGGCGACAGCGCATCCGGCCGGTTCGCCTTTTCCGGATGACGGGGGCGCAACGGCGTCATTGAGACAGTATCGATGATGACGGCCATACGAGTCCGCTTGCGGTTTTGCAGTGTTTAGCTAGTCGGTCTCGCCGCGGCCCGCAACCCGGCTCGCTTAGCCTAGCAGAACATGCCACAGTTAGGCAGCATTCCCGCCTTTTCGCCGCTGATTCCTGCTCAAAATGGTGCAAAAGCTGAAGCCGGCCGCTCCGATTTCCCCATCCCTCGGGAAGCCGCTCAAACGTTCATTTTTAGACCGCAGTGTGCATGAGGTGGCGCCGGACCTGATCGGCGCGACGCTGCTGGTCAACGGCATCGGCGGCCTCATCGTCGAGGTCGAGGCCTATCATCACACCGATCCAGCCGCGCACTCGTTCCGTGGCCCGACACCGCGCAACCGGGTGATGTTCGGCCCCGCAGGCTTCACTTACGTCTATCGCTCCTACGGCATCCATTGGTGCCTGAATTTCGTCTGCGAGGAGGAAGGCTCGGCCAGTGCCGTGCTGATCCGTGCGCTTGAGCCAACCCACGGCATTGCCGCGATGCGCCGCCGCCGCGGCCTGCACGACGAGCGATCGCTGTGCTCGGGCCCGGGCAAGTTGACCGAGGCACTCGGCATCACGATTGCACATAGCGAGCTGCCGCTCGATCAACCGCCGTTCGCGTTGCACGCGCGTACCGGCAAGGCGGACATCATCTCGGGCGTGCGGATCGGCATCACCAAGGCGGCCGACCTGCCCTGGCGTTACGGGATGCAGGGTTCGAAATTTCTCAGCAAGCCGTTCGCCGCGATCTAGCGCTGGGCTCGCACAACATGCGCGCCCGGCCCGATCGGAATGCCCGCTTTCAGCGCGCCGTAGTAGCGATCGCTGAGTTCGGCAACGCCGAGATCCTCGACGAGCGCAAAGCCCTTGTCGTGGAGCAGCTTTGCAAGCTCGGCGGGATCGAAGTGGCTCAGCCACGGTTCGCCCCGCGCCGCTGCCCTCTCGGCGACGCCCATGATGTGGGCACGGCGATCGGGTGGATAATTTTCAAACGGCTCGGCATAGTCGAACACGAATTCCGACCGCGGAATGCCGGCGATAAAATCGAGCGTGCCCGAAATCGCTTGCCGCGTTAGATAGGGGACAACGCCGAGCCACTGGAAGAACGCAGGCTGGTCAACACGAAAACCTGATTGCGCCAATCCTTCGGCGATGCTTTGCCGCTCGAAGTCAACGGGCGCGAAGGTGAGCCAGCCGGGCAACGCAAGCGCGGCCTGGCTGAGCTGCTCGCGCTTCCACTGCTGCGTCGCCGGAAAATCGACCTCGAATACACGAACGCCCTGACCGGCAAAGGGGTTACGTAGTGAAAACGTATCGAGGCCGGCGCCGAGCACCACCACCTGTCGTATGCCGCGCGCGACACTTGCGCCAAGTGCATCCTCGGAAAACCGGCTGCGCGCAGCGACGAACAGCCGCATCGGCTTAAGCGATGGATCAGCCGCCATCTCATCGAGCGTGGCGAGCATCCTTGCGTCGAGAATCCGGGATGCAAACGGGTCATGGAAGATCGTTCCGCCCTCCAGCGTCTGGTGGATCGCGCGATAGGCTGCCGTTCGGCGCGCCGTCTGACTGGGTTGTCCTGCGCGCAATCCGCGACCTCGCTCTGACCGGCGTTTGGAGCGCCAGCGCTCTTTAGGAAGCGTTTTTCAACCTCTGCAGAGCTTCGACGATCTTGGCCCGGCGCTCAACGGCCGCTTCGCGTTTTTCTTTTTCTTCCTCGACGATTTCTTCCGGGGCGTTGGCGACGAATTTCTCGTTCGACAGTTTTGCATCGACCCGCTTGATATCGGCTTCGGCCTTGGCGATTTCCTTGTCGAGGCGAGTTCGCTCAGCGGAGAGGTCGATCACCCCCTTCAACGGCAGTGCCGCGACCTCGCCACGCACCAGAAGCTGCACTGCGCCTTCCGGCGTGCGGTCGGCGAAGGAGATATCCGACAGGCGGGCCATCCGCTTGATGACGTCGCTCCAGCGCGGCGCGCGCTCCGTGATTTCTTCGGACGCGTTGGCCAAGACCAGCGGCGTCAGCGTAGCCGGCGGAATGCTCATTTCCGCGCGCACCGAGCGGATCGAGGTGACGAGATCGACCACCCAGCCGATTTCCGCTTCGGCGTCGGGGTCACTGAACTCGCCGGCATCGAGCGCGATAATCACGGGAGAGATCAGCGCATCGCTCGGGCTTGTGGTCGATATCGCGGCCAGTTGCTCCGGCGTCAGGGTGCCTGCCTTACGCGGCCACGCAGCCAATGCCAGCAGGCCCTCGCGTTTGGCCGTCACCGCCCAGAGCTCTTCGGTGATGAAGGGCATGAAGGGGTGCAGCAGCTTCAGGATCTGGTCGCGCGCCCAGGCCACCATGGCGCGGGTCTCAGCCTTCGCCGCCCCCTCCTCCTCCAGCAGCACGGGCTTGGCAAGTTCGAGATACCAATCGCAGTAGACGTTCCAGACGAAACGGTAGGTTGCGTTCGCAGCATCGTTGAAACGATAAGTTTCGACCGCCTCGGTGACTTCGCGCGTCGCCCGCGAGGTCTCATGCGCGATCCAGCGGTTCAATGTTTGCTTGGCCTGGTGCGGATCGAACCCCGCCGGCTGCACGCAACCGTTCATCTCCGCAAAACGGCAGGCGTTCCAGAGCTTGGTCGCGAAATTGCGGTTGGTTTCGACCAGATGCGGCGAAAGGCGGATGTCGTGGCCTTGCGCGGCCTCGCGGGTCAGCGCAAAGCGCAGGGCGTCGGCGCCATAGTCATCGATGACGCCAAGCGGGTCGATGACGTTGCCCTTCGACTTCGACATCTTGGCGCCCTTCTCGTCGCGAACCAGGCGGTGGATGTAGATGGTCGAGAACGGCGCCTCCTTCATGAAATGCAGGCCCATCATCATCATCCGGGCGACCCAGAAGAAGATTATGTCAAAGCCGGTCACCAGCGCATTGGTCGGGTAGTAGCGCTTGACCTCCGGCGTCTCATCGGGCCAGCCCAGCGTCGAGAACGGCCACAATGCGGAGGAGAACCAGGTATCGAGCACATCTTCATCGCGGGTGATGAAACCTTCGCGCTTTGAAGGATCGAGCGCCATCTCGCGCCCCTGCTCCGGCGTAATGACCTCCTGCTCGACGTAATAGCCGAGCGCGTTGCCGACGGCTTCGTCTTCGCTCTCAGCCACGAAGGCCTTGCCATCGGGCCCGTACCATGCCGGAATCTGGTGGCCCCACCAGAGCTGGCGGGAGATGCACCAGGGCTGGATGTTCTCCATCCACTCGAAATAGGTCTTTTCCCAATTCTTCGGCACGAACGTCGCGGCCCCTGAGCGCACCGCCGCGATCGCCGGCTGTGCCAGGGTCTTGGCGTCGACGTACCACTGGTCGGTGAGGAATGGCTCGATGACGACGCCGGAACGATCGCCATGCGGCACCATGTGCGTGTTCGGCTCGATCTTCTCGAGGAAGCCGAAATCTTCCAGCCGCGCCACGATCCGCTTGCGCGCCGCGAAGCGATCGACGCTGTGCATTTCCTCCGCAAACTGCGTCGAGCCTTCTGGCAATCCGCGCAAATAATCTTCGTTGCCGACGAGCGCGAGCCTGCCTTCCTGATCGAGCACGCTGATCTGCGGCAGGGCGTGCCGCTTGCCGATCTCGAAATCGTTGAAGTCGTGCGCTGGCGTAACTTTCACTGCGCCCGAGCCCCTTTCGGGATCGGAATATTCATCCGCCACGATCGGAATCCTGCGTCCGACCAGCGGCAGGATCACGTGTTTGCCGATCAGATGCGTGTAGCGATCATCATCCGGATGCACGGCGACGGCGGTATCGCCGAGCATTGTCTCGGGGCGCGTGGTTGCGACCACGATGAAAGTCGCGGGATCGTCCGGGCTGAAGGTCTTGCCCTCGATCGGGTAGCGCAGATACCAGAGGCTGCCCCTGACCTCGACCTGCTGCACCTCGAGATCGGAGATCGCGGTTAGGAGCTTGGGGTCCCAGTTCACCAGCCGCTTGTCTTTGTAGATCAGCCCCTGGCGATGCAGTTCGACGAAAACTTTTACGACCGCGCGCGACAGGCCCTCGTCCATGGTAAAACGCTCGCGCGACCAATCGCAGGACGCGCCCAGCCGCTTCAGCTGATTGACGATCACGCCGCCGCTTTCGGCCTTCCATTGCCAGACGCGTTCGAGGAACTTGGTGCGCCCCATCGCGCGCCGGCCCGGTTCCTGCCGTTCCGTCAATTGCCGCTCGACCACCATCTGGGTCGCAATCCCGGCGTGATCGGTGCCGGGCTGCCAGAGCACGTCGCGGCCGCGCATCCGCTCGAAACGGCAGAGAATGTCCTGCAAGGTGTTGTTGAGCGCGTGGCCCATATGCAGTGAGCCCGTCACGTTCGGCGGCGGGATCACAATGGTGAAAGGCTGCGCGTCGCGCCGCTCCGGGCGCCCGGCCTTGAACGCGCCGGCCTCCTCCCAGAGACGGGACATGCGGCCTTCGATATCGGCAGGCTGGTAGTTTTTCTCGATCATGGCGAACGATTGGGGGTTCGGAGATGGCTACAAAGCCGCACGCGCCCGCCAAGTCAACACGACAGGCCGACGGAAAAGCACAATAAAGCTGGTCGGGATGGCTAAACGGGGACCGTTACCGGCCGCGCGAGACCCGCTCGATTTCCGCCTTCACGATACGCTCCACCAGCCCGGGCAGATTGTCATCGAGCCAGGATTTGAGCATCGGCCGCAGCATTTCCTTGACCAGATCTTCCAACGTCCGCGCATTGTTGCTGAGCACGGTATGGGCCAGCGTATTAAACGCGGATTCAACGGCCGATACCGTCGTGCGCGATAGAATTGCCGCCGCCGGCGGAGCTGCCGTACCTTCAAAGACCGGCGGCGGTTGGAACAGGGGTTGCCGCTGGATGGCGCGGGCCGCGGCGGTCTCGGTGAATTCGAGATCGTCCTGCGGTTCCACCTTGCGAAACGCAGGCTGCGGGGCGGCCGGCACAGCCATCTCATCGGTCAGTTCCAGCACGTCGCCGTCCGGCTGCGGCGGGCGTATTTCTTCCGGCGATGTCGCCTCATCGAGGCCGTTCAGCAGCGCATCGATGTCGTCCTGGCTGTTGCTTGCAGCGGCTGGCGGCGGTGGCGGCGCGGCTGGCGGCGGCGCAGGACGCGGTGGCGCGGGACGCGGTGGCGCAGCCACTTTTGCCGCAGCAGTGACGGCTGCTGATATCGCCGAAGGCGGGACATTGCTCATCACCGACGGTTTGGCCGCCGGCGGCGCTGCCGCAGGCTTTTCCGATTTCGCTGGCGCTACCGACGCGGCGGGGCTCGCGGGCTTTTCTGCCGGCGGCTTTGCCTCGTCGTCGGCGATGATGCGCCGGATCGACGCCAGAATCTCCTCCATCGAGGGTTCCTGGACCTTTGCAGGCTGCGTCATCTCCGACTCCACATCATCAACGTGCTAATTTACACCAAGCACGAGGGGATTCGCCGGTCCCGACTGCACAGGCTGGCATTTTCATCGCACAAGCCTGACTTGTCCCCAGATCAAGCGCCCAGCGAATGATCGCACGGTTCTCCCCCAGCTTGAGGCACCCAAGCGCACAGCCCATTGACGCGAGAAACGGCGCGAATCGCCCGGTTGCCTCGCGGCAGGCTACGTCATGGCCGCAAACGATTGCAAGCAATGGAGCTCAGAGGCACTGCATGCTTGTGATGAGATACGATCAGCGGCCGTCCGGCGTGCGAACGCCGTACCAGCTATCGCGAACCTGCTGGTAGTGCACGCTGGGATCATAGCTGGTGGTGGACAGATTGAGCACCTGCGGCGACAACCTTCCGACCGCGCTCAACACCGAATAGGACGCCACCACGCGATCGTGCTGCGCCGTGACCAGCGCGACCCGCGCATTCACCAGCGCCTGCTGGGCATTCAACACGTCGAGCGTGGTGCGCTGTCCGGCCTTGGCCTCCTCGCGCACGCCGTTGAGCGCGATCTCGGACGCGGTCACCTGCGCCTGCGCCGACGCCACCTGCGCCTTGCCGGCCACCAGTTGGCCCCACGCAGTGACCGTGTTGGCGCGGGTCTGGTCGCGCACCTGCTCGAGATTGAGACGCTGCTGCGCCAGGTTTTCCTTGGACTGGCGGATCAGCGAGTACTCGGCGCCGCCCTGGTAGATCGGCGCCGAAATCTGCGCGATCGCGGACGCGCCGAACGTCCGGAAGATCGTCATCTGCTGCTCATAGGATTGCTGCACCGACGCCTGCAAGGTGACCGTCGGCAGCAGCGCGCCTTCGTTCACCTTGACCTGCAGAAAGTTGACGTCGATACCGTACATCGCCGCCGTCACGTTCGGGTTTTCAATGAGGCTGAGCTCGATCGCGGCCGGCAATGTGGCCGGCAAGAAGCGATCGACCGGCGAGCCCGGGGCGAGCGCCACCGGCTCGTTGCCGATGATGCGGCGGAAATTCGAGCGCGTCGTGGTCAGGTTGGATTCGGCGGTAAGTTCCTGGGTCTTGCCTGCGGCAAGCTGGGCTTCCGACTGGGCAACGTCGGTGCGGGTAACCTCACCGACGTTGAAGCGATCGCGGGTCTGCTTCAGCGTCTGTTCGAGAACGCGGACGTTGCTTTTCTGCACCTCGACGATGGCGGAATCGCGCAAATAGTCCATGTAGATGGTTGCGGCCGACAACAGCACCGCCTCATCGAGCACACGCAATCCCTCGCGCGCACCCGAGACCTGGCTCTCCGCCGCGCGGGTCTTGTTGGCGGTCTGATTGCCGTTGTAAAGGGTCTGCGTAACCGTGAGGCCGGCGGCGCGCGGTGCGTTAGCGCCGTGGACTTCGGTTCGCACGATCGCGGTCGGCGAACCGCCGGACGTCAGGTTGGTGTCGGTATACTGATAGCCGGCAGAGGCCGTGAGCGCGACCTTGGGGCGATAGCCGGAGAGCGCCTGCGGCACGTTTTCGTCGGTGGACCGCACCGAGGCGCGCTGCGCGTTGAGCTGCGGATTGTTCTGATAGGCCCGCACCAATGCAGCCTCGATCGTATCCGCCAGCACAGGCGTCGGACCCGCACAAGCGATTAGAAGGACCGCAGCCGCTGCTCCGGTGAATGCCTTCACCCCATACATTCCTGGTATTCCATTCGTTTTCGTCACCGGCTCGAGTATAGGAACCGGGTCCCGCCTCACTTTGAGTCAGTGCCCCGCCGCAACATAGGACGCGCACAAGAGCAACGGAACCACCGGATTGCTCTTGGCGGTGGAAACTCTTCACGTGCAGCTTCCCTGCCACACTTCTGATTCAGAACGGTATTTTAACAGCGATCCTAAGGCCGAACGGTTAAAAAACGAAGGCTGGAAGGCGTTCCAGCCCCGGCAAGACCGGGGCAGTGGCGTCGAAAAGCGCCCGATTTCCGAAATCACCGTGGGAGCGCGTCACGATGGTGGCCCGTGCCGGCATGCTCAACGCAAAGACTCCGACCAGCCGCCCGCCCTCTTTGAGCTGCCGGTAGAGCCCGCCTGGCGCCACCTCGGTCGCGCCATTGAGGACGATCACATCATAGGGCGCATTGGCCGGGTCGCCATCGGCAGCCGCCGCGGCTTTCACGACCACATTGCCGACCCCGAGCTGGCTCAAAATACCCTTGGCCCGTTCGGCCAGCGCCGAATCGCATTCGGTCGCCGTCACCCGCGCCGCAAGGCGGGCAACCAGCGCCGCGACATAGCCGGTCGCGCAGCCCACCACCAGGACCTGGTCGGCATCCCCGATTCGGGCTGCCTGTAGCAGTTTCGCTGTCACCGCTGGCTTGATCAGGAAACGCTTGGCCGTGCCACCGTCGCTGACCGCGAGATCGAGATCGAGATAAGCGAGCGGCTGTTGTTTCGGCGGAACAAACGCCTCGCGCGGCACTGCGAGCATCGCGTCGATGATCCTGGGGTCTGTCACGTCGCTGGTGCGTACCTGGCCATCGACCATTTTCTGGCGTGCAATTGAGAAGCCGGACATTGGTGAACCCCGAAGGCCGGGCGGCTGATAGCCGCGGGAAGGAGAAATCGCGGCATCATTGATACAAGGCCAATAAAAACGCAACACAGCGATCGGCTCGCGCAGCCGATCTGCCGCGCTGTCCTGCGACGCCCAGCCCTTCGCGGAAATTCCCGGCTATTCGATGGTCACCATGAGCCGCCCGATCAGCTGCGCGACCTCGTCCAATTGAGCGAAATCGTGCACCTCGACGGCTTGCGCCAAACGCGCCAGGCATTCGTCGTCGCTCAGCGCGGGGACATCGGCGGGAATGATCGAGGGCACCGGCCTGACGAGTTTGGCCTGCGTGGTGTCTTGCATCGAATCGCCTCCGTAAAAACCCGGCGCCACCGAACCTTCGTGGCAAATAAGTCGATTTGGCGTCCGCACTGCGCACAGGCAAGTGATCGGCCAGTTGCGCGGCTCTTCCGGTGGAACCGCCGGTGCAGCATCAACAGGCAATGGCAAACCGCTGCCTTATATAGCGTTTCCGCCGCCGGCCGGAGGCCGCCGGCGCGCGCCGAATTGGTCCTATGCAAGCGCGAGGGCCTTTGTTATACGCTGCCCGCTTGCGAACATCCGTTTCGCCTATTCCTCGGTAGCTCAGCGGTAGAGCATTCGACTGTTAATCGAATGGTCGCTGGTTCGAATCCAGCCCGGGGAGCCAGACACCTTCTTCGCCGCTATTCGCCAGAAGCCGCCGATAGCCGCCAAGGTTTTGAAGAACCACTAGAAATCGTAGCCACTTGCTCTGCTGGCCACCGCTGGCGAGCGCAGCTGTCCGCCTCCAGCCGCTGCTCGCTGCTGGTAAGAGGCGCTGGTAATTTTGCCCGTTACCGGCACAATGACGACCAATTACCAGCACGCGAATTACCAGCAGCACGGGGACATTGTTGTGGGGAAACTGACCGACAAGGCGATCAAGGGGGCCAAGCCGAAGACGAAGCGGTTCAAGCTTAGCGACGGTGACGGACTCTATCTGGTTGTCATACCGAAAGGCTCGAAGTGGTGGCGCTTCGACTATCGATTTGAGGGCAAGCAACAAACGATCTCGCTCGGCGTCTATACCGCAGCGGAAGGCAGGAAAGTCAGTCTTACCCAAGCCCGCGACAAGGCAATCGACATGCGCCGGCTGCTCAAGCAGGGCATCAATCCATCGGAGAAGCGCAAGGCCGAGAAGGCACCGACTCAAGAAGCGAGTACGTCGCGCCTTTTCGGCGAAGTCGCGGACGATTGGCTCAAGACCCGCATTCCGCCCAAGCACAACGATAAAGACCCCGAACAACTGAAGAAAGTCAGCAAGACGTACGCGCGGGATGCGCGGATGGTCGGCTACCTGAGTGAAGGCAAGGAAACCGCGGACGGATTCGGCAAGGTGCCGATCGTTGAAGTCGATTACGCGCTCCACCTGTTGCCGCTATTGAAAGTCGCCAACCATCCGACCCGCATCCGCCTGCATTCGACCGCGCGCAACATCTTCAAGTTTGCGAAGGCGCATGGCGAATGGCCCAAGGATCGCCCGTCGCCGTTCGCCGACGTCGATTTCGAGGCGGGCTTCGCCAAACACAAAGAAAAGCATCGCCCGGCGATCATTGATCCCGTCAAGTTCGGCCAACTCCTTCGCAAGATCGACCTTTATGAGGGGCGCGGCGACAATCTGGTCGGCTACGCGCTCGAGTTGCTCGCTCTAACCTTCGTGCGCCCAGGTACCATCGCCTCCGCCAAATGGGCGCACTTCAATCTGAAGGGCCCGATGTGGCTGGTCCCCTTCGACGGCTTGAAGATGGCGACGGAGCGGGCGGAAGCGGGTAAATCCGAGGATGACCATATCGTCCCGCTTTCGCGCCAAGCGGTCGCGCTGTTGCGCGAACTGCACAAGATCACGGGCAACGGCGAATATCTTTTCCCCGGGCGTGGCGGTAGTCGCACGATCAGCGAGAACACCTTGAACTATGCGCTGCATGGATTCGGCTACAAAGGCATTCATTGCGCCCATGGGTTCCGTTCCACCGCCTCGACCATGCTCAATCGCGAGCGGGTCAATGGCCGTCGCCGCTTCGAGCCCGAACTGGTTGAGATGCAGCAAGACCGTCTCGATGCCTCGACCCGCGCGGTTTACGACCGCGATGACCGTTTACCGGAGCGCATCGAATTGATGCAGTTCTGGGCCGATCGCATCGACGGGATGCGGGCGGCGAACGTGTTTCCGATGAAGGCGGCGTAAGCAAGTTTCGCCCCAACCCCGGCAACGATCCCAACACGGCTTATGACGTCGTCTGAATTGCGCGAGGAGCGGCACGATCCGCGCTGCTAAAGCTTCGTCAAAAAGTGGAGTTGGTCGCACTTAAGTCGCACTCGCTTCACCTCGATATGTTCGTCTCCAGGAGCGACAGAAGTGAGCGCACCATTACCAGTCGCCGGCGTCCGACGGTTGTTGTAAGAAGATGTCCAGCTCCTATCAGTTCGTAGAGCTTCGTGCGTCCCAAGCCGGTCACTTGGCATGCTTCGCTAATCGTGCAGGTGAGCCGCTGGGCGAACGGAATCGTCTTCGGTTCTCGGGCTTCCGAAGTGGATGGAGTCAACTGCGACTGTCCTCCTCCGTCGTTCTCTCGTCGGTTGCTCTTCATAAACTCTCCTGCTCGCACAACACGCGACAGGCCGAGAGTTGGCCGTGCGATCAACAACGTCAATGCGAGCATCCGAGGACTGTCGCGTACAGCAGCGCGCATCAGCAGCCGTTCGAAGACTTCGGGACATCAACGGCGGCTACAGATTTTTTTCACGATCGGTTGCGAGGAGACACCGCACGATGGCGGCTTGAGCTACGCCTTCGATGATACCTTTAGCGCCGAATTGCGGTTGCTTCCGCAATCATTGACCGCGCGCTCCGCGGAGGCTGACCGGGAAGGAGGAACGACCCGCGTTTGGCCGAACAGAGGAACAACGCGCGGGCAGATTTGTCCAAAAGCCGAGTACTCCGTTCGAAAGGAACCCAGATTTCCACCAAGCCTTAACCGCGCGGAGGGCCTCTGCCGGTCCGGCCCAATCACCCCAAGCGGATGAGGTCTGCGAGCGACTTACAACTCCAGTCCGCGCTTTCTGCCAAAACTCCACTCGATGCCGCCATCCTCGCGCTGGAGGCCGGTGATGTGCTGGCCGATGCGCTTCTCGAGGAGGGGTTGCCAGGGCACGAGTTGGAAGCCGAGCCCGTTCTCGATCATGGCGAAGCGTCCGCTGACGAGGCTGGCGACGCCGGCTAGGCGGCCATTAACGTACTCGCCAGCGCTGGCTGGCACAAAGGCTAGGCCGCGATCTGCCGCCATTTGCTGGCCCGCGCGATCGACCTCCTGTCGCTCAAGCGTCGCCACGGTGTGGACAGGAACGTGGGCCTTGCCATCCTTGGCCGTCGCAAGGCCCATCTCCACAAGCCGCTGTGCCCGACGACTGATAGCCTTGTTGACCTCCCGACCAAAACCGCTGTCCCTGATTTCCGAGCGGTCGCCAGCAACAATCTGTCGGTCGAGCCAGGTCGCGCTGTCGCTGGCAATCTGCCGGTCGAGGCTGATGACCGAGAGCGTCCGTATCCTCAGCCCGTCACCGCCTTGGCTGAGGTCATAGGCCTGCCCACGCTCGACGATGTTCTTCGGGACCTTCCAATTATCGGCATCGATCCGTTCGACATGACCAGCCCGGCGCAGCGCCTCCAGGCGACGGACATGGGAGCGCACATAAGCCTCGGGGTCCTTGCCCTGGCGTTCGAAGTTGTCATGGATATGCTCCAGGTGCCGGCTCGGCCGGTAGATGCCATCGCCGTCGGCCGCGTTGGCAGCGATGTTGCGGTCAGCCGGTCTTGGACCCGAGACAACAGGAGCGGCTTCCACGATGATGTCCCGCCCCACCTCTTCGATCCTGTTCGGGTCCTTGAACTCGATGTGATGAACGCGGCCATCGATGCCGTCGACGACCAGATAGACCCGCTCGCCCATCTCGTCTCCGGCCAAGCCCTTGGCCAGGACGCGGCCGATGATCTTCTGGCCTGAGCCTTCGCCGTGAAGGGCGAATTGGCCGGTACCACGCTCCTCGGCGAGACCATTCTTGGTGAGGGCCCGGTGGATAGAGTTGATGACCTCATTGCGGTGGTCCATATCCTTCAGGACTTGCTCGGCCCGCTCGGAAAGGGCCCATCGTCCCGGCTCAATCTCGGTGGCCACTCCGTAGCGCTCCAGGTGCCTTACCCGGCCGATCATGAGGTTACGGTTCTCACGCACGAGGAAGGTCGCACCTTCCCCTGGCCGCAGATCGATCACGCCCTGCTCCTGCTGCTCGGTCAAGAGTAGCTTATCGAGCCTCGTCACGCGCTCGGCTTCGACCTCGTTCTGCAGCTTTGTCTGAAGCTCGATCTCGCTCTGGTGGCCCAATTCCCGGGTGACCAATTCGCTGGCCCGATGGCGGATGCCATGGCCGATATAGTCGCCAGCGATATTGAGGGTGCGGCCGTCATCGAGCACGCCGCGGACGATGATGTGGGTGTGAGGATGGCCGGTGTTGTGATGGTCGACCGCGATCCAGTCGAGGCGGGTAGCCAGATCCAATTCCATCTGGCGCATGAGGTCGCGGGTGAACCCGCGAAGGTCAGCCATCTCGGCAGAATCGTCCGGCGCCACGATGACGCGAAACTGATGGCGATCACCTCGGCCGCGCTCCACGAAAGCTTTGCCGTCGGCCTCGTTCTCGAAAGCGGAATAGGCCTTGCCCCGCTCGCCGTCCCGCGTGACCCCATCCCGTTCGAGATAGCGAAGATGGGCGTCCATGACTCTGCTAACGACCCGGCGCATCTTGGGCCTACCCGCACCCCTCCGCTGCGGATTGAGCCGGACTACTCTTGCCTTGATCACCACACGACGCGAGCGAAAGCGCCCTGAGGAATCCCTTTGCCACCCTCCGTTTCCGCCCGCCCGAGGAAACGAGGCAACGACTTTCGCACCCCGGCCGCGCGCGTTGAAGCGACCTGTTCTCCCTCCTTCCCGGGTGCCGCCCGATCTTGATCCGACACCTATCTGGCGCGGATCGCCGCCTGCTTTCCGAACCGCGAACTCGACCTGTTTCAAAAACGGCTGGGTGCGCGGATTCGGGCGCGCTCCACGACTGCGGGACCGCCCTGGCCTGACCCGAAAATTCTCGCTCTCATCCCTTACCATGACGCGACGATTGACGTCGGAACGCGCTCGTACAAGAGCTGCCGAGCATTGGTCGCGTCAGATCGCATCAACGCGCATGATGGCGAACAGACAGCGGGACTCTTCATCGACGCACATTGCGAGCGCCGTCGCTCGGACGATTGAAATCCATCAGGAAAGTTCGGAGGGCGGCACCTGCACACCTTTCACAGTGCCGTCCAGACGCCACCGCAAGGTGCAAAAACCAATGTGCAGACAAACCCTTTACGACCGCAGGGCGCGCGGATCGAAGATCCGCTTTATCTTGCCCTCTTAATCGGTCGGGAATCTTTTGATATTTCATCCATCTTCGTCGCTCCTCTCTGCTAAGACAACCCACTCTGATCCACCCTGCAACAGCCTTCCACGCGAGACGAGAATCTTGGTACGCCGTGCACTGTTCCGCGCTCGTCGACGGGGCGATGGTGGTGCATCGCTGCAGCACTGGATCCGTCGCGACGCATTTTCCATCGGTATGACGGAACGACTTCAAAGGCACTCCGGCGTGGTCCACTTCGCTTGTGAAGCGCGCGGCCACGGGCAAGATAGTGTGCGTTCCGTCGTTCTTGGTCTGCGCCAGTTCTCATCCGCTCACGCGGAGCTCCGTCGTTCAAAAGCTGCAAGCACAGTGTCGATCATTCGCTCAGCTGGCGTCACAGGTCATGATAGGCTCCCAGTAACTTGCGGTCCTTGACGGCGGCGCGCGCACACATCCGCTGCGCGCGCCGCCGGATCGCCACAGTAAAACGTGCCGTCAACCCACATCGCATGCATGATCACCGCCAGTTTGCGCGTCACCGCGACGGTCGCCTTGCGGTGACAGAAGCGCTTGGCCAGTGCCTGGCGCCAGCTCTCTTGACCTTGTCCTTGCGCTTAAAGCGGGTGAGCAGTGCGGAGGCCGCCTCGTACAGCGCGCGGCGCACATCCGGATCGCCGACCTTGCTGATCCGCCCCTGCACATCGATCAAGGAGCACGACGCTGGTCTGCTTCACGCCATTGATGCGACTAATTCGCTACCCGAGAGCCGCTAACCATTGGCAATGAGGCTGCTGACGGAGACCTTGCAAATAGGCTTGCCTAGTTCACGCAATCAACGCTCCGCCGTTATGGTGCGACCTTGCACAAACACCGCGCGCAGGCTTCAATGCCGCACGGGTATTCATGACAAAAAACCTGCATGCACACTCGATATCCGCCGCGTTTGCGCTGCTGACCGTCGCAGGGCTGATCGCGCTTGGCGCCTCGCCGGCGCGCGCCGACCACCGCTGCGACGACATCGCCAACCAGCTCAAGAGCCACATCGACGGCCTCAAGGTCGGCATCACCGCCGCGAACACTATCTATCTGTCACATCCGCAAGCCAGCGAACTCTCGCTGGGCTGTTCCGGCCGCAACTTCAAGAATGAACTGTATGCCAAGGCGCACGGCCGGAATCCGACACCCGCCTTCCTCGACCGCGTCGGCAGCGCGGCCGCTATCATATTTACCGTGCCCAAGGACAATACCCTGACCGGCGCCACGCGCTGCATCAAGCGGATGGGGCTGCTGCGCGGCGACACTGCCAGGATGCGCTATCGCCGCCTTGACTTTGAATGCACCCGTAACAAGACCGAGGCGTCGATTGCGATCTCGCGCCGCGCGGATGAGTGAAGAAGCGCGCGGATAGACTGCTCATCGGTACGATTTTAGGCAGTCCCATCTCTCGGCCGCGCAGCCTGCTGATCGCACCAGGCGACGGCTGTTCGCTCCAATGCTGCAAAGATTGCTGCCCTGTCGCATTGTGTTGGCGAACTATAGCCGATGCAGTCAGAGCAAAACTGCCCAAGCTTTCGCGCCACAACGTATCGAATCCGCTCGCTTCCGCGAGGCTGCACAGAGCGACAACCGGCCGTGAGCGCCTCTTTGAAGGAATGTACATAACATAGCCGTTGTGCCGAAGGGCTAGTGTTCGCAAGGGGTCCCAGAAACAGTCATTTCGGCAGCGCCGCCAGTGGCAGTCTGATACGAAATGCCACGCCGCGTCCCGCCTGGTTCTCTGCGGATAGCTGCCCGCCGTGAGCCTCGACAATGGTTCGCGCAATCGACAAGCCCATACCCATGCCTTGGGGCTTTGTCGTGAAAAACGGCTCGAATACCTCTTTGAGTTTGTCGACGGGAATGCCGGGACCGGCATCCGATACAAAGATATCCCCAGAATTGCCGTCGCGCGCGGTCGAGACCACAATCCTGCGTTCAGCGACCGGCATGCCTGACATCGCATCCATAGCATTAACGATCAGATTTAGGATGACCTGTTGAACTTGAACCAGGTCGCCTCGGATAGGAACTGGCGTCGGCGCAATGGAACTGGTCAGGTTAACTTCCCGCGCGATCGCCAACGCCGAAAGAAACTGGATGGTCTCGCGGGCAACTTCGTTGAGATCGATAGGCTTGAGCTCAAATGGCGCCTTCGTCAGCAGGCTCCGCAATCGGCCGATGACTTCGCTGGCGCGCTGGTCGTCGCGGCGAATATCAGCGAGGATTTCCCCGATTTCTTGCAGATCGGGGGACGGAGATTTGACCATCAATTCCGCGGTTTCGATGTTGACCCGAATAGCGCCGAGCGGCTGATTGATCTCGTGCGCGATCGTTGCGGTGAGTTCACCCGCCGTGGAAAACCGATTGACGTGAGCAAGTTCAGACATGCGCTGCCGGGATTGCACCTCGGCGAAAGATCGTCGTCCGCGCTCATGGAGAAGAAGTGAAATTAGCAACGTTTGCACCAGGACCACCGCGCAGATGAGGATAATCTGCCAACGATAGCTCTCCCAGGTCGAAGGCACGCGGAAGTCGACCTCGGCGCCAGGCGGCAAGAGGCGCTCGCTGATGTTCCAGCGGTGCAGTTCGCGCCAATCATATTTGGCCGGCGCGAAATCGCTAGGCCGCGTCTTGATGGTCCCAGGCTTTTCGCCGCCCAGAATACGCATTGCGACCGCAACAGCTCGTTTGCTGCCCGCCAGCGCGGAGTGCATGGGACCGCCGACAATTTCGCGACCGAAGAATGCGTCGTCATGGCTGAAGATCGGCGCGTTGGCGGTGGCATAAAGCCTTTGAAGGGCTCTGTCCCCCTCGTGCGCGATCCCCGCCCCGTCGGCAATCATTTGGTACCAGAAGATCGCGGAATGAGGCGGCAGCGCCGCCGTCTGCTTCAACAGATCTTCGTAGGACAGCTTGTCAAACCATCGGATTTCGATGCGGCCTTCCAGCGGCTGTAACTCCCGGCGCATCTCGCCTTGCCAGAAACGTTCGTTTGGCGAGTCGCCATTCACGATCGCCACGATTTTCGTGTCGGGGGATATGCGCAGGAAGCTTTCGAACAGGACACGAAAGTCGTGCCTCACGGCGACAACGGTGTCGTACTCGGTCAGGTCGGAAGCCAGAACGCGACGCTGTTCCACCACCGTGAAAAGCATCGGTGTAGTCGAAAACAGTTCACGTCGGTGCCGCTGGATGAAGCCAGCCGACGGCGCCCCAACGCTGATGATCAAATCCGGCGGGCGCTTGCCGTACAACGCGCTTAGGTATTCGACAAATGGTGCCTCCGAATTCTGATCGTCCGGGCGGGCGGCGATCAGGGAGTGCTCCTGTACATCGAGCGGCCAAGGTGATTGGCGATCCAATTCGGCGCGGATGTCCTTCGCATATTCATTCCACGGCCTGAACTCGCGTCCCACCGAATGAAGGATCATGACGCGCCTGTGCTCGGCCGCACCGGCGTTCAGCACGCTCAAGGAATAGGCGATCGCAACGAGACAGAATTTGGCGATCGGTCTCATGGTCATGAAACAGTTGGCGTCGTCCCGCCTCTCGGAGTTGTGCGCCAATCTCGGCGCCCACTTCTAACGCCTTTTATCGAGTACCGGTATGGTTTTCAATCAGTTCTCGTTCGGCTTTTTCCGGAGATAGACGAACCAGTAAACCGCCGCGACCATCAGCGATCCACCGATGATGTTTCCGGCAGTAACCGGAACCAGATTAGCTGGAAAATTGCCCCAGGTTAGGCCTGGTGCGCCAACAATGTCGAGGGATGCTTCGCGTCGACCGCAAGCACGCCCTTCTTTCTCTCTTCCGCAAAAGGCTGCAGCTTCGCCCACACGGCCTTCGTGCGCGGCGTAGAGCCAGCTAGGAATTTCTCATCGCCTGCATAAGGCGTGACATTGCGGACGATAAAATCGCGAACCTTGATCGACATACACCATCGCCCGGTCGGAAACCTCTCCAGAAATCGCCTTCCCCGGATTCCTTCTCAGATCTGCGCTGCTCTCCATGACGTCTCTCCCATCGCAGAGTTTGTTTGTTCCAGACTGGAAGCAGCGCGAGTACAAGCGTTGATCTATGTCAGGCTTGGTTTGCGCGGTCTTTACCGACGGGTCTCAGATCGAAAAGCCCTGCTGTGGTTGAGCGAATCCAAAGCATGCGATTTGTCAGCCTCCTGTCCCGGCTGCAGGGCACTGTGTACGCGTAAAGAGATGCGTCTCGTGGTCAGACTGAGTTGTGTCTACTCAAACGCAATCCGGATGCCGCTCAGGTTCGCAGCAAATTCCAGCCCTGCCCTCACGCCATGCAGCGTGATGATGACGCCTTTTTCATTCTTGAGCTGCACGCCGCCGCCGCCACCCACCAGCGCGCCGCCGACACCGACGGATGAATAGGTACCCTCGAAGTCGCTCAATTGATCCAAATATGCTGCGCGTCCGGCCAGCTTTGCGACCGAAACTCCGATCGTGACGCCGATGCTGACGCCATAGACCCGGAATCGGTGTTCCCGCCCATCATAGGTCAATACGCCGCGTCCGACGCCGCCTCCCGCAACAAGCGCAGCCTTCGTGAAGACGACGCGAACAGAGCCCGTTTTGGCGTCGGCCGTCGGAGCGAATATGGTCAATACAAACAGCGCCAGTAAAACGAGCCTGATGGCATACTTGTTCATACAATGATCTTTCCTGCAGCGGCGCATTCCTCAGGGGTTTGCGACCTCTACCCTCTTCCAGGTTTGATCGGGGTCGAACGACTTCATGCGCTTCGCGATGGCCTCAGTCAGCTCGCCCAGATCCTTTTGATAAACCGTGCCGGCGTGATTGACCTCGAAGGTCATGACGCCGGAATTGCCGTATTCGGCGGGGTAAGCGATGAGCGCGAAACCGCCGATCATCTTGCCATTGACGACATAGTCCAGTTCGCCGCCGGGAGCGTATGGCCCCTGTTTCGTCAGGATGCGAAAGTAATAGCCGTGGTAAGGCTGCGGCTCGCCGCTGCCGACCTTGTAGCCTTCTGCCGACGCCTGCGCGGCAAGTTCACCCAACGGACTCTGGTCACCATCCGACGGCCAGTAGAGGCCATCCTTCTTGCCAGGGCCGGAGACAGTGCGCTGCGCATAGACTCCCGGCCCCGCGCCGCGGTCCTTGTCGGCATATTCATTCTGCGCGTCGACATAGGCGAGAGAGGTCTGGATCGCGTCGAGCTCGTTGCGTCCAATCCGACGATAGAGAATCTCGATGCGGCCGGCGGCCGTGTCAAACTCCCAGCCCGTTTTCGTGTGGTAAAGCGGGATCGGAAACGGGAAGTCGTCCTTGCCGAGCATCAGGATCGCTTTCTTGTTGCCCTCCATGCTGATGGAATGCTTGGCGTCATAGGCAGCGACGAAACGCTGTCGCGTATCGGTATCGGCCACCATGTCTCCGGACTCGACGATATCAGCGGCGTCACGACCGAGCAGCTTAACGAAGTCTCGCGTTTCACCCGATTTTGCCGCAGCAGCCAGTGCCGTCGCCGCATCCTCGGGCGACTGGAAGGATTGCTGGGCCGATGCAGCCGGAATTGCCAGAACCAGCATGGCGGCCGCGATCAGGCCCGCGGACCAACACCGATCAGGTCGCGTCGAAAAAAGCGTTGTCATGGTCATATCCCCGATCGCATTGGGATTCGTGCGCCGGCAGCGAGCCAATCTTGATAGGTGCGAAATTTGATTCCGAGCCTGCCGTAATGGACCCTGAGATAGCCATCACTCCCGCGCGTGACTGCATCGGGCTTCACCGCCTCCACCTCCTGCGCGATGACGCCGACGTAAGCCTTGTTGCTGCCCGTATAGCTAAATCGATAGTAGCCAAGCCCGTTCTCGAGACGACCGAGCAAGACGACGTCGTGCTTCAACCACAGATCGGACCGCCGGCCGCCGCCGCCCCCGCCGCCACCTCCGCGAAAACCACCACCTCCTCCTCCGCCGCCTCCACCGCCACCACGGAAGCCGCCTCCGCCGCCTGCGGAGATAGCTCGGCCTCCACCACCGGCGCTTGCAAAGCTGGCTCTACCGCGCGCGGACTGCATATTTGCAGCGCGGCCCGATGAGATGTTACCCATTGCGTTGTCGCGCCCGCCGCCCCTGGCGCCTCCGGAGGGGCGCGCGCGATCGGCTGGCCGTGCCTGCTTGGCGCCACCGCCCTTCCGCGATCACCGCCCCCAACACGGTCGCCGCCACGGTCGCCACCGCCGACGCGATCGCCTCCACGATCACCTGCTCCGACGCGATCGCCACCGGGTTTGAGCACTTGCTCGCCGCCGCGGCCGCGGAAATCCATCCGGTCAGCGGCGCCGGCACGCGCTTTATCGCCGCCGAACCGCTGCGCCACGTTAGCACTGTTGTAGCGGACACCCTGGCGGTGGTTCACGTTGTGCGACCAGTTGATGTTGTTGTTGCCGCGGTTGATGAAAAAGTTGCTGTTGGCCCAGTTGCAGCCCCCGCCCCAATAGTTGCCCAAGCGCCCGAGCGCGTAGCCGGCACCGAAAGCCAATCCGGCTGCAATCACGCCTGCGCCGATATAGGGGGGATATCCGAAATAGTAGGGTGGATAGGCGGCGTACGGCCAGGTGCCGTAGACCACCGCCGGATCATAATAAGGAACGTACATGGTATTGGGATCGGTCGGTTCGATCACGATGACCTGCTTGTTCTCGACCTTTTGAACCGTGACCTTCTGTTGCTTGGTGGACGGCAGCTTGTTGTTCGCCTGCGCCCTCGCCCGCAGGCGCTGGATCGCATCCATCACGTCCGGCTGCTGAGCAAGCACGGCGTCGCCGAGAGATTGGGTCCAGTCGAGCTTGTCGTTCATCATCTCGAGCACGCTCGGCGTGCCGGTCAGCGCCTTGACGCTGTCGTCCCAGGATTGCTTGTCGACTTCCGCTTTCAGCTGATCGCCTTTGAGGTTCTTGTGCTCTTTGACCCAGCGGGCGGCTCCCACCACTTCCAGCGGATAGGTCGAAGCCGCCAGCATGTTGGCGAGCAACGCGTCAGGATAGAGCGCGATCGGCGCAACCAGCGCATCCAACTGCTCGGGCTTCAGCAAAGTATCGCCTGATTGCGGAGGCGGCGTACCGGTGGATGGCGGCGGCGTACCAGTTCCCTGTGCAACCGCGGCGAGCGGCGTTGCGAGAACGATTGCCAAAGCCAACAAGGTTCTCCTGCAGCGCAACATGACCTACCTCCATCCAACCTCAACCACGAGCGAACCGCGGCTGGAGATCGGACATTTGATTAAGATCAAGGGTCGAACTTTGAACCGGACCGGCGACCCCTCGCGTGTCAGGCGACATTTCGAACGTTTTGTGAACTCGCAGCAGCCCTTGCGAGCCGATCTCCCACTGCCCTTGATCTAAATCAAGCAGACCTCTCGTCGCGGTCCGAATGTGCGCCGGGCACAGGAGGATCGTCATGAATGCAGGAGTTCTCTCGCGAACGCTCGCTCGCGCACCAGCGATCGCTGCTTCCGCGATCGTTGTCGCGTTTTCAGTGGCAGGCGTCGCACGCGCCGAGGATGATTCCGCGAAAATCCTCCAAGCCTCGACGAACTACGTGGCGGCGCAGAAGTCGATTTCTGCGACCTTCGACAGCGACATCGAAATCATCACGCCCGACCTTCAGAAGATTCAATTTACGAGTTCGGGGCAGATGAAGCTCAGTCGTCCCGACAAGCTGCGTATCAGGCGAACCGGCGGCTACGCGGATGTCGAGCTGACCTATGACGGCAAAACGCTGACGATCTATGGCAACAACGCAAAGTCCTATGTCCAGGCCGATGAGCCCGGCACCGTCGATCATGTCATCGATGTGATCCAATCCGCAGCCGGCACCGGCATGCCCGGCACCGATCTCCTGCTGACCAACGCCTATGACGAGATGATGGCAAACGTTCTCGACGCGAAGCATATCGGCCAGGGCGTGGTGGACGGCGTCGAATGCGAACACCTCGCCTTCCGGGGTCGACACAGACTGGCAGATCTGGATTGAGGCCGGCGCCCGACCCATTCCCCGGAAATATGTGATCACGAGCAAAGTGCTCACGGGCGCGCCACAATACACGCTCCGCATCAAGGACTGGAACACTGACGCGATCGCCGATGCGAATGCGTTCGTGTTCAAGCCACCTGCCGACACGGCAAGGGCCAGCATCAGCCCCGAAAACATGAAGGATTTCGACAAACTTCCGCCGGGAACCGCCGCAGGAGCAAAGAAATGAGCAACAGATCACGCAAAGTCATCAATTTTGTTGCGGCTTCGATCGCTGCGTTGGGCGGCCTGTGCGTCGATGTCAAACGGTCTCCAGATGTCCGCCTCACGTCACCGGCCGAAGCCCGCGTCGGACGTCCCTTGACGCCAATGAGTTACGCCGGCGTCGCGCGGAGAACGACGCGCCGCGCCGTCGTCTTTGGCGGTGCAGCCGCTGCCGCCGGCGCCTATGTGGCAACGCCTGGCTGCGCGCAAGTGACCGACGCGTACGGGCGGGTCTACGCCCAGTGCTAGGCAAGATGCTTCCTCGCTGAGTTGCCCCCCGCCGCGGTCGTGGGTTGCCGGCGACAGAAGCGGCGTCTTACGCTTCTGGCGGCGCTTGCTCGTCCGTAAGAATGCAGACGCTGACGAGGAGGACCCATAGCGGGAACACCAGAAGGCTCCAGTCGAAATAATAGCTTCCGATCAGGAGCACCACCGCAACCGCGTATCCGCCGATTGCAAGCCAGCGCGGCGTGAGGCGCGTGTAGAGGGCGATGGTCGATGTCGTAATCATGAAGACCGACGCCGTCTTGACCACGTAAATGTTGATCATTCCATAGGCCAGCCCCCGGCCAAAATGAAAGGTCGCCGAATCGATCATAGCTTCGGGTGCGGCATGGAACGCGATGATGATGGCGCCGACCACGCCCGCGGCGGCGAAAAGCATGGCCAGCACCAGGAGACCGCTGCCCAAGAACACCGTTGCAAAAAATCGATCTTCGCGCGCGCCGAGCCTGTCACGCAGCGCCCCGATAAACCAAAGGAACGCGACGCCGGCAAAGGGCACCAGATTCAGCGCGACAACCACAGAGCTTACGCTGCCCTTGAGCCATGCACCGGGCTCGTAGGGATCAGCAGGTACCGAAAGCCGCATCAGCCAGAAAACGGCCAGCAACAGCACCGAAAACACGACGCCGGCGACCGCGGCAGCCCTTGGTGTCCGTAGCTGTGCGCGGGTCAATCCGAATTGATTGTCTGTCATGGCGAGACTCCCGGGGCGCGCGGTCCTCAATCCTCCTGTCGGTGCGACAGCCCCAATCCCTGTCGGTCCTCGACCCGAGCCGCTGCACGATCCTGAGGATCGAAATCGGAACGCTCGATGCTGCGGTCGAGATGATCGAGATAGGCATTGACGAGTTGAGCTCTTTCGCCGCCGACGGCGTCGGCGAGGTCCGCGAGGGCAGATCGCAAGCGTCGCATCACCTGGATCGAATCCCTGCCATACTGGCGGATTTCATCGAGCGCGAGCGCGAGATAATCGCCCCAGCCTGGCATCTGGAACACGACCCGCAAGGTGCCGTCTGCGTCGAAGGCGCGGGACGTCTCGAGGTCGCATTTTGCCAGCCGCACCAGCAGATCCTCGATCTGATCGATGGCCTGGACAGCGGTCGTCGGATCGTTGATCGCGGGAGAGAGGGCCTTGACGGCGATGTCGACCAAAAGCCGCAACGCATATTTGGGATCCTGCTCCAAGGTCCGCTGATCCCCGACGCGGATGCACTTCCTCAGTTCCGTTTCTGAGAGCGTCGATTTTGCTCTGGAGCCACGCAGCAGCAGAGTGTCCTCGAGGAGCGTGTCGCCGACAGCACAATCCACGAGGATCGTGCAGTCAGCCTGCCTGGCTTGCCTGACCAATCCGTCGATATCGATCCGGGTGACGGCGCAAGGCTTTCCCTGATGTTTGATTGAAAGGGAAAAAGGTCCGGAGATGCGGCGGAGATTGGCATCAGAGCTCTTGCGCGACCCCGTATCGGCGACGGCCCTATATGTTTCGTGTATCACCTCGCGGCCCTTGTCCGCGATAATGCGCAGGACCTGCGTGATCTGCAGGCTGTTGAGACGCTGCACGAGCTGCGCAAGCAGGAGAACGCTCGCAATCAGCATGGAGGCCACCAGCATGCAGGAGACGAATGGCACAACGCCGTTTCCCCCACGGTCGACCCAGGCGAGCGTTCCCAGACTATAGGTGAAGGTTGCGACGAATACGCCCATCGAGTGGAACAGCAGGCGGTCGCGCGCAAACCAGACCACGAGCCGAGGGGAGTAAACGATGGCGTTGAACTGCACCATGACGAAGGCAATGGAGAAAACGATTCCCGTCAACGCCATCATTCCGGACGCGACCGCCGACAAGAAGGCCTGCGCCGAGGAGATCGACAGATCAAGATCATGGGCGAAGTACCGCGCCTCAAGGCGCGGCAGGACCAAGCTGCTGACAACGCTGGCCGCGGCGTAAAGGGAGGGTATAAGCCAAAGCTGCATGGCGGGTCCCGCCAATCGAGGTGCCGCATAATCCGGTCACAGAGTGCACCGCTCACGTTGATTCGCATCAAGCTCAACAGCAGGAGAAGGACGCTCAACCGGCACCTGACTAGAAGACGCAAGCGTCTGAGCTAGTGGCCGCTCAGCACCAGGGTCTTGATCGGCAGCAGCAGCGCCTGAATGCGAAGAAGCAAAGCGTGCACCAGCCCGATCGCGTCGATGGCATGCAGGACGAAACCCTGAAGCGCGCCGGTATCCTTTGAAGCAATCTTGTCGTGGTTGCTTGTATACGCATTGACAATGCAGGAGCTGCCGGCCGTCACATCCGCAAGACCGTCCTTGTCGATCGGCTCAAGAAACACAAGAATCGTGCCGGGCCTCGCCAGGCTCGGATCGATCAGCTGCTCTCCACCACGGAACTGACCGGCGGCGATATAATCCTGAACGCCGGTGATGACCATCGGGATAATCGTCCATGGCAGGGACACGCACGCGGCCTCGGCGATCATTCCAGGCTTCAGCACCTGGGCCTCGATCTGTCCGAACCCGGCCTGCAGGGCACGCCCGCCTGCCCCTTCAGGAATCAAGACGCCGGCGGGGCGCATCAGCGGATTGACGATGTCGCCGGGTCTAAGCAAGAACTGCTCGACGCGCCCATCAACGCCGGCGCGAACGACGGTCTTGTCAAGTTCGACCTGGGCCTGTGCGAGCGCTGCTTCGGCGCTTGCCTTTTCCGCCGGCAGAAGCGTGACCACCTTGATCTCCGCGGATTGCTTCGAGGCCGTGGCTGCATCGATCGCAGCCTGCCGTCCGTCGACAAGGACCTGCAATTTTTCAATATCACGCTGTGGCACGATGCCCGGGTTGCGCCGCTGCAGCTCGCTTTTGACGTCGAGCTCGTCCCTGGCCTGCTTGTAGTCGGCGTTCGCCTGGCCGATCTGCGCCTCGGCTTTGACCACATCCATCCTCGCGGCGACGAACTCGGCGTCGACCTCGGCTATCTTGGCCTTGGCTGCTGTAACGGCCGCTTCCTGCTTCGAGCTATCCAGCGTGAACAGCACGCTGCCCTTGGCGACCGACTGGCTGAAACCAACTTTCACCTCCGCTACACGTCCCACCGTCTCGGGAGCGACCGGGATCGTCCGGAAGAACAACATCGCTGACGTGGTCGAGGGATGGAAATAGAAGATCAAGGTGATGAGAGAGATCGTGAGCATCAGGCAGCCCGTAATCCCCCATCGCAGTTCGTACCATACGGAGAAGAAGGTGATTTCCTTGCCCAGGCGCTTGCCCTGGACATAGCGCCGGTACAGGTAGTCCGGCAGCAATGTGAACAGGGAGCAGAGGATCAGCTCAAGCATGTCCGCGCGCCTCCTTCTTCGGGATACTACCTGACTCCCTCGAAGCGCCCGGCTCGGTCTGATCCAGCGCCGTCACGGCCTCGGCGGTGCGCTCTTCGTCCGTGGCTTCCTGCTTACCCGCTCCTTCTGAGGAATCGGCGATCTTCTCGACCGATCCGGCAATGCTGCGCAAGGGGGTACCAAAATCCGGCAAGTCGATTAGCGCGAGCAGCAGCGCCGCAATCCAGAACAGATGGATGTGGGTGAAGAGCGCAAGCAATCCCAGAACCGCCACGATCTCGAACTGCAGCTTCTGCGATTTGTGCGCCATCTGCTCCGGCAGCGAATGCAGACGCAAGTAAAGATTGCCGGCGCCGAGGACGGCAGCGATCAGAAAAATGGCCGTCACGATCATCAGCACGTCCGTCTCGCCGGGTTTGGCAATGTAAAACGGCAGATGGTGAGGCGTCATCGGGTGAAACTGCTCGTGCAATCGACCCTCCCAGAGCTTCGAGCGGGCTGCGAACACGCGCTCGCTTACCCGCGCAACTTCGAAGAAACCGTAATCTTCAAAGCTGACAGCGGTAGTAGTAGATTTCCATGTCCGGCATTCCCGGAAAAAGCCGCTGAATCTTGTCCTGATTGACAACGTTCAATTGGAATTGGACGCTGGAGAGCATGATGTCGGTCGCACAGCTTGCGACAATGTTCACGGTCTGACCATCGTCTTTTTTCGCCTTGATCGTGCATTTTGCGGTGCGTCCGATCAGTCGATTCTGCTCGGCGATAAAGCCTCCGCCATGGACTTCGGACATCGGGGCAAAGGTGGTCTGGTTCGCCTTGCCTTTCCGAACGAAGACGTTTTTGCATTCGTCCGCGCTGGTCGCCCAGGCGCCGGTGAGGTCGGTCGCTCTCGCCTGCCCGAAAGGAGCCAGGATTGCCCCGGACAACATAGCCGCCGCCAATGCGGCTTTTTGGCTCACTCGCATTCCATTCCTCCTCGTGGGACCGGTCCAATGCAAGGCTGCAGGGCGGCGCCGGAAGGAGGCTTGATTTGGATCAAAGGCCCCCGGTCTCCGGGCTCTCAGCATGTTTGGAGAAGATGCCGAGCCCTGCGAGGAGAGACCCATGCCCGAAAAGATCGACGATCTACTGCCCATGGCAAAGGAGATCCAGAAACAGGCTGCAATCAAGGAGGCGGAAAAGGCCGACCAGGAGGCAAGAGCGGCTGCCGCTGCCGAAGCCGAGAAAAGAGCGCTGATCGAGAGGCTCAGCCAGCCGTCCGGGCTTTCGGAAGATGAGAAAGTCAAGCTCGCCTCCAGCGTGATTCAGCGGGCGGTCCGCAACGGCCTGACCGAGGTCCAGGTCTATCGATTTCCCAACATGCTCTGCACCGACAAGGGCCGGGCCATCAACCAGATGGAGCCGGGTTGGGAGAAAACGCTGACGGGAATCCCGAAGGAAATCTTCCAGCTTTGGACCGACTATTTGAAGCCCCGCGGCTACCGCATCGGTTATCAGATCATCGATTTTCCTGGCGGTGTCCCTGGAGATATCGGCATCACCATCAGCTGGGCATAGTCCCGATCCAACCCGGAGGTGACCCATATGGCGCGAGGCGCAGAGTCGGCACGGATGAAGCGGAAGGACTACGAGAACGAACTCCGCAAGCTTCAAGTCAAGCTTTGCCATCTCCAGGAATTTGTGAAAGCCAAGAAGCTCCGGGTCATTATCCTGTTCGAGGGACGAGACGCTGCCGGCAAGGGCGGCACCATCAAGGCGATCACCGAGAAGGTCAGTCCGCGCGTGTTTCGCGTGGTCGCCCTCCCGGCTCCTTCCGACCGGGAAAAAACCCAGATGTTCGTGCAGCGCTACATGCAGCACTTCCCGGCGGGAGGCGAAATCGTGATCTTCGACCGGAGCTGGTACAACCGGGCCGGCGTCGAACATGTCATGGGCTTTTGCAGTGAAGATGAGCATGAACGCTTCCTGTCGCTTTGCCCGGAAGTGGAAAAATACATCGTGGACGGCGGCATCACCCTGATCAAGCTCTGGCTCGAGGTCGGGATGGAAGAACAGGAGCGGCGGTTCAGGGCGCGGATCGATGATCCGCTCCGGCACTGGAAACTGAGCCCGATGGATACCGAATCCTACCGGCTCTGGTACGACTATTCGCGCGCGCGCGACATGATGCTCAAGGCGACGAGTTCGAAGCATGCGCCCTGGACTCTCATCAGGTCGGACGACAAGCGACGCGCACGCCTGAATTGCATCGCCCATCTCCTGGACACTATCCCCCACAACCGCCTGCAGCATGAGCGCGTGCGCTTGCCGAAACGCTCGACCAAGGGACGCTACGACGATCAGGCGGCGCTGCGCGGATTGAAATTCGTCGAAGAGCGATACTGAGCCAGAGCGCGCCGGGTGGCCCTACGCTCACTTGAGCGTAATCGTCACTCCGCCCACCGCGGCCGACAGCTCGACGCCGACCTTGCCGCCAGTCAGCTGCAGGATGACGCCCTTCTCGTTCTGCAATTGCACGCCGCCAGCACCCGCCGCCAGCGCACCACCGGCACCGATCACGGCGTAATTGCCCTGGATGTCACCTGGACTCCTGAGGTTCAAGGCATGCCCAGCCAATTGGGTGGTCGATGCGCCGATCGTGAAGCCCACGCTCATGCCGGACACGTTAAAGCGGTAGTGATGCCCACGGAATGTGAGGACGCCCTCACCGCCGCCGACCCCCACGATGAACCCACCTTTTGTAAAAACTACGCGAACGGCGCCAGTTTCGGCCTGAGCAGTGGTTGGCAGGAGTCCTGACACCAGCAGTCCAGCCAAGACAAGTCGAACAAGGAGACGTTGATGCTGTTACATTTGTTCTTCGCTCACGCTTTAGCGCCGGCTCGTCGTCTTGACGAATGAAGCAACGCGCGCACGAGCCCGCTTGATTTAGATCAAAGCCCCGGCCGAGCGTCGCGGAAGCCTGCGACCATTGATCGAGACGCTCACCCATGCTTCACCCAACAGGATATTGATGAATAAACAGGCCGAGAGGGAGTCCGACAACTATTGGTTTTGAACGTTCGCCGCCGCGCGCCGACGATTTAAGATAGTCAGGTAGTATAGGCATTTCTTTCCGCCAAGCCGGGATCGTGCCGCGTGCCGGATCCGCCTCCTCCTCCAACGATCCTAAAGGTCTGCTCGCGACCGTCATCACGGACGATCGTGACAGTATGACCAAATCGAACGACGGAATTGCCCTCTGGCTCAGGCGCCACCACAGCGGTTGAACGCCGCGCCGTCCAGTACCGGAGGGTCCGGCCGGCGCTGCCAAGTCCTTCCCGGTCGCCAACCAACTGCGCTGCTGCAAAGGCTTCCTGGGCGGCCGTCAGCGCCGATTCAATGCGCCGAAATCCTTCTCGTCACCTCGTTGGGATGTGCAGAGATCGGCCGGTCTGGCAGCTCGTCGATCGCGTCCGCGTCTTTAACGAATGACCACCCGCGTCATCAGTCGCGTCGAGGACATGATATGGAACGCGAATAGCAACGGCTTTTCGTTCGTGATCGGTTACGAGAGCCGCAGCGGTCCCGGCCTTCACGGACGCACCGGCTTCGTGGCGTCGTCGCGGCCGATCCATCGGAACAGATGCGCCGTGAGAGTTGTGGGCTCGCCCGTTAAAACGCGAGTTGAGGCCGAAGAAGCCTGCGAGGCCATGCTGCAAGTCGAGCTCGGGCTGAAGGTGAAAAATGACAAAAATACCGGGCGAGTTTGAACCTCCCAAGCCGATTACCAAGGCTGAGCGCGAAGCGCGTAAGGCGTTTCGCCAACTCGATGCCGAAAAGGCAATGACTGAGCACGAGATTGCACAGAAGGCGTTTTCTGCCAACCGGGAGCCGCTCAAGGCTGAGCGGCTGGCGCGGGAGGCTGCCGAGCCGCCGGTCACAGCAAAGAAAATCAAGCCCAAGAAGTAAGGTTAAATAGCGCCGCGAATGCCGGTCCAGGAAGCGCACTGACTCGCGACGGTATCTGGGCCTCCTGGGCTTAAAAAACAATTCCCCACCTTTGTGGAAACGTGCTCGCATGCCGGCTTCAGCGAGGAGCGTCAGATGACCGCGCACCTCTACCAGCTTTCGATTTGGACGCTTGAGGTCGACAGCAAAACCCACATTGGCTTTTGAAGCCAAAAAGTATCGCGAAGCGAACGATCTCTGCCATCAGGATGGGCGGCGACTCGCCTCCCGCGGTATATGCTTCGACCATCTTCGATTTCGGAGCGGGGCTTGCCGGATTCGAACCATCTTCACGACATTCAGGGGGCGACAAATGAAAGTTCGATGCATCGATAGCTTGTTCCAGACCGATGTGCTGGTCGAGGGCGGAGAATACGAAGTCCGCGCTGATCGCGACGACTGCTACATCCTTTCCGGCTTCGACAAAGGATTCAGCAAAAAGCGGTTTGAGATCGTGTCGCCGACAGTCGAGCTCGGCGGTCGTCTCGCTGCGGCGCGACATTGAGGTCGAGGCGCACGCTGATGCCGCGCTGATCAAGGAGGCGGACGGCCGAGCCATTCCGATAAACGCTTTGAAACTATCTCGCACGACGAGAGTCATAATGCCGGGAGCGACCTATTGTGCGGAGTTACGACGATGTTGCGAAAAACGGTGATAGCTCTGTTGGCAGTTGTCTTAGTTGGCCTGTCGCCGACCGGCGCCTCGGCGCGTGGCTTTGGCGGCCACGGCTTTGGCGGCGGTGGTTGGCACGGAGGCGGCTGGGGCCATAGAGGTTTCGGAGGCTGGGGCTTGGGAGCGGGCGTGTTGGCTGGCGCCGTAATCGGTGGCGCGATCGCGAGTAGCGCCTATGGCTATGATGGTCCGTATTACGATCCCGGCTACAGCTACTATCCGGCATACGTCGGCTATAGCCCCTATTACGATTACGGTCCTTGGCAAGCAATCCAGGAACCCGGGGCCGCCCGCTTCTCCAGGCCTTACGGATACGGCTGGCGGCCTTGGGGCTACTAGTAAGCGGGAATTGCCGGACACGCGAAGAATCGGCCCCAGCGGGGGCTCGAAGCTGGGGCCGACCCTTAAGGTGCCGACTGGAGGCAACCGGCACCCATCTCTGATGTAGGTTCGTGGTCCGCCGATCCCATTAAATTCTGCGTGAAGAGCTTGGGCTTCGCTCAGTTCGGAAGGTGCGACAGTCCGTCCTGCCCGCGGCAGTGATCTGGTTCACCCTTTTGCCGCCAAGAGTGTGATAACGCGCGCCGAGCGATGATCAAATGACGGGGTTCGATCATGCCCACCATATTCGACCTGCTGTACCACGAATATTGCCGTGCCCGCCTCGCTGAAATGCGGAAACAACTCTTGATCCGGCCTGCGAGCTATGAAGCCCCGGAGGCGAGTTGCGATGCCGGCCATCCCGACTGCCCGGCCGATCAGGGCGGCGGCCTTTTAGACGACTCGCGGCGCGAAGCCGGCCACTAGCCAACGCCACCCACGGCGTGCCGCGCACGAATGGGGACAAGCGCCGCGCGGTAATGAAGCTGCTGCATGGCGCCGAATGGTCTCATTGGAGTGACCGCGAGATTGCGCGGCATGCGAAAGTCGACAACAAGACCGTCAGCCGGTTGCGGGAAGAGATCGCGCCAAAGGTCACCGAGGAAATCCTCAGTGAGCCTCGCACCTTCACAACCAAACACGGCACGACCGCGAAGATGAAGACCGGCAAGATTGGCGTGGGCAGGACGCCGAGCACACACTCGGGATTCCCCGGGCCCTTTGCCCCCAAGCTAGCGAACCGGAGGGAGAGCGGTCCCGCCGCGTCCCTGTGGGCGTGACGGGGCCGTTTTATGCATGGCTGCCGCGCGAAGTCGAGGCGCGCGCGCCGACGCCGCGCATCAGGCGGCCTTTCAGATGACCACGAACGCGAAAGCTGCCCCCATAACGATCAGTGTATTTACGCCAGCGATCGCGATGCCGAGATAAACGTCGGCCATGAGGTTCTCAGACTGGAACTTGGTTTGTCTACTGGACACCGCGCTTCTCCGCGCAATTGTCTACGTCAAGTAGCAGATGGGAATTCGAGGAAAGGTCGAAAAGTATACTTAGGTATTGATTCCAATTCGCGATCTGGACACCGCCGCGATCGGGCACGCGTCGCGCGATGATGAAGCTGCTGCAGGATGCCGAGTGGTCGCCACGTTCCGGCGGCGAGACCGTCAGCGCCTTTGATGGTCGCTGGAGAGCAATCGCTGCGTTACTGCATTCGCGCCGAAGAACCCGATTGGTGGTGGTGGGCGCGCGCCCGCTTCGGTGCCATGCCGACGGTTTCGCCGCTCGACCAGCCCTGCGCCCCTTGATTGCGGTGGAAGTTCGGATCGGTATAGGGGCTGTCCGGCCCTTTGTTCTGGCAGTTCGCATTGGGATAGAAAAACGCGCAATAGCCGGGTTCGGAAATCACCGGCTGCGCGGTAACCGGCGTAACGATCGCGGTCGACAGAACAGCCATCACTCCAAGGAGCCTAGAGGTCGACATTGTGTTCCTCCGCTGTGAATCTGTGGGTATACGGAGAATAACACCTCTGCGGAGCGCTCTTCCTGATCTCGCCGATCACTCAGCCGTGAAGGCGTTTGCGGCGGCGTGCAGCGCCAATGCTGTGGCGGGCGCATGTGCCGTTGGCCCGCATGCCTATCGCAGAGCGGAGGGCAACGATGTTCATTGTGCAAGGTAAGCCCCGCGAACCCGAGGGGATCGAAAAAGCCACTGCGGATAGCCGAGAAGAAGCCTTGGAGACGGCAAGCGATTTCCTGAATCGGGGATTCCCCTTCGTCACCGTCGTGGCCGACGGCCGCGTCTACCCGGTCGATGAATTCGCCATGACCGTAGTCAGCCGTCGAAAGCACGGTCGCTCGCTGTAGTACGATCAGGCCAACACCCGCTGCACTACGCTGGTGCCGACGCCAACCTCGCGGCCCCCCGGCATCGTGCCTGCGATCACAAAAACAGAAAGACGCCGATCAGCAAACCTGCTGCAAATGACCAGAGGCCCAATGTGCAAGCTGAGATAACGCGGACGAGGTTACGGAGGTCCTGCGGGATCTCGTGGGATCGATCCGTCATTGCCGCCGCCCCCTGCAGGCCGCTAGCGCGTTACGGAAGAATTGGAAATCCTTGCCTAAGGCCGTCACCCTCCTCCTCATAGGTGCCCAAAAGAAGGCAATAGATGATCACGGGGGGATCACGATTTGCACCACGAGCGAACCAGGGCGGCCATGGCCGCGCATACTGGCCGCAATACCGGCGCGGCCAGCGCTACATTGAAGAGCTGACTGATCCGCAGGGTTTAAGGGTTTTGATCCAGCGCCCTTGCCAGCACTCTTCATGTTTCTGGGCGTAGGCAAGCAAGCCCATGATAATCAAAACCGCTATGACACATCCGGCTACGACGTTCTTCATCATTGCTGCCACTCCACGGGATTAGCGCACTACGTAGTAGGCGACCGTGCGGCCAAAGATGATGAACACCACGGGCGCGGGCCGTCAATGCGACACCGCAAATCCGCAATTTAGTTAGTTCGCTGCCTCGTAGAATGCCACTCAGCGCGAGTCGCTGGTGCGTTTCGTCTTAAGCACCGTGCGCTGTATCTCATACCTTCGTGCAAAATCTCCTTCGACAGCATCTGGCAATGTTGCCAGATAAACCAACTGATCGGTCAGTCACCCGCAACGGCATCACCTATACCCAGAACACCGCGAACATCGGCAAGCGTCCAAAGTCTGCTATAAGCGCCGCCGGGCTTCCCGTGAGATGGACCTTCACCCCATCATTGGCCAAACGAGTAAAGCACGACGGCACACAAGAGGATGGTGCCAACGATGGCCGCGATCCCCACCACTTCGATGTAGTCAAATTGTCGATGAGCCGTCATCCGCCCCAATATGCGCCTCGAATCCCCCGGTTGCCAGCCCGGACCGCGCGGCTTGACGCCTGTAGAAGGGCCGCTAGTGGCGGCGGGACAGCGCGCGCGTCGAGTCAACACCGGGCCGATCAGTGCAACCGCGAGATCATGGCCCGCATCATCCGCTACGCCGAGATCGCCGAGCCGGGCATTGTTCGCCGTTCGTGGAACTATTTTGGCCGTCACGAATTGAATGAGGGCCACCGCGCTTCGAGGAGTGCTACCATGCACCTTCACACCTATCGGGACGAAAGCCGCTCCAGACACCTCGACCTGACCGGCGGAGGCCGCCACCGTTGGTCAATTGACCTGGTCTCCGCAACAGCTTCGGGCATTCTGGTGCTGGGCTTCGCCTGTGCCTTCGTAGCCCTTTGGGTCCACTAAAACAATCCAGGCCGAGAAGTTACGCCCTGATCGGAAGGTCCGAGGGTCAGCAATGCTCGCGACCAGGGCGGTCGCCAGCATTGGACCGCCCCCGGGAATGTAATGAAGGCGTTTGCTCGTCTGGTTGGACCGGTGCCAGGCCATGATCATTCGATCAAACTCCAAGATCTGCTCCTTGAGGTCGACCAGCTGAGTGCCGAGCGCGGCAAGGCACGCACGGGCAATCTCAGATACCCGTTTGTCGCTCGGGTCGGCAACGATATGCAGTAGTTCCCTGACACCTCTACGCCCGACCGGCGCGACAATGCCGAACTCGGCAAGGTGAGCTCGGATCGAGTTAATCACCGCGGTCTGCTGGCGAATGAACAGATGGCGGGTGCGGTGAAGCATCAGGCAGCTCTGCTGCTCAGGTGTCTTTGTTGGCACGAAGCGCATGTTGGCTCTGGTGACCGCTTCGCAAATCGCTTCTGCGTCAGCCATGTCGTTCTTCTGCCGTCTGACGTAGGGCTTCACTTAAGCCGGTGGCATCAATCGCACGGTATGGCCGAGTGCCTGCAGCTCACGCGACCAATGGTGAGACGAGGCGCAAGCTTCTATGCCAACCAGGCATGGTGACAGCTTCTGAAAAAAAGCCAGGACAGACCGCCGCTTCAGTTGACGACGGATGATCACTTGGCCGCCAGCGTCAACACCGTGAACCTGGAAAACTGATTTGGAAATGTCGAGACCAATTGTCGTTGTCGTTTGCATGGTTAGCTCCTCCGAATCGTGGGAGCGCTCAACAGCGCCCACATCCATGGCACTCTCGTGCCGGTGGAGGAGCCGTCCACAGCATCAATAACGGACGCATGCACCGCAGCAATGACCGGCTTCGCGGCAGGGACGCTCATTGCCGAGCGCCCCCGCACGCAGCGCGCTGCGAACTTCAGCGCTTCATGGCCTCTGATCTGGATCAGGCTGCCGATTTACGAGTGCGCGATAAGCGAGACGATCTTCTCTCGGACTGCCCTTCCTTTTTGCCAGTCCTGGTGTAGGCTCGGACGTGTCGGGAGGGCTGTCAGATGGACAGACGTGTCGCTGATATCCGCCGCAGTGCGTTTGAGTTCATTCAAGGCATCGAGCGTCTTTCCAACACGGGAGAGATTATGGATGCGATGGGCGCGCTTCTGAAAAAACACGGATTCGAATACCATTGCGTCAGCTTCCTTGCCACTGCGACAGAGACTCTTGAAGATGTCCTGCTGTCCAACCGGCTACCGGAAGAGTGGCTTAAGCTCTACATCGAAAGAGAGTATGTGCACGATGATCCTGCTTTCCGCTACGCCAAGACGGTGGTTCGACCGTTCCGATGGTTCAAGGAATCTCCCTACGATCCCGAGCTAGAACCCCGCGCCGCTGAAGTGGTGCAGCGTGCGAGGGACTTTGGCATCTTGGATGGTTTCGTGATCCCGGTCGCTTCAACTGCGGGCAGGATGGGCCAAATATGGTTTGGAGGTCGGACGCTCGATCTGCCGGAGCGCCAATTTCCGGCCCTGCACCTCATGGCGATCTATGCGTTTGACCGAATCCTCAAACTTCATGGCTCGCCTGCGCGGCACCAAGCAAGGCTGACGCCGCGTGAACGGGAAATCTTGACATGGGTCGCCAACGGCAAGTCAACGTGGGAGATTAGCGAGGCGCTTCACATCAGCAGCCGAACAGTCAAAGAACACATCAAGCATCTTTGTCCAAAGCTTGGTGCAGTGAGCCGCACCCAAGCTGTGATGATCGCTGTTCGCGACAAGATCATTCAACCATGAAGCTGCAGCGGAGCTAAGCATATGCGTTTCCGCAATGGGTCAATCGCGTCACTTTGACCGCGCGCAGCTCACTTCCGGTCTTCCCCGATTAGCGGACTTCCTCAAGGTCATTCGGCATGTCTCAAAGGTGCCGATAGTGTTGCAAAAGTCCCAAAACGCCGTGCGGCAAAATTTCCGCTAAACGACAAAAACAAGCGGCAACCGTCGTCGATGTAGCCTCAAACGCGCCACCGAAGTCGTCAGCGAGTTCGCCACACAATGGAGTGGTCCCCCACATCAATATTCGATCGCCGCGCCTACAGCCCGAAAAATTTGTGATCGGTGAGGCAAAAAGACTTTTGCAACAAAATCTGCCAGAAACTGACATTGTTATCGCTCGGTGACTCAGGCAAGGTTGTTGGCAGCAGAGGTGGGGTCGTGGGACACCTGTACAACTACTTCTTTCTTGTCGTTTTTCTTATTGGCATCGCCATTGTCTTTTTAGCGAGCGAATTTGGATGGCGACTGGGCACACGGACCGAGGGTCACGCTGCGAGCGGCAACATTTCCGCACTGGAGCAGTCGCTTCTAGGATTGCTCGCTTTGATTGTTGGGTTCACCTTTTTGATGGCGCTCACGCGTTTCGAAGCGCGGCGCGAAGCGGTTCTCAATGAAGCGAACGCGATTGGCACGACGGCTTTGCGAGCACGCCTGCTGCCAGAACCTCATCGGACGGAATCACTGAAGCTACTTCGGGAATATGCCCAGATACGGATCGATTACATCCCGACGGGCAAGTCTTTTGCGGAACTACCGACTCTTATTGAGCGTTCGAACAATATCCAAGAAGCGCTATGGCAGCAGGTGAAAGCACTTTCGGCCAAGGATAATAATATGGTGCCGACTGGCTTATTTATCCAAGCGCTCAACGAGATGATCGACAACCAAGGAAAGCGTCTTTCAGCACTGCGAAACTATATTCCTGACGTTGTGTTGCTATCGCTTTTCGGGATAGCTGCTGTCGCCTGCGGCTTTGCGGGTTATGCGAGCGGGCTTGACCCGCTCCGGACTCGACTGCCTGTCTTCATTACCGCTTTTCTAGTTTGTAGCGTCATATTTGTAATACTTGATCTTGACCGTCCAAATGTTGGCTTCATTACCATCAGTCAACAACCAATGATCGATACGGTAGCAAGCCTTTCAGCTTTTAACGAGTAAAGTTGTTGGTCTACGCTGTCGGCACTAGTCCGAGTTGGTAGATCGGTCTCCGAAAGGCACGGTTCCGATCGTTCGCAATGTGATGAGTGACATCCAGCGACGCCGTGTTCGTTGTCTTCTCCGTTTTCATTGAGCGTTGACTGAATTGGCAGTTACCATTGATCTAGATCAAGCAAATAAACAGGGCGCACCGGAAAATAGCGTCACGTGCTGTTTCGGCTCATCGCGCTTGGCGAGCATCGTTGATCAACGCCCGCGCATCCGGTTCTGAGCAGAGGAGTATGCACGGAACCCCAATCGTAAGGAGCAAATGTCATGTTTCGTTATGCTCTCACCGCTCTAGCGGCCATTGTTCTCGTTTGTGCAACCCTTGGTCCCGATGATGCGCTTGCCCGCGGCGGCGGTCGCGGTGGCGGGTTCCATGGAGGTGGGGCTCACCGTGGCGGGGCCGTTCACGCTGGACATTACCACGGTGTTGCGGGGCACCCTGTAGCGCGTACGGCGGCGCGCAGAGGAGTCTACCGCGGTGCGGCTTACGGTGCCGCAACGGTAGGAGCCGCTGCGGCCGGCGCGGCTTACTACGGCCGCTATAACAAGAACGGCTGCTACCAAGACAGCTACGGCTCTTGGGTCTGCCCAAATCAGTATTGAAGCGCGCGACGAGAGTGCCGGGCGGCGATCTGTCTAGACTGTCGCCGCCCGCTTTGACGGTGTCCTTGGATGGTCGCCGGAGCTGTGGCCTTGTGACGCGCTTCTAGCGTGACCAAATCTTTGTGCAGCAGACAAACACATAGGGGCGGATAGGGAATTGGGCAGAACTTTTGCGTAAGCGCATGGAGGGGCTGCCCGCGTGCCGCGCGGCTACAATGATCCGCATCGGATGCACCCTCAAAAACCCCGCTCCGCCTAAAGGCGATCGGACGAGCTTTTGGTAGGCCGTCACAGATCGCGTAGACCGGTTCGCAAGGATTCCACGGATTTTGCAGACCCGGTAGCTGACGCAGAGCCCAGAAAACCGATCCGCGCGATCCTGCCGAGCGGCTGCGCATACAAAAATAAGCGGCCACGCTGCCGCTATTCCGCCAACGAGCGACATGAAATGGCGCGCCGCTGCATAAGTCCCTCGGGATTCGCGATCACGCCGTGATCAGAAGATAGCAGACTGTGAGGCGTGGCCCAGTGGCATTAGGTGGCCTTTTGCAACACTATCTGTAGAGTCGAGGTGTGACGCGGTAGCTTTAGGTTCGAACATATCTGTTTCCGCCCCTTTCGTCCGGCGGTGCCTCACTGGTTCGACCATGGCCCCGTTTTCACACCCCGCTCATCGAACTGGACAGGCAGATTTCCCGCATCCAGCTCTCGGACAAAACTTCACGCCTTCACCCACGGCACGTCGTGCCCAAGCCTGCTCAGACGTACGAGCCCAAAGTGCCCGTAAAGATGCGAGAGTGGATAGGTCCCGCCCTTGCGACGCCTGGTTTTGTGCTTGAACTGCAACCACCGGCGCAACCGCATCGCTGTATAGCTGTCGAGTGCCCGATCCGCCTTGCTGACGGTGCCTACTTGGAAGTAGTTCGCCCATCCGCGCAGCGTGCGGTTCACCTCACCCACCAGCCTTGTGGTTTCTTGCCAGGTCCCCGTTCGGTCCGTCAGGGCATGGATTTTCTCAACCATGCGCTTGATGCTCTTCTTCGATGGCCGGTACCCCAGGCGCGCCTGGCCGGTTCTCGCAGAATACATTCGTCCGAACGTGTAGCCCAGAAAATCGAACTCTCCTTCCGGGACCTTGCAGATTCGTGTCTTCTCCTCGTTGACCGTTAGCTTCAGCTTTCCCATGATCTCGCGCAGTCGCGACAAGGCCTCTTCGGCTTTGCCTCTCCGGCACAGGATCACGAGGTCGTCGGCGTAGGTCACGATGCGAGAGCCGAGGCTTTGCTCCAGCTCGAGCATCTTCCATCCCAACACGAACCGGCGCATGTAGAGATTCGCCAGCAATGGGGAGATGGGTGAACCTTGCGGAATGCCGCGCCGGTTGTCCCGGGCCTCGGTCGTGCGTGTCTTCCTTCCTCGATCATCGGTTTCTTCCACGGGGCATTCCAGCCACATCTTGATCAGATGCAGCACGCGCCGATCAACAATCCGGCGCGCTACCGACTTTAGAAGTTCGGCATGCGGAATGCTCCCGAAGTAGTCCGCGAGGTCGGCGTCAACGACTTCCGGATGGCCGCGGAACAGCTGCGCTTCCACCTCGACCACCGCCTGTTGGGCATTTCGCCCGGGACGGTAGGCATACTGTTCGGGTGGAAGATCGGCTTCAAAGATCGGTTCCAGCACCAGCATTGCTGCCGTCATGCAGACCCGATCTCGCACGGTCGAGATGCCCAGCGGCCTGAGCTTGCCGTTGGCCTTCGGGATGAACACTCTTCTGATAGGATCCGGTTGGTAGCTCTCCTCCCGGAGCGCAAGCGCCAGTTCGCCAAGCCACCGCTCGACGCCATACGCCTCGATGTCCGCGAAGTCCTGACCGTCTACCCCCGGTGCGCCCTTGTTCGAGCGACACTGCGCGTAGGCGTGTGCCAGGATGTCCTCGCGGCTGATCTTGTCGTACAGCGCGTAAAAGCGATACCCGGCTTCTGCCTTCGCTTTTGCGTGTAACGCCATCTGCAGTTTCTGAACACTTTTCGGAGTTGTTAGGTTGCCCAATCTCCAGGTCCCTCAACCTCTCCGCCACCCCAAGGCGCCCGACCTGTCCCTCGCGGGCGTTCGGTTGGTCATCGCTGACCACGCCATGGGGCTTCCCGTGTTGCGTACGCTTTCCTTGTGTACATGCCGCCGCCAATACCCCGGTGTAGCAACTGGACGTAATCTTCGCCCAACTCGTCCAGCCATTTCAGCCTTCCCCGATATGGCCGTCGGGTCGGCCTACACATCGTCCTTTTCGGGGCTTGCTCAGCGTTCACTCGCGTTGCGGCCTGCACACTCGCGCTGTCACCGTATATCGTGACACGCTAATCGAAGGCTTCAGCCACTTCGTTACCTCCATGACTGCTCCGATTGCTTCCGGCTGGAGCGATTGCCGGGTGGGATTTTCACCCACTGGAAAGCGCCGCCTTTGCACGGCGCACGCCAATAGCAGACATCACCAGGTGCGCGCGAGCATGCAGGGCAAGCCCAAGCGGGTTGGCCGTCGTTCAAATTGGAACAAGATCGGGAAACACGGGCACGCCTATGAGCCGACGCCCGAGCCGTCAACGCGCGGCGTTGTAGACATCACGTAGGACGTTCGTCTCAAGCTCCAGATCCTCCAGTCGATGCTTGACTACATCGCCGATGCTGATGATACCAACAAGGTTGCCGTCGCGCAGAACGGGCATGTGGCGCACGCGATGGCGGGTCATCAGGCTCATCACGTGAGAGACAGTGTCGGTCGGGGAGACGGTGATCACGCCGTGTCGCATGATTTCGCTCACAGGCATCGACCCGGCTGTCTCGCCATAGCGAGAAAATGCATCAACGATTTCACGTTCGGAAATGAGACCAAGAACTGCGTTCCCACTCGTCACCACGAGAGCGCCAATATTCTTTGCGCGGAGCCAGCCCGCCGCGCTCTTGATATTGGCTTCCGGACCTATTGTTGTGACGTCGGTGCCCTTCCGCCTCAGAATCCTTTCGATGGACATAGCCACCTCCATGGTGTGGCCCAGCCGCCTATCGCGTTGATTTGCGTGGCAGTGCCGGTCTCGCCCCCGCAATTGGGGCGCACGCCATGACGCCGTTCTCCTCTATGAGGAGCATTAGCATATCATATCGGCGGCAAGCAGTCAGCCAGCATCGGGGACCGTGGAACCGATCAGTCGTTGGCAAACTGGTGCGTGACCGGTTCGGGTCATTCGCGCCGTTTTGACCGTGGGCCGCTCACTTCCGGTCTTCCCCGATTAACGGACATCTTCAGAACCGGTCGGCATGTCTCAAACGTGCCATTTCCGGACCTATCGGCAACACGTCCTGAGGTGTGGGTGGAAATTCCCCGGGCGGTTCAGTGTCCTGGATGAATAGCGTCGTTGAGATAGATGCAGGTAAGGATGGCAAACACGTAAGCCTGCAGGAACGCGACCAGAAGTTCGAGCGCGGTCATCGCAACCGTCAACGTGAGCGGTAGTATGCCGCCGATCCAACCGATCGCGCCAAGCGAGGTGCCGAGCAGCGCAACGAATCCGGCGAACACCTTGAGCGTGATGTGGCCGGCCAACATGTTGGCAAACAGACGCACGCTGTGTGAGAGCGGCCGCGTTAGGAAGGAGATGATTTCGATCACGACGACAAGTGGCAGGATGTAGATCGGAATGCCCGAGGGCACGAAGAGCCTAAAGAATTTCAGGCCGTTCCTGTAGAAGCCGTAGATTACAACCGTGAAGAACACGAGCAGCGCCAATGTGGCAGTAACGATGATGTGGCTCGAGACCGTGAAGGTGTAGGGAATGATGCCGATCACGTTTGAGACTAGGATGAACATGAACAGTGAGAACACTAGCGGGAAGAACTTCATCCCATCCGCGCCGGCGTTGGAGCGGATCATAGAGGCCACGAACTCGTAGCTCACTTCGGCCATTGATTGGAAACGCCCGGGAACCAATTGCCGGCCTGCAGCGCCACCCACCATCAGCAAGCAAATTGCTGCCACCGAGACCAACATGTAGACGGACGAATTGGTGAAGTAGATGGCCTGATTTCCGATCTGGCCGATTTTGAAGAGGTTGTCGATATTGAACTGGTGAATTGGATCGAGAGTCATGCGCGGTTCCATGTCAAGCGGCCCAGCCGCTAGGCGAATTCGGCATTAGCGAACGCGAGGTTATAGAAGCAGTCTTTCAGATTCCACCGAAAAGGCGTAGTTCTCCGAGCCGAGCTTTCGGCCAAGCGGCTGGAGGTCCTTAAGGATACGTTTCCGAGCTTGAGCAAGATTGCCATGCTGTGGAACGCAGACGACCTTGGAATGACCTTGCGCTACAGATCGGCCGAAACGGCAGCGCGGACGCTGGGTCTCGAAGTACAGCCGCTTGGCGTGCGGGAGCCGGAGGATTTCGCTGCCGCGTTCGCCGCCCGAAGCGTACTTGGGGAAGCGTACTTGGGAAAAGGCTTCGGGATTGCCTGCGCCGTAAGGGTACTCGTCCACTCATCGGCCGACTTCAGTCTACTTTTGGGCGTTGGAGAAAGCCGTTTCGAGCACTTCGCCAATCGGTTGCCACGTGCGGCCGTCGAATTGAACTAGTCGTAGGTGTTTGATCGGCCGAAAGTTCCAAGGTCCAGTGCTGATTTTGATCCCAGGTAGCAAAATGGAGCCTTGGTAGTTTTCGAGGGACTCTGCTTGCTTCATGACGTTCTCGCGAGATAGGTCATTGCCGCACTGTTTGAGCACTTGGGCCAATGTCTCGGCGGCCGCGTAGCCGAAGACGGCGGCACTGTCGTCTTTGCCTCCGGCCCGATTGTATTTGTCAACAAATGCCTGCCAGTCCTTGGTGGCTTGTTCGTCCTTCCAAGCCGGATCATTGGCATCCTTCAAGAAGGCGGCTGTAATTACGCCCAAGGCGTTTTCCAAGCCGGCAGGCTTTAGCACCGTCGCAATCGACGAAGCCATATAGTTCGTTATGAACACAGGATGCCAATTGAGATCCGCCGCTTTTCGGATTACTTTCGCAGCGTTTGCAGGCACTCCTGCAAATACAAAAATCTCGGCTCCTGATCGCTTTAAGACCGATACGTGCGTGTCCAGATGCTCATCTGCGATATCGTACGCAATATCGACCCTGATCATCCGGGCGATGTCACCGAGCCCGTCTTCCAACCCCTTGAATAGTTCTCGACCGAATTGATCGTTCTGCCAAAGAGCTACAATCCCTTTTCCGGGGTAGGACGCCTGTATGTAGTTGGCGTAGATGCGCCCCTCTTCCCGAATTGAGGGCTGCCAACCCATTGTCCACGGGAACAGCGATGGATCGCTCAGATGGTCGTCTCCGGAGGCGACAAAGAGTTGAGGAATTTGCTTATCGTTCAAGTATGTGCGAACGGCAAAGTTTCCCGGAGTTCCGAAAGAACCGAACATCAAGAGCACGTTGTCTTTCTCGATAAGATCGCGCGCAAGGTCTAGGGCGGCCGCCGGATCGGATTTGTCATCATATGAGATAAAGCGCACCTTACGGCCGTTGATCCCGCCACGCTCGTTGATCATCTCAAAATACGCTGCTTCGGCTTTCCCAATCGCTCCGAAGACCTCCAAACTCCCGCTATATGGCATAACATTCCCGATGCGAATTTCAGTGTCGGTCACGCCTTGTTCACGCACTTGCTCCGAGATCGCGCTCAATGACGTAAGCGCTAAGAGAATAGCAATCAGCGTTCGGACCCAAGTTTGCATCGGATGAGCTTAATTACAAAAGAGTGCAGCCAGATTTCAAGACATATTGGAGGCGCTCAGCTTGATTTAGATCAAACGCCAAGAGATTGACGGGTGACCGAAGCAACGTCCTTGCCAAAAGCAACGCCAACTAGGGTGGCGGGCGCTCCCAGTCGATGAATTCAACTTTGTCAGTAACGTATTGTCGCGGACCGAGAAAAACGACGACTCGCAGGCCATCCGTCACATAGGGATCAAATCCCAGGTTTGTGCGGGGATTGGTTGGGCTTGATAAACCCACGCCGCGCGCGAACCCGAACCGGTAAGCTTCGCCGGTCAACAAGAGATCCTGTAGAAGATAATAACGATCTTGATCTACCTCGGGGCTGATCCTGTGCGTGGTGAATGACCAGCTTTGCGTCGTCAGCTTCGTTCCAATGTCGCGACTGATCTGCCCCACCCAGACACCTTGAGCCTCGACGGTGAATGGCGCGCGCCATACACGCAAATGATTGCGTAGGCTGATGTTGTTACGAGCCTTTTGCAAGGCAATGTCTTGTGGTCGCCCAAAAACGTAAAGCGGGCTAATCGGCGAGGTCGTATACTCCGTTCCGAATATAAAAGCGCTGATCGTTCTCAGTACGCTGTGAATATCGAGCGGCTCATCAAGCCGCCATCCCCGTTCGATGAACGGGAAGATTGCGTCCGCGCCGTTGCCGACGATCACAAGGTTAAGCGGATCACCTGATCTGTTACTCTCTTTATTAGACGTACAGCAAGGCAGTGCCTCCAGCTTGGCGCGCAGGCCCGCGAGATCGATGTTCTCGCCGGCAGAAGGCAGGGCGTTGAAATCGACATTTTGCGCAGCATAGAGTTTGCTGCTCAGCTGTATCACGAAACGAAACTCGAACCGCTGACCAAGGCTGACAAAGCCAGCACGAACAAACTTCGCGCCACCCTCGCGATGCGTCAGAACAAATCCCGAGGCGTTCTGGCCGGGGGCAATCACGTCAGGCATGGCTTCCCGTGCGAACAACAATTCCCTCTCTCTGTCGGCCTCGCCAGACCACCACGCTCGAAATATTCGTGACGCCTCCGGCGGCGTGTAATAGTCCGCATCGGTCGTAGCAGGCAGGTAGTATAGCATTCTATCGCTATCGTTTTTGACACTAAACCATACGGCTTGCATGCCCTTGTCAGCCAGTGAAACGCCAAAGAAACGGCTGCTCTCTTCATCGCCGAGCACCGCCGCGCGCACGGTCACCTGACCCTGCAGCTGTGCGGTCGCGCGCGACTCGAAAGCGTCGCGGCCGGATGGATCGGGCGGCGTTTTGGTACAGCCGCTGCAAGCAAGCAAGACCACCGATACGATCGGAAACCATCTAAAAAACGCGCCCACTCTGATTGGACTCCTTGAGGGCTGCAACTGGACTTGCGGTTAGCTGCGCGAGCTTGATCTCGCTTGATTTGAATCAAGCTCCCGACCGAAACTCCATTCCCTGCTTTTGGTGGCAATGCTAGTATGCGGCTCAATTTCCGCTCCCGGTCAAAAGCGAAGGTTTAACCGCGTACCGACGGCTTCCGCTCTACCCATATAAACAGACATCGTCACTGTGCGTCGGCAGGTCCGAAAGGTGCCAACGGAAGTGATCGGGCCGAGCCCGTAAGTGTGATTCGAGATGGTCTTGCCGCCTTGGGCGCCCTCTAGAATCCGAAAAGCCGAACCGCAACAATCCCCGCGACCAAAATGGCTAGAGCTGAGACGACGACGGTTACGCCGGAAATACGGCGAGCCGGCTTTGGCCTATCGAGCATTCTGCCGCGCCAGTGAGTCATAAACGGGCCTTTATCCTGCGGAGAGCATGGCCTTGCCCGTGCCCGCTTGTCTGGCGGCCACCACGAAACGGCGTGACCCAAACTCTAGGTTTGGTCTTGAGGCCCCAAGATTCTTCCTCCGCAAGCAGCCGGCGCTTATCGACCCGATTTGGATCACGCTCGCCCTCGGCCTATCCGGCTGTATTTCGGAACCAGTCGCAGCTTTGTGTTGTGCGGCTGGTCCTTGAAGCACAACCAAAATGTCTAGTAGCAGGGTGGATAGGGGTAGTATCCGCACCGTTGCCCGCCATAGTAAGCGCCGGCAGCAGCTCCGGCGGCGGCGGCACCGACGCCTACCGCCACTCCACGGCGTACGGCCGCTCCACGGTAAACGCGTCCGCGATACACACCACCGCGGTGAACACCAGCGTGGTGAACACCACCGCCGTGATACCCGCCACCGCCTCTTCGAGCGAAGGCATCCGTTGGAACAGTCGCAAGACATGCGATCGCCATGATAACGGAGGCAGCAAGCGAAACACTGGTTCGATGTGACATGATTGATCTCCCCATTCCCTGGTGAGATGCGGGCCGGCCATTAACAGCGCGTATGACGAAGTCGCCCGCGTGGTGGTGAAATCGACGAGAACTCCAAGCGGTTCCCAGAAAGCTGTGCCTTGTATCGGGACCGGCGAGCTGCCACTTCCGGAACTCACCCACGCACCGAAGCATCCATGTCATGAACGCGCACGATCAATTTGTGCGGGATACGCGTCGCTTTGAAAGGCCAGAAGGCATGGCCCAGTTGCCATTTTCCAGTCATATTTGAAAAACGGGTTGTTGCACCCAAGGCACAGAATCTCAGCCGCTAGTCGCTTAGAAATCGAGATAAATCAGATGGATAGATGCTTTTGATGGCGGAGAAGGAACCGCCGAGCCTAGTCCCGCCTTCACTACGCCGGCCCCGCGGCCGCACGCGCGATCAGCTCGATCAGCAACTTCGCTGGGAACGGTTTCGTCAGGTAAGCAATGCATCCTGACTCCATCGCGGCCGTGCGAATGGCATCGCTATCGTTGGCGGTGATGTAGATCACCGGCAGTGAGATCCCCGCCTCGGCCAATCGATACCTGATCTCTATTCCTGACTCGCCGTCCAACTGGATGTCGAGAACAACGCAGATCGCACCGCCGAAATCGTCGTGAGCTTGAAATGCCTTTGCGGATTGAAATAGCAAACTATCGTAGCCGTATTCTCTGAGCAGCCGCTTAAGGCCTCTGAGAATGCCCGGGTCATCGTCGACCACAAAGACGAGTTTTCGATTCGACAAGATCAATCCCCCTGCTCCTCGGCATCGGGCAACAGAGCAGTTCGTCAATCGACGCATCCGTAGCCGTTTCGTAAGCTAGATGAATGATATACTCAGCATAGCTTTTTGATTTGGGCTGACAGGCGTCAATAGCTTCGTGTGCAGTATGTTCCGCGCAATTCCACTTGCTATTGTCCTTCAGGACAATAGTTCCAACGAATCTTGCGATATCTCAATTCGGTCAGCCCTGCTGAACTTCGCCGGAGAGGCGTTGGAGCACGCCGAGCCGTGCGGCGATGGAGACCAGCTCGGCAAGCGATTGAACACCCATCTTCTCCATCACCTTGTAGCGGTGAGCCTTGATGGTGCGTTCGGTCGTTCCCAATCGCTGCGCGATCTGCTTGTTGATCTTGCCCTGAACGACAAGATCGAAGACCTGATGCTCACGAGGCGTCAGAGATTCAAGCAGGGTGCGAAGCGCATTCAGCCTATGCGTGGTAGCGCGCAAGCTCTGATGATGGGCCATCGCTCGCTCGATGGCGCTGAGGATTTGTTCTGAGGTGACCGGCTTGGTCAGAAAATCCTCAGCGCCCGCCTTGATGGTCTTCACGGTGGTGCGCACATCCGCAAAGCCCGAGAGAAAGATGATGGGGAGCGTAGACCCGAGCTCGGCGAGCCGCGTCTGCAGCTCCGGACCGCTTAATCCCGGCATTCTGACATCAAGGAGAATGCAGCCGGGTCCATTGTCGTCGGGCAGACGATCGAGCAGTTGCTGCGCGGAGGGATAAGTCGCCACCTCGTAGCCGGCCTTCTTGAGACGGCGTTCGAGTGCTGTCCGGAGCGACGCGTCATCGTCGACGATATGAATCGTGCCGAACAAGCAGGTCTCCTATGGTCAAGACGGCAGCAATGAAGTCAAAAATTCCTTAAGCTTGTCCGGTGGAATGCCCGGATCTTTATCGACGTCTCGCCAGCCATCAGCCCGCGGAATTCCATAGGCATCGTATCCGAGCCGGGCCGGAGGCTTGAGATACCGTAACATCCGATTGTGACCCGCGGAACGTGCACGCTGGCACTGCGACAGCTGATCGCAGTCCCGGGCATGCTGCGCTTGCGAATATCTGCCCAACAGCGTGCATTGTACCTTAGGACAATGTCCCAAGGGACAATGGCTCTCAAGGCAATAGTGCGCCGCACCCACACTGTCGTACATGATCTCGACAGGGGCGGCGGCTCCCTGACGGACGCGAACAAGTCCAATCAAACAGGGAGACAATCCATGTTTGTCAATATCAACGCCACTCCGGCCGCCCGGCCAAGATTTCTCGGCGAACACGATGACCAGTCCCGCGCATCAGTCCTCGTGACGGAATTCAAATACATCCGGGGCGCCGAGATTTTTGGCGAGGCCGAGCCCGCGGAATATGTGTACCAGGTCGTCGAAGGCGCCGTGCGGAGCTACAAGCTGCTCTCCGACGGCCGTCGCCAGATCGGCGCATTCCACCTTGTGGGCGACATTTTCGGTCTGGAGAACGGCGCGATGCACCGATTTACAGCTGAAGCGATCGTCGATACGAGCGTGCGGCTGGCGAAGCGTATCAATCTTGAGCACGCCGCGAGAGCGGACGCGTTGGTCTCACGCGAGCTCCTGAGCATGACGACAAGCAACCTGCAGCACGCCGAGAATCACATGCTGCTTCTGGGACGCAAGACCTCGCTTGAGCGGGTCGCGGCATTCCTGCTCGAAATGGACGGTCGAGTGTCAGCCGCGGGCGTGATGGCGCTGCCGATGAGCCGCCGCGATATCGCGGACTATCTTGGGCTCACGCTCGAGACAGTATCCCGCGCGCTCTCAAGTCTTCACGAGAAGGGATTCCTCGAGTTCCTCGGCCAAACCCAGCGGCAGATCGTCCTGCGCAATCGATCCGAACTCGCCAAGCTGGATCTATAGCTCGTCGGAACGATCGGGCTCCGATGTGTATTTGCCGATCGCCTTGATCAGTACCTCGAAGATGAGCGCCGTGGACCAGCCGAACATCAAGACGCCATTCATGGCCGTCATCGGCCCGAGCAGGCGCCATTTCGCCAGCGGCGTCACGTCGCCATAACCCAAGGTCGTGTAGTTGACGAACGCGAAATAGACCAGGTTGGCGTTATCAGGGGCCGCATTCACGATCGCATAGGCGACAGACCAGACAAAGACTTCCGTCGTATGTGCGGCCATCAGCACGAGGGAGGTCGCGATCATCACGCCGGCCAGATACAGCGGGGGGCTCGATGTGCTTCGGCGCGCCGCGGCGCGCGCGATCCGGATGGCGGCTATCGTGACCATTGCGTGAACAACGATATTGAGCGCGCTGACCGCTGAGCCCACCAGTAGTTGAACGAGCATGCCGGTTCCTCGAGCTGCCGCACTGCGGCAGACATGATCTTGAGGTTGGTCCGGACCATTGACGCAGATCAAAGGGCCGCGTGATGGCGGTCGCAACATTCTAGAGCACGATGATCGGAGCCGCCAGCATGAGGAACGTCTCCACAGAAGAAGCTGTCGCCATGATCCCCAACGGCGCGAAGCTGATGGTCGGTGGTTTCATGGGTGTCGGCACGCCGGAGCGGCTGATTGACGAGCTCGTCCGGCAGCACAAGTCCGAACTTTTGCTCGTTTGCAACGACGCAGCGGTGCCAGGCAAGGGAGTCGGTAAGCTGATTGACGCAGCGCTCGTGTCGACACTGACCACTAGCCATATCGGTCTGAACCCGAAGGTGCAGGCGCAGATGATGGCGAACAAGATCGCGGTCGATCTGGTGCCCCAGGGCACGCTGGTCGAGCGCATCCGCGCCGGCGGTTGCGGACTAGGCGGCGTGCTCACCCCGACCGGCGTCGGAACGATCGTTGAGGGGGACAAGCGTCAGATCGCGATCGGCGGCAAGACCTTCCTGGTCGAGACGGCGCTTCGCTCGGATTTCGCCCTGATCCATACATTCCTGGCCGACTATCTCGGCAACCTCGCTTACGCGCTCACCGCGCGCAATTTCAATCCCGTGATGGCGATGGCCGCCGACACCGTCATTGTCACGGCAGAGCACATCGTTCCGGTCGGCGTGATCGCTCCGGATCACGTCATGACCCCAGCGCCTCTTGTCGACTATCTCGTCGCGAACGGGTGAAAACATGGACGCACAAACGCTGATCGCCCGACGGGTCGCGCTTGAACTGCGCTCAGGAAATCTCGTCAATCTCGGCATCGGTATTCCGACTCTCGTCGCAAACTACCTTCCGCCGGGACTGAACGTCTTCTTCCAGTCGGAGAACGGGCTGATCGGCACGGGGCCGATCCCCGAGCAGGGCATGGCCCATCCTCTGCTGACCGATGCCGGGGGACGCCCGATCAGCGCGCTACCCGGCGCATCGACCTTTGACAGCGCGATGTCGTTCGGGTTGATCCGTGGCGGGCACGTCGATGTCACCGTGCTAGGCGGCCTGCAGGTCGACGCCGAAGGTCATCTCGCCAACTGGATGATCCCCGGCAAGATGGTGCCGGGCATGGGCGGCGCGATGGATTTGGTGACGGGAGCCAAGCGCGTGATCGTCGCTATGCAACACGCGGCCAAGGGAAAGTCGAAGATCGTCCAGAAGTGCAACCTTCCTCTTACGTCCTCGCGGTCGGTCGATCTTGTGGTCACCGATCTCGCCGTAATTGGCTTCCCTGACGGGCGGATCACGCTGCTCGAGACGGCACCAGGCATCAGCGTGGCTGAGGTTGTGGCGGTTACCGAGGCAGATCTCCTGATCCCGGACACCGTTCCACAAATGAGATTCTAGGAATAGCTGCAGAGCGAACGCGGCACACAGCATGAGAATATTCGATGGTTTCGACGAGATCAGGTCCGCCGTCGGCCAGGAAATCGGCGCGAGCGAGTGGGTCGAGATTACCCAGGATCGCATCAATATGTTCGCGGAAGCAACCTGCGACGAGCAGTGGATCCATGTCAATCAAGCGAGAGCGGAAAAAGAGCTTCCGGGTGGCAGGACCATCGCACACGGGCTCCTCTCCCTCAGCCTCGCGCCGATGTTCGTTCGCTCCGTGATGGGCCTCAAGGGCCTGAAGAATACGCTCAACTATGGCGCCGACCGGATCCGCTACCTCGCACCGGTTCCGGCAGGTTCACGAATAAGAGGCCGCACCATGATCGCGGCGGCCGAGGAGGTTCCGCCCAATGGGTTGCGTGTGAACTACCGCATGGTGATCGAGATCGAGGGAGGGCAACGACCAGCTTGCGTCGCCGAGCTGATCGCCCTGCACTATCGCTGAGCTTCTCTTGTCGACTCGCAAGCAACCTCAATCAATAATATGGTACCCACCGTCGATGTACGTGACATCGCCGGTAATGAGCTTTGCACCATCGAGCGCGAGAAATGCGGTCGCGGCACCGACGTCATCGATGCTGACCAGGCTTCGAGCCGGCGCCTTGCTCTGCGCCTTGTCCAAGAGTTCATCGAACTCCGGAATGCCTGACGCGGCGCGCGTCGCCAATGGGCCGGGCGAGATCGCATGGACGCGAATGCCCTTGGGACCGACCTCCGCGGCGATATAACGGACCGCAGCTTCGAGCGCGGCCTTTGCAACCCCCATCACATTATAGTTCTCCACGACCATCTGGCTGCCGTAATAGGTCATCGTGAACAGGGTGCCGCCATTCTTCATCAACGGCTCTGCGAGATGCGCCATGCGCATGAATGACCAGCAGGACACATCCATGGTCTTGAGAAAGCCGTCGCGCCCGACGTCAATGACTCGCCCGTGCAACGCCTCCTTCGGCGAGAAGGCGATCGAGTGCAGCAGGAAATCCAGTTTGCCCCATTCCTTCTCGATCCGTTCGAAGACCTGCTCGGTCTGACCTTCCACGGTCACATCGAGCGGCATGAAGATCGGCGCTTCAAGCGCCTGGGCAAGCGGCTCGACAAACCTCTTTGCCCGATCGTTCAGATATGTCACCGCGAGGTCCGCGCCCAACGCCCGAAACGCCTTGGCGCATCCCCAAGCGATCGACTGATCGTTGGCAATGCCCACGATCAGTCCCTTCTTGCCCTTCAGGGCGACCTTCGTCTCGGGGAACACTGGAATATTCATGACGCGATCTCACGTTTGGCATTTGAGTTCGTGGCCCAGAGGACCGACAGCGTGTGCTCGGCAATCATCCGTTCCTCGTCCGTGGGAATGACGTAGACGGGAACGCGGCTGCCTCTCTGCGATATCTTCAGCGCGTGTTTGGCGTTTTCAGTAGGATCGAGAGAGACACCTAGCCATGCGAGCTTCTCGGCTACGCAGGCACGGATAGCGTTGGAGTTCTCCCCGATCCCTGCCGTGAAAACGAACGCATCGATACCCTGTAGTGCGGCCGCGAGCATTCCGGCTGAAAGCCCAACTCTGTAAGCGAAATAGTCGATGGCAAAGCTGGCACGCGGATCGCGGCTCTCCAGCAGCTCGCGCATGTCATTGCTTACGCCGGACAATCCTTTCAATCCGCAATCGCGATAAAGAAAGTCCTGCACTTTTCCGGCATCCATCCTCTTTTCCGACATCAAATAGAGCACCACGCCGGGATCGATCTGGCCCGGTCGCGTTCCCATGGGCAAGCCATCCAGCGCGGTAAAGCCCATGGTGCTTTCAACGCTGCGGCCACCCTTCAAGGCGCACATCGAGGCGCCGCTTCCGAGATGCGCAACGATCACGCGCCCCGCGGTGATTTCGGGCGCGACCTTCGGCAATGTTCTCGCGATGTATTCGTACGAGAGACCATGGAAACCGTAACGCCTGACTCCCTCTTCGTAGAGCTGATAGGGGATGGCGTACTGGTCCGCGACCCCGTCATGGCCGCGATGAAAAGCAGTGTCGAAGCAGGCGACCTGCGGAAGCGTCGGGAAGTTCGCAAGGAGGGATTTGATCGGCGCGAGATTGTGGGGCTGATGAAGCGGTGCCAGCGCAATGTATCGCTCGAGGCGCGCGACCAGCCCATGATCGACCGGAATGGGCCGGTCATAGTCGGGACCACCATGAACCACACGATGTCCGACCGCCATCGGTGTGATGCGGAGTTCGTCACGAAGCCAGGAACCCGCCACCATCAATGCGGCCGAAACATCCGCAACCGCCTCGATCGGATAGGCGCGATCGGCTAGCGCGTCACCCTTCGCCCCGGTCGCGCGGAGCCGCGGCCGGCTTCCAATCCCGTCCATCTGCCCCTTGAGCTGCCGCTGGAGCCCGCCGTCTCCATCGACCGCAAAGACCTGAAACTTCACGCTCGACGAACCTGCATTGACGACAAGGATCGTATCCATGGCAATCACGCGGCAGCGCTGATGGCCCGGCGGCGACGCGCGTCTGCATAGAGCGTCGCTACCGCGCACGAAGCCATGCGGGCTCTTGGCGTGTCCGCACGGGAGGTCAGCACGATCGGAACACGGGCGCCAAGAACGATCCCGGCCCCGTCGGCTTTTGCGAAATAGGCCAAATTCTTGGCCAGCATGTTGCCGGATTCAAGGTCGGGCACCACGAGGATCTGGGCACGTCCCGCGACTTCCGACTTGATGCCCTTAATCCTCGCTGCTTCGGTGTCGACCGCATTGTCGAACGCCAGCGGCCCATCGAGCAGGCCGCCGGTGATCTGCCCGCGATCGGCCATCTTGCAAAGCGCCGCAGCCTCGACGGTGGACGGGATCTTGGAGGTGACGGTCTCCACCGCTGACAAAATGGCCACTCTGGGAAGCGTGCCGAAGCCGGTATGAGTGAACAAATCGATGGCGTTTTGAATGATGTCGCGCTTGCAATCGAGATCCGGGAAAATGTTGATGGCGGCGTCGGTGATGAAGACGGTCTCGGCATAGGTCGGCACATCCATTACGAACACATGGCTGATGCGCCGGTCAGTCCGAAGGCCCGTTGCTTTCGCCGTCACGCTGCGCATCAGTTCGTCGGTATGCAGGCTGCCCTTCATCAATATTTCGCCCTTGGCCGCGTGGATGAGCTCGACCCCCTTCGCGGCGGCCTCTTCGCTATGCTCGGCATCGACGACCTCGTAGCCCGAGATATTGATGTTATGCTTGGCGGCGACGCTTGCGATCTTCGACGCGGGACCGACGAGGATCGGTTTGATGATTCCCGCTTCCGCCGCGTCGGCTGTGCCTCGTAGCGAGGTCTCGTCGCAGGGATGCACCACGATCGTCGTGACCGCCGGGACAGCCTTTGCTGCCGCAATCAGCCGGTCGTATTTTGAAGGCCGTGCTTCACCTGCCGCTTGTGTGCTCATTGCCTGGCTCCCGGTTAAGAGGCCTTCGCCTGCGGATCGAAAGGGCCTGTATTCGCCTGCGAGGTGGAATCTTCGGTCACTCCAAACAGCTCGGTCACGCGGCGCAGCCGCTTTGCGACTTCGCCGGAAATTTCGGCACTTGCGGAAAGCACATCGCGGATCACGGCGAGGCCGGAACGGCGCGCCTCTGCATCCCGCGGCAGCATTTTCGGAATAGCCGTCAGGCTTGCTTCCTGGTCGAGCAGCAGCATGAAGAACTGCTCGCGCACCATGGATTTGAACTCAGCCAGCGTTAGCCGCGGTCCTTTGTCATTCGTCCGTGCTCGACGTAACGCTTCGAGGCTACGCTCATCGACCATACCGCGCGGGGCGCCGACATAGAGTAGACCGCGGATAACGCACTCCCTCAAGCCGCCGCTCGGAATCCGCGATTTTAGTTCCGCGATGCGTGCGTCGAGACGCCTACGATGTTCCTGCGACATCTCTGGCGTCGGCGACGGATCCGCCTCAGGATCGATCCCGACCGCGGCCTGCAGCGCAGGCGAGCCATAGACCGAGAGAAAGATTTTTTCGCTGAGCGCTTCTTGCGCGTCGCGCCACTGATCGAGCGCGCCGACAATACTTTTCGAAACGGTCTCCTGAAACGCGAGGAACGCATTGTCGGATGTTGCTGGCTTGCGGTGCTCACGGATTTTTTCCGCGGTCGTCTCGATCGCCTTTGTCAGCGGATTTTGGCCCGCGAGCGCCTCATATTGCACGCGGAGCGGATGCCACTGACGGGCCAATTCCGCCATCTGCGGCGTCGCCATGGTCTTGATCCAGGGCTGCACAAACTTGCGATAGTTGGCAAGATTGATCTCCGACACGCGGGCGGCGGTCGCAAAGCGCCGCTCATCTTCGAGGCTGTTGCCGCCCATCGCTCGGATGTCGTCGAGCGAGCGCTGCTCGCAGCGCATGATCCATTGTCCGGACGCCATATCCGGATTGGCCGTATCGGCGGATTTGGCCTCAAACGTCGCTTCATAGAGTCCGGGTGGCAGCACATCGATCAGATCGATGTTGCTTGAAAACTCGCTGTGCTCCTTCTTCGCAACACCGCCCGAAACGAAGATTCCCAGATGGCCGACTGTCTCATGCACCGTATAGACGATCGTCTGCCCGTATGCCCTGATCTCGTCGACATCATGGTAGAGATCAAGGATCCAGCCAAGCGCCTGCTGCGGCGGCGTGATGTTGTCGCCCTTTGAGCAGAATACGACGATCGGTGAGCGGATGCTGCGTAGATCGACGACTTGGCCGTCGGAAGTCTTGATACAGCCCGTCGCGAGACGGTTGCCGACAAAGAGCTCATCGACGATGAACTGGATTTCTTCGGCATTCAGGTTGACGTGTCCGCCCCACCATTTTTCGAATTCGAGATAGCGCTCCGCTTCGGTATCGACCCTCGAGTACACGTTGTATTGCTTGGTCCAGAGTGTGTTCGAGGGATTCATGTTCTCGAAGTTCTGAACCAGCCAGGCTCCGTCAAACTTGCCGGCGCCGAGATCGCTGGTGAGTGCAGTCAGCCAGCTCCCTCCCAGGAGGCCACCGGAATAGCGCATCGGATTCTTGCCATGGACGCCGGCCCAGTAGGATAGCGGGGCGCCCGCAACGATGATCGGGCCGAACAGCTCTGGCCGCAGCGAAGCCAGAATCATCACCGCCCAGCCGGCCTGGCAGTTGCCGATCACGCACGGCTTGCCATCGGCCTCGGGATGCAATGCAATCACTTTCTCGAGGAACACCCCCTCGGCGCGGGCAATGTCCCCGATCGTCTGTCCTGGCATGGGTTCCGGCATGAATCCGACGAAATAGCAGGGATGGCCCGCCTTCATCGCCACGCCGATCTCGCTGTCGGCCTTGAATCCCCCGATACCGGGGCCATGCCCAGCGCGCGGATCGACGACGACGAAGGGACGCCGTTTCAGATCGATCTCGACTCCCTTTGGCGGCGTTATTCTCACCAGACCGTAATTGACGGGCCGCTCGAGAGTTCTGCCGTCAACGACCAGCTCCACACTGTAGTCGAGGACATGCGGCACGGTTTCGGCCAAATGTTCGCGGTATTGCTCGCCGCGCCGGCGCATCACATCCAGGAACAGCACACTGCGCTGTCCCGCATCGACCATGTATTCCATGGCGGAGGCAAAGAACGAGGGCGGAGCACCGTCCGGGATTTTTGGCAGTTCCATTGACATGCTTGAAATCCCTTGCTGTCTGAATTTTGCAGCTCAGGTTGGCCCCCGCTGTGCGAGCCCCTTTGACATAGGTCAAGGGAGACAAGCGGTCACAGGCGGGCGCACGCTTGCATGCAGACGGTATCTCGCTATTCGGAGACGTCGCAAAAACTTCATTCGGCCGGGACTTGCCCTGAGGGAGCATCGCCGGCCTGGTCGTCGCGGATCCAGGCCATCATCAATTCCCAGCCAACGGCCAGGACGATCGGACCGATGAACAGGCCGACGATTCCGTGTGCAAGAGTTCCCCCCAGTAATCCGACAAACAGGACAGGCATCGGCGTCGTCAAGCCGCGCGACATCAACAGCGGCTTCAGCACGTTATCCATCAAGCCGACCAGCACCAGATAGACAGTGATGAGAAGCGCCGGCGCGACATCCTGGGTCATCCAGATCCAGACAATACAAGGGACCAGAACGATGGCTGCCCCGACCTGCAGGATGGACAAGATCATCACCACGAAGGCCAACAGGCCGGCGTTGGCGAAGCCCGCAAATTTCAGTCCGATTCCAAACAGGAAAGCTTGCACCAGCGCGATGCCGATCACGCCCTGGGAGACCGAGCGTATGGTTTTTCCCGCCAGCGCGACGAAGTCTTCGCTCCGCTCCGGCAACAACCGCGCCATGATGGACTTGCTTGCCTCCACCAGCCGCGGCCCCGACGGAAGCAGAAAGCCCGCCAAAATCACCGCGACGACAAATTTAAGCGCGCCGAGGCCCATGCCTCCCACCATGGCAAGCGTGGAGAGAAGCAGCGGCTTCAGATGGGGCGCAAGCTGGGTGAGGACGGCTTCAAGATTGGTGGACGCCTGGTTCCATAGATCGTAAAGCCGCTCGCCGACGACCGGCCAATCCTTGATGGCGGTGGGAGGCGAAGGCACCAGCGGCCGCTCTGAACCGAGTTGCTCGGAGATTGTTTGCAATCCCTCGACGAGGCCGACGCCAAGCCACGTCGCGGGAGCGATCACGATCGCGGCCGCCAATACTGTGACGATGCAGGCCGCGAGCGTCAGCCTCCGGCCGAGATGGCCGGACAGCCATGTGTGGACCGGATACAGCGCCACCGCGAGGACCACGCTCCAGGCCAGGATGCCTATGAAGGGACGAACAAGGACGAAGCACCAGAAGATGAGCGCGGCGAGCAAGCCAAGGCGAAAGGCGATCTGGATCACCTCCCCGCCCGACCGGTTCTGCCGAAATGCGCGCAATGGCATTGCCCACCATCCATCGGCGTTGACCGGCCAGCCTATCGATCCGTGTCAAACGTCAGGCTTGATCCAGATCAAGCGCCCGCCGGCAACCGCGGTCCCTTAGTTCGTAAGAGGATGTCACCGGCCACGATATTTGCGAGAACGATGATGGCAAGCACAGCCGACTATTCCGCCGTCGAATGTCTCCGCGACGGCAGCACGATCGAAATCCGGGCGTTACGGCCAGACGACCAGGACGACATGCTCGCAGCGGTCAACCGAACCAGCCTCCAATCGCTGCAGCGCCGCTTCTTCGTCCCGAAGCGCGGCTTCTCGGACAAGGAGATCGCGTTTTTCATGAATATCGATTTCACCAGTCACGTTGCTCTGGTTGCGCAGATCGACGAAGAAGGCCGGCCGGTGATCGCAGGCGGAGGCCGTTATATCGTCACGCAGCCGGGCCAGGCTGAACTCGCCTTTGTCGTGGTCGATGCCCATCAGGGCAAGGGAATTGCGAAGTCGCTCATGCGCCATCTGCTTGCGATCGCCCGCGACGCAGGGTTGAAGGAGTTGACCGCGGAAGTTCTCCCGGAGAATGCGGCGATGCTCAAGGTGTTCAGCGGTTTCGGCTTCCGTTCAAGAGCCGGCGGCGATCCGCAGGTCCGACACTTGGTGTTGCAACTTTCGTGAACGCGAGAGCGCGTTCGTTTGGATCCACAGCCTCGTTCAACGAAGCCCGAGCGGGGATCTGCGATAGCCGCTGCTCGGTGCCTCGTTTCGACCGTCAGAAGCGCCACCGCAAGAACGGTTCGAATACCAAGACGACGTCCCATGAAAGCTGCTTCGCGATAACCGGCACGAGCGAAGAAAGCCCGTTCGTTCTCCCCCTACCGGGCACACCGGGCCAAGACTTGCCGCGGCCTGCTTGAGATAGATCAAAGCTCCTCGGCGAGGTCAGCAAAATCCTGCCCTCGTACCCGCCTCCGGTCAATCGTCGACAACCGACGCCGCGCCGGCTGGGTGGCGTTCCATGTGAGATGAGGTGGACGGTGAAGACATTGATCCGCTGGTTGCCAGGGATCGACACGCTCCGGCGCTATGAAGCGGCGCGGCTGCCGCACGACATTTTCGCCGGACTCGTGCTGGCGACGATGTTGGTCCCGGTTGGCATCGCCTATGCGGCAGCATCTGGCGTGCCCGGCATCCATGGCCTCTACGCGACTATCGTCCCGCTCCTGGCCTACGCACTGTTCGGTCCAAGCCGCATCATCGTTCTCGGGCCCGATTCCGCTCTCGCGGCAGTCATCCTTGGTGTTGTCGCACCGCTGGCCGGCGGCGATCCCGTTCGTGCCGCAACGCTCGCCGCCTTGATGGCCCTGGTTTCCGGGACCATGCTGATTCTGGCTGGCCTTTTGCGCCTCGGCTTTGTGACCGAGCTTCTCTCCAAGCCGATCCGCTACGGCTACATGAACGGCATTGCGCTGACCGTCCTGATCAGCCAACTGCCGAAGCTGCTCGGCTTCTCCATCGAGAGCGCAGGACCTTTGCGGGACCTGTGGGCAATTTTCAACGCAATCCTCGACGGAAAAACAAACTGGATCGCATTCGCCGTCGGGCTCGGCACGTTGACCGTCATCCTGCTGCTACAGAACAACAAGCGGGTGCCGGGCATTCTGATCGCGGTGGTCGGGGCGACTATCGTCGTCGGAGCGCTTGGTCTTGCGGCCCGGTACGGCGTGAAGGTCTTGGGGCCTCTGCCGCAGGGTCTACCGGCCTTTTCAATTCCCTGGGTTAGCTACGGCGATCTCCTTCCCGTGCTAATTGGCGGCAGCGCCATCGCGCTGGTCTCATTTGCCGACACCAGCGTGTTGTCGCGAACCTATGCCGCGCGATTGGGCGACAATGTCGACCCGAATCAGGAGATGGTCGGGCTTGGCGCCGCCAACCTGGCAACCGCCTTCTTTCAGGGTTTCCCGATCAGCAGCAGCGCCTCGCGCACGCCCGTTGCCGAGGCCGCCGGCGCGCGCACCCAACTGACCAGCGTCGTCGGCGCGCTCGCCATTGCCTTCCTCCTCGTGCTGGCGCCCAACCTTCTCCAGTATTTGCCCAATTCCGCGCTGGCCGCGGTCGTTATCGCCGCCGCGATCGGCCTGATCGAGATTGCCGACCTCAAGCGCATCTATCGTATCCAGCGATGGGAGTTCTGGTTGACGGTGCTGTGCTTCGTCGGCGTGGCCGTGCTCGGCGCGATCCCGGGCATTGGTCTTGCCATCGCCGTTGCCATCGCCGAGTTCCTGTGGGACGGCTGGCGCCCCCACTCCGCCGTCTTGGGCCGGCGTCCCCGGGCTGGTTCTCTTTCGCTGGGATGCGCCCCTGTTCTTCGCCAACGCCGAATTTTTCCGTGAACGCGTCCTAGACGCCGTGGAGACGTCACCGACATCCGTGCGTTGGCTGGTAGTCGCGGCGGAACCCGTCACAAGCGTCGACGTCACCGCCTGCGATACCGTCGCCGAACTGGACGAGGCGCTGCACGCGAGGGGCATCGAACTTTGCTTTGCCGAACTCAAGGATCCCGTAAAGGACAAGCTGAAGCGGTTTGGATTGTACGCGCAGCTCGGCGAAAGCCACTTCTTTCCAACCCTCGGCTCGGCCGTCTCCCGCTACCTCGAAGTCAACAATGTCGAGTGGGAGGACTGGGAAGATCAGGAGAAGGTCGTGGCTTGATAGCCGGTCGACTGATAAGGCCGGTTACTCCTTGACATAGGTCAAGCCTCCCTCGCGGCAAAGCCGGATGGCTAGCCGCAGGTCTGGTGAGGCAACCAAATGACTCCTCTGCTTGAAGAGATACGTCACACGCCGCTGTTGTGGCTCTTGGTGCTCGTGCCCGTTGTCCTCCTGGCGCAACTCCTCCAGCCCGAAGCGCACACGCTGCTTTTCCTGCTGTCCGTTGCGGCCATCATCCCATTGGCGGCTCTGCTCAGCCTCGCCACCGAGTCGGTGGCTGACAAGACAGGCGACCTGATCGGCGGTCTTCTCAACGCGACCTTGGGAAACCTGACCGAGCTGCTCATCGCGCTGGCCGCATTGCGCGCCGGACAATATGTCCTCGTGAAAGCTTCAATCGCCGGCGCGATCGTCACCAACTCGCTGTTCATGCTGGGTGCATCGTTTCTGCTCGGCGGGCTCAAGCACCATGTTCAGGAGTACAATCGCGATTCCGCCCGACTACAGGCGGGGATGCTCTTTCTTGCAACGATCGCGATGCTGATTCCGTCGCTGCTCGCGGCAGCCGATAACGCGCCAAGTGCAGCCTTCACGCATTCGTTGAGTGTGGGCCTGTCCGTCTTGCTCATAATCACCTATGGGCTGGGTCTCTTGTTCTCCCTAAAAACGCATCGCGAGCTTTTCGCGGGCAAGGATCACCACGCATCGGACGAAAAGGAGTGGCCGCTTTCGTTAGCCTTGGGAACGCTGGCCGCTGTGACGGTGCTAGTTGCGCTCGTCAGCGAAGTGTTTGTGGAATCAGTGCAACAAGCTGCCGTTGCGCTTGGAATTACCCCGGCGTTCGTCGGAATTATCATCGTAGCCCTGGTAGGTGGGGCGGCCGAAATGGTCTCGGCATTTTCCGCTGCGCGTAAGAACAAGCTGGATCTGAGCGTCGGGATCGCGTTGGGTAGCGCCGTTCAGATCGCACTCTTCGTTGCTCCTGTACTGGTCCTCACCAGCTATCTGATCGGTCCCGCACCGATGGACCTTCAATTCTGGCGCGGCGCAGTCGCAATGATGCTGATCGCGAGCGTGACGGCGTCCTTTGTCACCAGCACCGGCCGATCGGCTTGGTTCATTGGAGTCTTGACCATGACCGTCTACGTCATCTTTGCCATAACGCTCTATCTGTTGCCGCCCCAGACATAGCGGAATCCTCCAATGGCACCATTTGAACGTGGTGACAGCGAAGGTCAGGCACGCAAGACGAGACATCCAGCATTCGCAGTGGCACTGATTACGATCTTTCTCTTGATTCTGTGGCTGTCTTTCTTTGTTGCATTCGCACCGTAGGCGCTCATCTGTTCAACGAACCACAGCTACAGCGCGGCCAGAAAGACAATGTAACTCTCCCTTTGGTCGAGTCGTGCGCTAGGCGAGCATGAGCTCCAAAATACCCTTGATCTACATCAACACAATGTCGCGAGGGTATCGCTTGAGTGGATCAAGCGATCAACGCGTCTGGGAAACTGCTTCAAAGAGGCCGTCATGACGCACTCTGTTCTCCAAGATGTCTCCGGTAACGTCAGCACGACGCGTGATGAGAGACGGCACGAGGCTCAATCCACGTTCGATCGACTGCTCAAAGAGTATTTTTGGATAACCTTGGATTGCCGAAGCTCGAGGGAAAACTGGCTGGAAACACCCCAACTCCTGCACTTGACCGATGCTGAGGCCGTACCCCGCCCCGGCTTGTTGATTGCGGTTGTCTGAACACTCGTTGCTTAGCTATGAGGGCTTACCATGGCTGAAACATCCAAACTCTCCGTTGAGAAAGCGCTGAAAAAGCTGCGCGGCGCAGATGCGCTGAAAGCCAAGAGCGCCCGATCTGATGAGAAAATTGATGCGCTTGAGGAAGAGACAAAGCGCTTGAGAGCGCAAAGACTGCGCCTGGAGCGGCACCAAGGTCGTTCGGCCAAAGGTGATTGATCTGCTTCGCCATCCAAACAGAAATGCGAGCATCTGATCAGCGATCTGGACGGTCAGCGCGCGGCCGCTTGGCAGGGTTCATCGGGGCACTGATCGTCATGGTCCATGTCATTTTCGGCATGACGCTGAATCTTTTGCCGCCACGCACCTAATCGGAGGCAAGCAGCGGCCAACGGCACGGACCGCACCGTTGAAAGTCAACTCTAAGCGTCGATCGTCTCGTCCGGCAGATGATGCTCATGCCATACAGCATTGAGGATGCCGAAGGCACACGCGAAGGCGACTCCCAGAATCCAGGTAAAGTACCACATGCTCCCTCCTCAATAGAGATTGGACGAATTGCGCTCGACTTGGCTCGCGGTCACCGCCCCGCGCAGGGCACTGAACACAATCGATGTGTAGACGAGTACGACAGGCAGGAAGATCAGCGTCGCCAGCAGCATCACGAATAGCGTGAGCTGGCTCGACGATGCGTCCCAGACGGTCAAGCTCACCATAGGGGCGAGATTCGATGGCATCAGGAACGGGAACATGCTCAGTCCCGCGGTCGCGATGATGCCAAGGATGCCGAGCGCGCTGGCAATAAAGGCCAGTCCGCCTCTCTGAGCCATGGTGAAGAGCAAGGCGAGCAGCGGACCAAATATGCCGAGGCTAGGCGCTACGATCATCCAAGGATGCGCTGCGTAGTTGGCGAGCCATTGGCCCGGTTGGCGGACGACCGTCTTCATGAGCGGATTCGAAGGCCCGTCGCCCATCACCGTGCTGGTGATGGCGTAACCCTCGATTCCGAGCCATACCCACAGGCCGGCCAAGGCAAATAGGATGACGGTGAGCGCGGCGCCAATTTTGACGAACTCTTGCGCACGCTGCCGAACCGGACCATCCGTCTTCAGCGTGAGATAGACCGCGCCATGGGTAGCAAGCATTGCGGCGGAGACGAGGCCGCACAGCAGCCCGAATGGATTGAGCAGCTCGAACAGTCCGCTTCCCTCGTAGAGAGACCGCAGATCGGAGTCGATGCGGAAGGGAACGCCCTGCAACAAGTTGCCGAAAGCCACCCCGAATACCACGCTCGGCACCAGCCCGCCGGCGAACAGGGCATAATCCCAGAAGGTCCGCCAACGCGTGTCGGCAACCTTGTTGCGGAATTCGAACCCGACCGGACGCAGGATAAGCGTCGCAAGAACAAGAAACATAGCGATGTAGAAGCCTGAGAACGATGTGGCATAAACAGGCGGCCATGCCGCGAACACCGCGCCGCCACCGAGGATCAGCCAGACCTGATTGCCTTCCCAGAAGGGTCCAATGGCATTGATCGTAACGCGCCGCTCGATGTCGCTGCGAGCCACATACGGCAAGAGCATCGCCACCCCGAGGTCGAACCCATCCATGATGGCGAAGCCAATCAGCAACAGGCCCAAAAGCAGCCACCACACGAGCCGAAGGATTTCGTAGTCGACCGGGATCGTCGTCATGGCGTCTACCTCACTCCGCGGGCAGCGCTGCAGGTCGCATCGCTGGTTCCGGCAGTCCCAGCGCGCCAACCGGTCCCATGCGGATGAATCTGAGCATCAGCATGATATCGATGACGAGAAGGGACGAATAGAACAGGGCAAAGCCGGTCAGGGTGAACAATACCTGAGCGGTCGATACCGAAGATACGGCAAGAAACGTCGGCAGCACCCCGTCGATCGCCCACGGCTGTCGGCCGTATTCGGCGATGACCCAGCCGAGCTCCGCCGCGATCCAGGGAAGCGGCAGCGACCAGAGCATCAGGCGCAACAGCCATCGCCGCGAAAAGTTGTGAAGTGAAACGTTCCAGAACGCGACCGCGAACAGCCCGATGAAATAAAGGCCGAGCGCCACCATGATGCGGAAGCTCCAGAACAGTGGCCCGACATTGGGAACAGTGTCGCTGGCGGCGCGCGCAATGGTTGCGGCATCTGCAGTACGCGGATCCGCGACATAGCGCTTCAGCAGCAGGGCGTACCCCAGATCTGCGGCGTGCTCCTGAAGCTGCTTCCTCGCCTGGGAGTCGCCGCGGTTCTGCTTGATTTTCTCGAGAGCGTCATACGCAATCAGCCCATTGCGAACCCTCTCTTCGGCGTGCGCAACCAGATCATTGATTCCCGGTATTGGCTGGTTGAACGAGCGTGTTGCGATGATGCCGAGCATCCAGGGTATCTTGACGGCGTATTTGACCTCGCGGCTCTGCGCGTCTGGAATGCCGACAACGTTGAACCCGGCCGGGGCCGGCTCGGTTTCCCACATCCCCTCGATGGCCGCGAGCTTCATTTTCTGGTTCTCGGATACGGTGTAGCCGCTCTCGTCGCCGAGAACGACCACGCACAGCGCTGCAGTAAGGCCGAACGCGGACCCAACGATGAGCGACCGTTTCGAGAACGCCTGGAATCGGTTGGAAAGCAGATAATAGGACGAAATAGCAACGACGAACATCGAGCCGGTGACGTAGCCAGCGCCCACCGTATGCACGAATTTGGCTTGGCCGACCGAGTTGAAAATCAGATCCCAGAACGACGTCAGCTCCATCCGCATGGTTTCGGGGTTAAAGACGGCGCCCGTCGGATACTGCATCCAACCGTTGGCGATGAGGATCCACAAGGCCGAGAAGTTGGAGCCGATCGCTACTAGCCACGTCACCGCCAGATGCCCGAGCTTCGGCAGCCGATCCCAACCGAAGAAGAACAGACCAACGAAAGTTGACTCGAGAAAGAAGGCCATCAGGCCTTCGATCGCCAAAGGGGCGCCAAAAATGTCGCCAACGTAATGCGAGTAGTAGGCCCAATTGGTTCCGAACTGAAATTCCATGGTTATGCCAGTGGCAACCCCCATGGCGAAATTGATGCCGAACAATTTCCCCCAGAACTTCGTCGCATCACGCCAGATTTCCCGTCCTGTCATCACGTACACGCTTTCCATGACGGCAAGCAGGAACGACAGCCCAAGCGTCAGCGGCACAAACAGGAAATGATAGAGGGCCGTTACAGCAAATTGTAGTCGCGCAAGGCCGATGGGGTCCAACTCGAGCACGTCAATGTCTCCTCGCATTCCCAGACGACACCAACGGACCTATCAGCCGCGAGACCGCGTTCGAGTCGACGACCGGCCGCCCGCTGCTCGAAAATAGGAAAACGCCGGCACCCGCGATTGCGATCAGCTTAACGACCAGCACCAGCACGATTGCCTTGGCAAGCGGAGTTGGCGGTCGCACGCCGGCGGCGAGGTAAGCAGCTAGTGAGGAAAGGACAGCGTTCAAATTAGGCCCTCGCAAGACAGCGCCTTCACGACGCTCCATGGTCGCGCGGACACGCGAAGCTCCACGCAATGTTCTGCAGCGCCGCACTCGGATGAAAGGGGCAAAACGGGTCGGGAGATTGATTCAGATCAAGCCGACCGGGGCGCAAACGTGACCCAGCGGTTTTGCGATCGCTCGGAATGCACCGATATGGATAGATGGGCACCCGGGCGTCGCGTTACCCAATGTGAGGGGCTTCACGCGCCGCCCTCTCAAGAAGCAGGTAAACCCCAACCCACAGAAAGGCGGCTATCCTGCTCCCGACCGGGTGACATTTCTAACTGGCCCAATCTAACTGGCCCAAATCGTGACTTCCCTAAATGGCGACGACAGCAGTGGTCGCTGAACCGATAGGCTTTCATGTGTTCGCTTATCAGTCTACCGATTGACTACATCTTAAGCCATTGCTTATCAGTCAGCGGCTTGCAGCGTCGACCCGGAAGCGAACCGGAACCGAGCCGCTGCGTTCAATGCCGTCTACTAGGCTAGGCGGCCCCGAGAGGACGACCGAGCGGCGGTTGCACCCGTCATGGCTGTTGGGCAGGTCCCGCCGTCAGAACGGCTCTTTGGGAAGCGTTCAGCCGATCCGTCCCCAATTTGTCCCTCTCGAATGCGAAGCACCACAAAATTCTTCATTTTCAGCATGTTACGCGCTGACTTCCAGGTTCTCCGAGATATGTCCGCCCCCGTTCATTGATGATTCCTAATCCCTGCTGGTGAGGACGCTGGTAAAAAGCGGCTCTAGGCTGATTTCATCAGTAAAATCAGCGTGAGCGAATCCAGCCCGGGGAGCCAGTAAAATCAAATAGTTCCCGCTTCTCGCCACAAACGGGCAACTGCCGGCACAAGCTTCGCGCATAAAACGCCGAGAGCGCTATCGGCCGGCGCAAGCGATCGCAAACATCGTAGAATGGCTGGCAAAGATGATCGCATCCATTGGCTGCTACAGGTAGTCATGGGGCTCAAGCCCGAGTTTTAGGCATGGACGAGAAAATCGCTGGCATGAACATTCGCGGCCAGGACATTGTGCAGGGTGATCGTCTCGGTGCTTCCCACCGTAATGAGGGTATCGGACGGGTCCGTCGTGCTTGCCTTGACGTTGCTGGCGAACCAGGAATTGAGCGTGGCGGCAGTCACGACCGACGACAGCGCCGTCAAGTCGATGTGGTCGTCAATCGTGGAGAAATCCGTAATGGTGTGGGCGCCGGTCGTCTTGTTGAAAACAAACTGATCCACACCGCCGCCACCCGGGCGGAGGCAAAGACGAAATTGACTGCGTCGGTTGCGCCAAAGGCGTCGACCACCGAAAGCGTGAGCATATCGGTCGCAGGCGGGGTTGCGCCGGGATTGTAGGTGATGCCGGCCGCGAGTTCTGTGTTGATGGCGCTCAAAAGGCCAGAGCCGTTTGAAGGCGAGACACTGGTGCCGGAGCTGGCGTCTTCGGTTGTCGCGGTGATCGCGAAGGTTTCTGTGGGCGCCGCGGCGTCAGAATCCGAAATCTGTAAGCCAGAAACAGTTGTCGTCCCATTGCTATTTTGAACAACGCTGAGGCCGCTGGTTGAGATGATCGGCGCTTGATGCGTCCAGCTAACGTCGGTGCCACCATGGGTGTCCGATGTAACGGTAAAGCCAGACGGAGCATAATTGTCTCCCAGCGCAATGGAGCCGGTTCCATAACTCACAACGCCGGGAGTGCTAACGCTGACATTCGCAGGATTGATACCGACAAGATCGATTGTATCGCTAAAGGAGAAGCCGCCCACCACGCCTTGGAAATGCGCGACATCGTCGAGCTTCAGCGTAGCGGCAGTGCCTTGAAATGAAACGGTCGCCCCGGTCGAGACAGGTGCGGCGAACTCGAGCAACCCTCCGCTATCGATCGTAAAGAAGCCGAGACCCGCGACTGCCGCGCCAATATCAAACGTGCCGGATTGAACCTCCACCATCCCGTCATTGACGATACTCAACAAGCCGGTGGTGGTGATGCTCGAGACCCCGGTGGTATCAATGATTCCGTCGTTGATCAGTTGGCTCGTTCCCGTAAAGGTACTACCGCCGGCGAGATCCCAGATTCCCCCGGACTCGTTAAGGAAGGTCGCATTCCCCGAACTGATGACGTCTCCGGTAATCGCCCCATAATTGTCGATGAAGACCGAGCCAGCGGACTGCGCATCGATGGCCGCGGTGGTAGCCGTCACGTTCGCATAATTGGTGACACTTACATTTCCGCCATCATAGGCAAACGCACCGATACCATAGCGACCGGCCGAAATCGCCGCCCCGGCCTCCGCTATGATGGTTACCGCGCCGATGCCGTAATTTATGCCTCGTATCCCATCGGTCCCTGTGGCGGCCGTAATCGTCGCGTAATCGTCGATCCAAACGCTGCCCTTCACGTTTGGATTCGCGAGGTCGGATGCATCCGGATTGTAGCCAGCCAAAATACCGGCTGCCGGATCTCCGCTCAGCGGCTGCAGAGTTCCAGACAAAATGGTGCCATGGGCCGAGACCGAAATTTCGCTAGTGGAGGGAACGACGACAGTGCCCGCCAGAGGCAATGGCACGAAAGCCTTGTTGACCGCAGTAATACCGGACCCGGCCAAATGCGAATCGATCATGGTACCCGCCGCCGTCGTTACATCGATGTTTCCGGTCCCTTCATTGGAGGCATTTATGCCCGCACCATATCCAGCGGTCGTGTTCATTCCGCCTTGGGCAATGATCGTTCCCGCCCCATCGTTAACCGTAACATCGCCGACGCCGAAGTTAAACGCACGGATACCGTCGCCTGATGCGGCCGTGATGTTACCAAAATTATTCACCACGACATTTCCACTGAGATTGTTCAGGGGATACATTGTCGGAATGCTCGCGCCACCCAGATAGCCAGCGACGATTCCTCCAGGAGGTGATCCTGTGCCGCCGCCCGTGACCGCGCTGCCGGAATTTATCGTTGAAGATGAGGTTACGACAATTGAACTCGGAGAGGATATCGCTGACGCCTCGTTGACCGCTTCAATACCGGAGCTTCCAGAAGTAGAGTCGATCGTAACATTGGCACCGGTGATAACGGAGATATTCCCAACATCGGTGCTGAACGCAAGGATGCCATAACTTCCATTTGCGTTAGAAGTTTCTTTGACGGTCGTCTGGGAGAAAGGGCTCGCGCCAGCGTAGACGTTGATCGCTATATTTCCGGCACCGGGGATGGTATTTCCGCTAGCGCTGACGACCCCATTGACATAACCGCTTGCGCTTTCGGCGTGCGCATAAATGCCGTACGTGGCTCCGGACACCGTGGTGCCCGCGGCATCATTGACCGTAACGTCTCCGGTTCCGAAATTATAGGCGTTGATCCCTATGCTTCCCGCCGCTGCCGTCGCTAAGATATTGGCTCCATTGTTGACGATAACCGTGCCGCTGACAGTGGTGTTTGACGTGGATGCCGTCCCTCCCAGGAAACCAGCGGAGATCCCGGAAGGTGCGTTTCCACTGTTGGTCGCGACGTTCCCGGTCGTTATGGATGATCCGGTGGCGGTTGAAACCGTGACCAGCGCGCCCGCCACGGCGATAACGGTGGCCTCATTGACCGCATTGATCCCGGAGCTGCCAGAGGTGATCACGTCACCTGAGGACGTCGTGACGGCAACGCTGCCCGGACCAAGATTGTATGCGTCTATTCCGTAAGCGGCTTTTCCTGACGTAGTATTGGCAGCAGTAGGCGCCTGAATCGTTGCACCGCCCCCGAGATTTACTGCAACGTTGCCGACGCCATCATTGTAGGCCCTGATACCAGATCCAGCGGCGGCCGTGATGTTTCCAGCGTCATTGACGAGAACGTTGCCCGCTACGTTCGCGTTGAACACTCCGAGATTTCCAGGATTGAAGCCCGCCTGGATACCCGAAGGAGCACCGCCCGCGTTGTTTGGATTCGCCCCCGACGTGATGGTACCGAGCGCGACGACAGTGACAGTGCTCGCTGCTGCCGCGGCAATGACGGTCGCCTGGTTTCCGGCGTTGATACCTGTACCACCGGAGTCGATTTTGGAACCAAACCCTGTGCTAACCGCGGTGCTGCCGGTCCCATAATTGAAAGCAAGGATTCCGTATTGGGTGAAGCCGGATGCAGTTACGCCGGCGGCCTTTGCGGTAATCGTCGTACCGGAACCGTCCGACACTGATACCGTACCGGTCCCATAGTTAAAGGCGGCGATGCCAATTCCGCTGGTGGCATTAATATTGGCGTTGTTGTTGACGTAGATATCTCCAAGAATCCCAGTGAGCGGCGGATTGGGTATGCTTGATGGTGGCGAGGTTCCTCCAAGATAAGCCGCCAAAATTCCGGCCGGCTCGCCACCCGTCGTCGGATTGCCCTGCCCCGAATTGATCGTGCCGGCGGTCGACACAGAGATCGACGTAGAGACGCCGTTCACTTGTGGTACGGAGGTTGCCTGGTTTTCGACGACGATGCCGTTGGCACCAGCGTTGACCGTGACGCCGGCCAATGTCGTCACGCTCGAGCTGCCAAGTCCCGAAATTGCTACAATCCCGTTTGACGTCGTGCTCGTCGTCGTGCCGGTGATCGTTGCGGTCCCGCCAACAACAATATCGAGGGGACCTGTATCCGATGTAACGCTGGCACCCGATGTAACGGCCTTAATGCCAACTTGGCCGCCTGTTACGCTGCCGTAGTCAACGAGGGTCGCCGAGCCAGCGACGGTGGCCGTGCCATTCGCAGCATTCGCAAAAATTCCCGCTGTACCGGATCCAGAGGCACTGATACTTGCGGCGTTAAGCAGGCTTATATTGGCTCCTGTCGTCGTCACGGAGACGCCGTTTCCAACAGTGCCTGAAATCGTAATCGGTGAAGCCTGATCAATTTCAACCGTGATATAGTCAGCAGGGTTGCTATCGGTGGCGTTGATTGTAACTCCGTTCACGCCCGATCCTGAAATCGGGTTGCCGACAAGCTGATAGAACTGTGCCGTGCTCGGGGTGAAGACAACAGGCGCGCTAGACGCACCGTTCAATGTGGTTCCTGATCCAGGAACGAGCACGATTTCGCTTCCTGAAGGACTACTGTAGAGGACGCTGAACACCGATCCGACCGGCGCCGTCAGCGTTTCGCTGGCATTGATTGCAAATGTTGTCGCGCCGTTAACACTCGCGCTGGAGAGCGCAACATTTTGAAGCGCGATGGCGTCACGAAGTGAAAACCCGGCAATTGTCCCATTGAAGTTCGACGGACTATCAAGCGTCAGCAAGCTATTTCCGCCCGTGAAGGAAACCGTTTGGCCAGATGCGACGGAGCCAGCGAATTCAAGCTCAGCATGATCGCCGATCAAGAATGATCCACTCCCTGAAACGGTGCCGCCGATAACAGCCGCACTGTTCGCTTCGATTGTCACCTGGTTGGAATTGTTGAACGCGAGGGTGCCTCCGGTCGCGGCGAAGAAACTACTTGCGCCCGTAATATCGATGCTACCGAGATTGTTGATCGTATCGGCGATGCCGCCGAACGAATTCGATCCGTTGACACGCCAGATGCCACCAGAGTTGTTGTTGAACGTGGCCGCCAGGATCTTGAAAGCTACATTGGGCGACGAATTGAAAGCCGACGTCCCCAAGGCGACATCGCCGGATATGGTGCCTGAATTGTTGACGATGACGCGACCGTTATTGCCGGTGATGCTGTTTCCGCTGAAGGCTCCTATCGCAACACTCATGCCGCTTGAGAACAGAGTTGAAGTAATCGTTCCGGAATTCGTAAGGGTTGCGTCTTGTGCGCTGAAATTATTGATCTGAATGACGGAATTGCTCGCGACCCCGAGCGAGCTGATGGTGCCGGAATTATTGATCGAAAGAATGCCGTTCCCTGTAGTGGCAAGTCCGTTGCCGGTCCCAGCAATAATTCCCGTGCCGCTCGGGGCTGTTATCGTCCCCTTGTTGACGATCGTCACACTGCCGCCACCCTGGGCGAACACATTGAGGCCTGCGGTGACGGCATTGATCGACGACGATGCCTCCAGCGTCGCAGTGATATTTCCGACGCCCGCGTTGTAGAGCCCGATCCCGACGCCTGACGCCGCGTTAATCGTTGCGGAATTGTCAACGATCACGTTACCGGCGACATGGGTGTTGATCGTTTGCACCGTTCCGCCAGGCGCATAGCCCGCCCAGATGCCGCCAGGTTGGTTGCCTCCCGTGTTGATGTCGAAACCGGAGTTGATTGTCGTTCCGGTTGATGTGGTGATCGAGATCTGGCTCGAGGCGGTGCCGGTCGTCGGATTGGTCTGATTGCTCGCTTGAATTCCACTTCCGCCGGAATTGATATTGATGATGTCAGTGCTGGAAGTCGTATCGGAAGTCTTAATCAAAATGTTGCCGGGATCGCGCTCAAAGGCATTAAGCGCCGCCAGACCATACAAGGACCCCGCGCTTACCGTCGTTTTTGTGGAGGACGATTTAATGGTGATCGTCAGATTTCCAGAGACGCTCCCCTGCGAATAGGCCTGAATGCCGTATTGCGCGCCGGACACCGTCGTGCCCGCCTCATCGGTTATGGTGATTGAGCCATCGCCAAAGTTATATGCGTTGATCCCCCAGCCGGCCGCCGCTGTAATATTGGCGGAATTGTCAACGCTGACCGTTCCGTTGACGTTGTCATTGGTGGCTTGAATATTTCCGGGAAGATATCCTGCAGAAATTCCCTGGGGCTGAGCGCCTCCGGGCGTCAAAGCTGTTCCGGAATTGATTGTCCCGTTGGCGGTGACGCTGACTGTCGAGAGGGCCGTACCTGGAATCGAGGTTGCAAGATTAATTGCCTGCAGACCGGCACTTCCTGAATTGATGACATCTCCAGCAACTGTCGAGACTGAAACATTGCCAACGCCGTAGCTCGAACCATCGATGCCAAACTCGGACGCCGTGATGGTTGTATTCGATTGATCGCTGATGGTTACGTTCCCGCCGCCGTAGTTGTAACCCCGGATTCCGTCTCCACCCACGGAATTGATGTTTGCAAAATTACTGATCGTGACATTTCCAAACACGTTGGCGTTTGGCGTGGCTGTCGTGCCACCCGCATAGCCGGCGAGTATACCTGCGGGCCTTGAGCCACTGCCTGTCGGCAAGGCTCCTGAATTGATCGCGCCGCTAGCCGCTACCGTAATCGTACTGACGGTCGTTCCACCGGTTTGCTGAACGGAGGTCGCCTGATTGTAAACGTTGAGGCCGACGCTCGCTGACTTGATAGTGTCATTCGCTGCGGTCGTGACCGAAATGCTTCCGGTGCCGAATGAGGCCGCTTCAATCCCATAGCGAGTTGCACCCGAAATGGTTTTGCCGGCGGCTGTCGTAACGACAACGTTGCCATTACCGTCCGTGAATGCGTGAATCCCGTCGGTTCCACCGACTATATTCCCCGTTTGCAGTACGGCGACGCTGCCGCTATTCGCCGGATTGAGGTTTTCAGCGACAATGCCGCTAGCATTGCCGTTGTTGCGCGTTCCCGTCACATCTCCGGTGCCATCGACGAGGATGTTACCTACTCCGGTCGAACTCTCTTCAGCCAAAATACCGCGACCGGCCAGACCGATAACAGGTCCGCTCGTTGCGACTAAAATGTCGCCATCTCCAAGTTGAACGGCATCTATGCCAGTGGCTGCCCCCGTGATCGCACCGCTTAGGGTTATTGCTAGTGTGGCCGGGCTAGCCAGGGTCCCTCCGACTGCCTGGACATCAATGGCATCACCAATCGTCGTTGTATCGGCGCCACTGCCGGAGAGCGTCACGGGGCCAGTCGCCGTGGAGATCGCATCTATCGTTCCGGTGAAGCCGGATCCCAGCACCAGATTGCCGCCCGTTCCCGCGAAGCCGACCACGGAGAACGAACCGCCCCCAAGCGATAGCGTTCCGCCATTCTCGATTTCCAGGAAACCGGACTCTGTGACCAGTGAGCCGGCGATCGTCAGCGTGCCTTCATCGACCAAAATAAGGAAGGGATCGTTCAATGTGATCGAGTTGGCTGTGGCCACGTCGCCAGGCAGAACCGTGACTGTGTAAGGTGTCGCTGCACCGATCGGGCTGAACACCACGTTTGTCGTCGTCGTTGGAATCGACCCCGAACTCCAGTTTCCCGAACTGGTCCAACTTCCGCCATTGGGGTTTCCCCAACCCCCGGCGATGATCGTCAGCGTGAAGGTCACCGGCGTGCTGCTGCCGATGTTGCCGGCCACATCGGTGTCCTGGGCGACGATGCTGTTCGTCCCATTACCCGACAGCGTCACACCGGTCGACCAAGCCCCGCCGCTGCCTACCGTCGCAGTGCCGACCTGGGTGGTGACGCCGTTCAGCGTGTCAAACAGGGTCACCGTCGAGCCGATCGCGGCCTCGCCTGCAGCCGCGGTCACAGTGCCGGAGATCGCCTGCGTCGCCTGGGTGGTCGTCGTCCCCGCGGTGCTGATCGCGACCGTGGGCGCGATTGTTTCGACTGCGATCGCCTGGGTCGCGATCGACGCCGCATTACCGGCGGCATCCGAGACATTGGCCTTGATGCTGTAGCTGCCGTCGGCCAGTGCCTGGGCCTGCGCTGCCGTCACGTTCACCGACCAGGTCCCGTTGGTCACCGACGTGGTATAGGTGTCCTTGACCGCGTTCGAACCATCGAGGACCGTAATCGTCGCGGTCTGGCCGTTCACCGCCGCACCGCCGCTGCCGGCGGTGGCTGTACCGCTGATGGTGACGCTAGCCGCCGCTTCGGTCTTGTTGATGATGTTGTCGCCGGCGATCGGCGTCGTGATCGCGATCGTCGGCGCCGTCTCGTCCACCGTGATCGCCTGCGTCGCGGTGGCCGCCGCGTTGCCGGCCGCATCCGAGACGTTCGCCTTGATGCTGTAGCTGCCGTCGGCCAGCGCCTGCGCCTGCGCTGCCGTCACGTTGACCGACCAGGTCCCGTTGGTCACCGTCGAGGTCAAGGTGTCCTTGATCGCGTTCGAACTGTCGAGGATCGTGATCGTTGCGGTCTGGCCATTCACCGCCGCGCTGCCGGCCGTTGCGGTACCTGAGATGGTGACGCCGGCCGCGGCTTCCGACTTGTTGATGACATTGTCGCCGGCAATCGGCGTCGTGATCGCGATCGTCGGCGCCGTCTCGTCCACCGTAATCGCTTGCGTCGCGGTAGTCGCCGCATTGCCGGCGGCATCGGAGACGTTCGCCTTGATACTGTAGCTGCCGTCGGCCAGCGCCTGCGCCTGTGCCGCCGTCGCGTTCACCGACCATGCGCCGTTGGTCACCGTCGAGGTCAAGGTATCCTTGATGGCGTTCGAACTGTCGAGGATCGTGATCGTCGCGGTCTGGCCGTTCACCGCAGCGCTGCCGGCGGTGGCTATGCCTGAGATGGTGACGCCAGCCGCCGCCTCGCTCTTATTGATGATGTTGTCGCCGGCAACCGGGGTCGTGATCGCAATCGTCGGCGCCGCGGTTGCCAGCGTAAAGGTCACCGGTGCGCTGCTGCCGGTGTTGCCGGCCGCGTCGGTATCCTGCGCCACAATGCTGTTGGTCCCATTACCCGACAGCGTCACGCTGGTCGACCAGGCCCCGCCACTGCCGACGGTCGCGGTGCCGACCTGGGTGGTGACACCGTTCACGGTGTCGAACAGGGTCACGGTCGAGCCGACCGCTGCCTCACCTACAGCCGCCGTGACGGTGCCGGAGATCGTCTGCGTCTCGTGGTTGGTTGTCGTCCCCGCCGTACTGATCGTCACCGTGGGCGCCAGCGTCTCCAGCGCGATCGCCTGCGTCGCGGTCGTCGCCGCATTGCCGGCCGCATCCGAGACATTGGCCTTGATGCTGTAGCTGCCATCGGCCAGCGCTTGCGCCTGTGCTGCCGTCACGTTCACGGACCAGGTGCCGTTCGTCAGCGTCGCCGTATAGGTGTCCTTGATGGCGTTCGAACCATCGACAATGGTGATCGTTGCGGTCTGGCCGTTCACCGCCGCACCGCCGCTTCCGGCGCTGGCCGTGCCCGAGATGGTGACGCCAACCGCCGCCTCGCTCTTGTTGATGATGTTGTCGCCGGCAATCGGGGTCGTGATCGCAATCGTCGGCGCGGTCTCGGCCACCGTGATCGCCTGCGTTGCGGTCGTGGCTGCATTGCCGGCGGCATCCGACACGTTCGCCTTGATGCCGTAGCTGCCATCGGCCAGCGCCTGCGCCTGCGTCGCCGTCACGTTCACCGACCAGGTGCCGTTCGTCACCGTTGCCGTATAGGTGTCCTTGATCGAATTCGAACTGTCGAGGATCGTGATCGTTGCGGTCTGGCCGTTCGCCGCCGCACCACCGCTGCCCGCGGTGGCCGTGCCTGAGATGGTGACGCCAGCCGCCGCCTCGGTCTTATTGATGATGTTGTCGCCGGCAATCGGGGTCGTGATCGCGATCGTCGGCGCCGCGGTTGCCAGCGTGAAGACCACCGGCGTGCTGCTGGCGATGTTACCGGCGGCATCGGTATCCTGCGCCACAATGCTGTTGGTCCCATTACCCGACAGCGTCACGCCGGTGCTCCAGGCCCCGCCGCTGCCTACCGTCGCCGTGCCAACTTGGGTGGTGACACCGTTCACGGTGTCGAACAGGGTCGCGGTCGAGCCGACCGCTGCCTCACCTACAGCCGCCGTGACGGTGCCGGAGATCGTCTGCGTCACCTGGCTGGTTGTCGTCCCCGCCGTACTGATCGTCACCGTGGGCGCCAGCGTCTCCAGCGCGACCGCCTGCGTCGCGGTCGGCGCCGCGTTGCCGGCCGCATCCGAGACGTTGGCCTTGATGCTGTAGCTGCCGTCGGCCAGCGCCTCGGCCTGCGCTGCCGTCACGTTGACCGACCAGGTCCCGTTGGTCACCGTCGAGGTCAAGGTGTCCTTGACCGCGTTCGAACCATCGAGGATCGTGATCGTTGCGGTCTGGCCGTTTACCGCCGCACCGCCGCTTCCGGCGGTGGCTGTGCCGCTGATGGTGACCCCGGCCGCGGCTTCCGCCTTGTTGATGATGTTGTCGCCGGCGATCGGCGTCGTGATCGCGATCGTCGGCGCCGTCTCGTCCACCGTGATCGCCTGGCTCGCGTTGGTAGCTGCGTTGCCGGCCGCATCCGAGACGTTCGCCTTGATGCTGTAGCTGCCGTCGGCCAGCGCCTGGGCCTGTGCTGCCGTCACATTCACCGACCAGGTCCCGTTGGTCACCGTCGAGGTCAAGGTGTCCTTGACGGCGTTCGAACCATCGAGGATCGTAATCGTTGCGGTCTGGCCGTTCACCGCCGCACTGCCGCTGCCAGCGGTCGCCGTGCCCGAGATGGTGACGCCGGCCGCCGCCTCGCTCTTATTGATGATGTTGTCGCCCGCGATCGGGGTCGTGATCGCAATCGTCGGCGCCGCGGTAGCCAGCGTAAAGGTCACCGGTGCGCTGCTGCCGGTGTTGCCGGCGGCGTCGGTATCCTGGGCGACGATGCTGTGGGTGCCATTGCCCGACAGCGTCACGCTGGTCGACCAGGCTCCGCCGCTGCCGACGGTCGCGGTACCGACCTGGGCGGTGACACCGTTGACGGTATCGAACAGCGTCACCGTGCTTCCGACCGCAGCATCGCCTGCGATGACGCTGCCGGAGATCGTCTGTGCCGCCTGATTGGTAGTCGCCCCGCTAGTGCTGATCGTCACCGTCGACGCCAGCGTCTCCACTGCAATCGTCTGGCTTGCCGTCGGCGCCGCATTGCCGGCCGTATCAGTGATGTCGGCCGTGATGCTGTAGCTGCCGTCGGCTAGCGCCTGGACCTGCGTCGCAGTCACATTCACCGACCAGGTCCCGTTCGTCACCGGCGTGATATAGATGTCCTTGATGACGTTCGAACCGTCGGCAATGATGATCGTCGCGGTCTGGCCATTCACCGCGGCGCCGGCGGCGGCCGTGCCGGAGATGGTGACCCCGGCCGCCGCTTCGCTCCGGTTGATGATGTTGTCGCCCGCGATCGGGGTCGTGATCGCGACCGTGGGCGCCGTCTCGTCCACCAAGATCGCCTGGCTCGCGGGAGCCGCTGCGTTACCGGCAGCATCCGACAGGTTGGCCAAGATGCTGTAGTTGCCGTCAGCCAGCCCCTGCGCCTGCCCCGCCGTCACATTCACCGACCAGGTCCCGTTGGTCACGGCCGCGGTGTAGGTATCCTTGACGGCGTTCGAACCATCGACAATCGTGATCGTCGCGGTCTGGCCATCTACCGCCGCACCGCCGCTGGCGGCGATTGCCGTGCCTGAGATGGCGACGCCGGCTGCGGCTTCCGCCTTGTTGATGATGTTGTCCCCGGCGATCGGTGTCGTGATTGCAATCGTCGGCGTTGTGGTCGCCAGGGTGAAGGTCACCGGCGCGCTGCTGCCGGTGTTGCCGGCCGCGTCGGTATCCTGGGCTACGATGCTGTTGGTCCCATTACCCGACAGCGTCACGCTGGTGCTCCAGGTCCCGTCGCTGCCCACCTTCGCCGTGCCGATCTGGGTGGTGACACCGTTGACGGTATCGAACAGGGTCACGGTCGAGCCGATCGCGGCCTCGCCTGCCGCCGCCGTGACTGTGCCAGAGAGCGTCTGCGTCGCCTGGGTAGTTGTCGTCCCAGCGGTGCTGATCGCGACCGCGGGCGGCACAGCCTCCAGCGTGAACACCACCGGAGTACTTGTACTGTCGGCCGCGGCGTCCTCTGCTACGATGGTGTGCGAGCCGTTTCCGGAGAGCGTAACGTTCGCGCTCCAAACTCCTCCGGCGGTAACCGTGGCGTTGCCGAGCACGGTCGTGACACCATTGTAGGTATCTAAAATCGTGATGATCGTCCCAACGAAGGCCGCGTCGACTGTTCCAATGATAGTCTGGCTCGACTGGTTGGTTGGGCCGCCCGTGCCGGTGATTTCAACCGGCGCCAGCGGCGTGACGACTAATGTTGTACTCGACGACTGGACCGGCGGAAGCGCGGCGCTTACCACGAGCGCCCCAGAGCCAATTGGTGTTGCCGTCACCTCAGAAACAGGTTCGCCGCCGCCCTCGCCTTTGTTGTCACTGGCAAGCACCGTCGTCGCAGGAGGATCGCTCGACAGAACCGGAGTACTGCCCATAGCGGCGGTCCTGGTCGTCCCAGTGTTGGTATTATTTTGATTCGTGTTGTTTTCGGTGTGCTGCGGCAGGTTCGGGAACTGCTGCTTTCCAGTATCATAGGTATTCAATACCTGCTGGAATGCGTTGAATTCCTGCGTTATCTGGTCAGTAGTCTTATTGCTCTCCTGAGCGATCACATTGAGCGCTGCTGTCGGAGTCAGGATCAGGCCCGGGCCATTGCTCGCCACCGTCGCAATCAAAACACCCAGAGTATTGTAAACCTGTATCGCATGCACTTGATTGTCGTGCTGATCGACGACGGAGACCGACACCGTTCCATCTGTCGATGAGATATCGAGTATTACAGCGGTGCCGCGGATGCCGATGACCGAGACGGGTGTTGCAACCTTCATATCGCCTGTTGGCGCGATCTGACCTGCTACGAAGCTTGCCGCACCTTGGACCAAGGTCATTAGCGAGCTGTTGGAGGTACCGTTCGCGTCGAAGTTGAAGTCATTCAACATAAACCGCGCATTTGCGGACAAGTTGAAAGCCGTACCGTCATCCAGAACCAGGCCCAGCGTGGAATTACTGCCGGTCTGCACGACGTCATTTTGATAGAGCGTATCGCCCGTATTGATCACGATGGCGACGCCGTTGCGTACGATGCTGGCGCTGCCGGACATCTTGACGACATGACCGACAACCTTGGCGGCAGGAGCAGCCCCTCCTGCTTGCGCATACGCAACGTGGCCGGTCAGAGCATCGATGACACTTGCATCGAGCGCCGCTCCCTCCGGCGACACCAGCGAGGGTCGCTTTTCGCCATGAAAATAATTCGGGACGACGACGTGATGAAGCTGATCCGAAATGATCAGATCGCTGCCTGATCTCTGATAGTCCCCAGAGAACAGAAGATGCGCGTCCGGAATTCTGAACGTGCCGGCGTGCCCGTGGTCCGCCAAACCAAAATCGAAATGGACGGATTGAGTATCCGATAGATCCGACGCATATCGCCCGGGGTAATTCAAACTGCCCCCCACAATAACTTAAGAAATGATCGCGCTGCGTCCGGCAGCGGCCTTGGAATAGATGACTTCGTTAAAGTCGATGGTTAATGAAACTGCCGATTAACGGATTGAACCAGCTTCGATTTCCGGAGTCTTGACCCGTTTGGGTTAGACAACCGCTAATTTACTGCTAATTTGCGCTAATAGCTTTCCGGGCGGCCGGGTACTGACTCCAGTTTCCTCGGTCGGAAGTTTGGGGGAATGAGGTGTCAAATTGGAATCTTGACCCCATCGAGCAGGCTTTCACGGATGCAGCTCTGAATCCTGCGTCGTGGATAACAGCTTTGGAAACTGCAACAGCTCTCACCGAAAGTTTTGGGGCTATTCTTCTCCCGATAAAAGGGGGCCTGATTCCGAATGTCCCTTTCACGGAACGGATGAACGACTCAGCCGACACGTATTTTCGACAAAGTTGGTATCTGCGGGATGAGCGAACTCGTGGCATCAACATCATGATGCAACGAGGCGTCACTGACGATCTCGACATTTCAAGTACTGACAGAATAAAGCGCCACCCCTATTATCAAGAGTTCCTGGCCCCGCACGGTTTGCGCTGGTTTGCGGGCGTCGGTGTGCGTTGCGGGGAAGATCTGTGGTGTTTGTCTCTCCAGCGCACGATCAAGCAAGGCCCATTTTCGGAAAGCGAAAAGCGGCAACTTGCTCGGTTGTCGAGCCGTCTTTCGGCAAGTGCAGCCCTTGCTCGCGCGATGGGATGCGCCACAACAAAGGGAGCACTGGAAGCATTCGAAGTCAGCGGTACCGCCGTGGTCTTGATCAACCGCGCGGGCGAAGCCTTCAAGATCAATCCCTCTGCAGAACGGCTCCTAATGGGCGACATTCGAATCGCGAATAGAAGATTGGTTGCCAAAGACAAGGATGCCACCTGCGCATTGGAGCGCGCCCTCCATGATTTGTTGTGGCGACGTATTGAGGGCGGCCTCTCGCCGCCGGTGCCGCTGCCGCGGACGGGTCAGAGGCCTCTGTTCGCGTATCCTGCCAAGCTTGCAAGCATGACTGCCAATGCGCTGGCGGATTGCCAGGGTGTCATTATTCTGATCGACCCGGACGACGCATCGCGACCGCCGCAAGCGGCGCTGCAGGTAGCCTTTGGATTGAGCGAGGCCGAGGCTCGGCTCGCGGCGCGATTGGCTTCGGGCGAGCTGCTCGAAATGGCCACGGAGCAACTCGGCATCGCCAAGGAAACCGGCCGAAGCCAACTCAAGAGCATTTTCGCAAAGACCGGCGTGCATCGGCAAGCCGAACTCGTGGCTGTGCTTGCGCCTCTGTTGGCACGGACCAAATAGGATCGCCGCTTGCGAAAACCGCAGCCATCGCTTCCGCGTGGCTCAGATTGCTTCTCATTGTGAATTGTTCAGCTCGTACGGCAGGAATGAGCCGCTAACTCCTGCTTACGGCATATATGTGCGGTAACCAACGCGCCGGGGCGACGCTTTATGATCGATGACCGCCCCTCGGACCGAGCGTTCACGCGCGATACAGGTGGCAAAATTGTCTTCCGTTCGCTTGACAGGCGTGTTGGACGCAAGTCAACTGTTCGCAAGGGGGCGACCGGCATAGTATTCGCAATTCTCCGCCGCTATCGCCCATGTTGGTGCCGACATGGGGCTGGCAATTTGCGTACGGAGGCGGCCGGGCGCCGCGGTTGCTCCGAATGGTCTGCGGGCCATCGCAGCCTTGCTGATATCATTGGCTTGCTGCTCCTGTGCGGGCCGCCCGTTAGAAGGTGTTCTCGTCCCGACGGCCGAATCCGCGGAAGGCTCATCGCGCGTTCCTATACTGATTGCCACAACGCGGCAGCGCTCGACGGACACCGGAGAGATGTTCAATACTGAGCGCGCTCCCGAAATGTCCTATGCGCGGATTGCCGTTTCAATTCCTCCCGACGAGGCGCGCAAGATCGGCGAGATCCAATGGCCGCCCTCTCCACCAGGAGATCCGCACCGGGACTTCGTGACTGTATCGGCCGAGTACCTGGACAAGCCAGCCTTCAGCGCCGCAGTTGGCAGCGTCGCGAAGGCGACCCGCCGAAGCAAAGCGATCATATTTGTGCATGGATTCAACAATCGTTTCGATGATGCGGCGTACCGCCTCGCGCAGATCATCCAGGACTCGAAGGCTCCTGCGGTCCCCATTCTTTTCTCGTGGCCATCGCGAGGTGTGATTGGACTGCGTGCCTATGAGTACGACCGTGAGAGCGCGAGCCAGTCTCGTGACTCGCTGGATCAATTGCTCGATTCGGTCGCCCTCAGTCCAAATGTGAAGGAGGTAACCGTGTTGTGTCATTCGATGGGCTGTCAGCTTACGCTCGAGGCGCTGCAGTCAAGATCGATGCGCACCGGCAAGATCGGCGCAAAGGTCAAGAACGTGCTGCTTGTCGCTCCCGACGTGGACTTCAACGTGTTTCGCGATCGGATGCAGCAGATGGGCAATTCGCGGCCCCGCTTCGGGTTATTCCTTTCGCAAGACGATCGCGCGCTCAAAGTATCGAAGTCGCTATGGGGAGGCGCAACACGGCTCGGCGATGTCAATCCCGATGAGGAGCCGTACAAGAGCGAACTCAGTCGGGAGAACGTTCTGGTATTCGATTTGACCCATCTGCAGGGCGAGTCGCATTCGAGGGCGTTTGACGAGGTTACATCGGTCATGGGAATGATTAAGCGCCGGCTTGCCGATGGGCAACAGCTCGCAGGAAACGAATCGAAGGCGGGCGTTGTCAGCCAGCAAGTTCTGTCCCCGCAATGAAATTGGAGGAGACTCCATTAGCGGCACTTGCGGACGTCCTCGCTGCTCCGAAGCTCAGCGTAACGCGAGGCCGGCCACTCCCAACGCAAGATTGACTCCCACCTGCCCCTGAAGGGCGAGCGGCTGCAGCGATATCGTATGATGCGAACCGCCGACCAGCAGCTTCCCGCCAGCGCCCAGGCCAAGCGAGATGTCTCCGCTTGCTCCAGCGTAGTTGCCTCGGAGAGCGCCATGTGGAACCGCGGCTGTCGGAGCGAACACGGCCCATCCCATGACGCCGCCCGCCCTAAATCCGACATCGAGACCCACGCGCGTGACGGTTCCTGAGTAGAGCTCAGAAGCGCCGCCCGCGTCGGGGGTAAATCGACACTGCATATGCTGGCGAGAGCCAACAATGAGGCCCACCGATGGACCCATCTTGCAACTCAACAAGCCCACTTTCGCACCGTTTTGGGCGGCCGCCGGCCCGGCAAAGAGCAGAGCTGTGGCTGTTATCAGCAAAAACCAGCGTTGCCTCATGGGAAATTCCCCCGATCCTGGAAGCTGAACCGAATTGTGAGCCGTAGTGGGCGGCTTCGCAAGGCCAGCGATTTCGCATTCTCGCCAGCAGCGGCGAGATCACGGCGATATTGGAGGCTCGGCTGGGCTCCATCGCTGCGGTCATTCCGCCCCCGCGCGAGCCTCAGTCGAAGAACTCCACCGCGCCGTTCTCCAAATTGTACATGGCGCCCGCAATCTTAATGCTGCCCTTCGATTCCAACGCAGCAAGCACAGGACTATCTTTCCGAATGTTTGCGACGGTGAGCTCGACGTTCTTTCGCGCGACAGCATCCACGAAGGCGTAGTTCTTCGCAGATCGCTCGCCCGAGTAAGTTGTCGTTTCGACCGCCGGCTTGATCTTAGCGAGCAGCCCGGTCAAGTTGCCGAGCTCCGCGTTGTCGATTGCGCCTTTGATTGCACCGCAGGCGGTGTGGCCCATGACGAGCACGACTTTCGCACCGGCGAGTTTGCAGGCGAACTCGATGCTCCCGAGAATATCGGGATTTTCGATATTGCCCGCGACACGGCTGTTGAAGATATCGCCGATGCCGAGGTCCATGATGACCTCGGCCGGGGCGCGCGAATCGATGCAGCTGAGCAACGCGGCCGCCGGATATTGTCCCGAAGCGCTTGCCCTTTGTTCCCGCAGATAATTGCGTTCTTTCCTTTCGCCTTTTCGAAAGCGCTTGTTTCCGTTTTTCATCGCCTGAATGATTTGATCCGGCGTCAGCTTGTCGCGCAGCTCCTTGGTCAGGGCGTCTGCGCGGGCCTCATCCGCGAGGAAGAGGCTGCCGCCGCTCACTCCAACCGCGGCCGCACGGCCCGCCATCATGAGAAAATTCCGCCGAGCCAGGCAATTGCAGTCTGTGGGATGTTCGGGTTGGTGATGCACAGGCGCTCCTCCTCCAACATGGTTGTATTTTTTGACCAGTACGCCTGCGCGGATGCTAGTTTTGGTTGATGTTGCTGGCAAGTGCGTCGAAACCGAGACAACCCGGTCGCTCGGTCGATTCCAGCGCGAGTTCGCAGGAGCGAGCTCTCGCGAACCGTCTCAAATTTCGATAAACTGAATTGGCGCTTTCCCGACTGGAGGCTGATGATGCCCGGAACGGCTCAGCGGCAAATTTGGAGAGCTCTAGCCAGGTGGCGCTGGCTGTGGTTGACACTCGCGCTGCTCGCATTGCTTGCTGCGATGAGCCAATGGGGGACCGGCGGCCCCGATCCGGTCGCGGAGCAGTCTTTCGTCTCGCGTGCCGACGTTCGCGAGCGGGGCGCGGTGACCGTCCGTGCCGCCGTGCTCACGGACGACGAAAGCGAGCGCTATTTCGGCGCGTCGCTCGCTGATCACGGCATTCAGGCAATCTGGCTCAGCGTGAACAATGGTGCTGATTCTCCGCTGCAGTTTCTGCCAATCGTCACTGATCCGAACTACTTTTCGGAAGCCGAGGTTGAACGGCTGCTTCGAGCCTGGTGGAGGGGCAGCGCGAATGCATCCATTACAGCCGCGGTCGCGCGCACAAGGATGCCGGAGATCGTCCCAACCAAGCAAACCGCCGCGGGGTTCGTCTTCACGCATCGCGAAGGCGGCCGGAAACTATTTACGGTTGGATTCGAAACAGGCACCGAGGAACTCCTGTTCAGGTTCGCGCTGCCGATCCCAGGTGTCCGCGGCGTTTCCTATGCGATCGAAAAAGTCGATTTTGCAAACATCTATCCCTCAAGCATGGTCGAGGAGGTCGACCTGCCGACGCTGCGCGAGAAGCTGGCGCAGCTACCATGCTGCGCCGCGAGCAAGAACGGCGAAAAGAATGGCGATCCGCTCAATATCGTGATTGTCGGCCGCGGACTGGATGCGCTGTTTTCATTCATCGGGCGCGGGTGGAAGCTTGACGAGCCGTTCGATCTTCACAGCACCTACCGAACGATCCAAGCCTTCCTGTTCCGCAACGAATATCTCAACGCGCCGGTGAGCCCATTGCACGTTTTCGGGCGCGAGCAGGAGGTGGCGCTTCAGAAGGCGCGCAACAATATCAGCTTGCGCAACCATCTTCGGCTATGGCTCGCACCGTTCACGATCGACGGACTGCAGGTCTGGATCGGCCAAATCAGCCGCGACATTGGAATCAAGCTGACCACGCAGGTTTGGTACTTGACCACGCATCGGATCAGCCCCGATGTCGATCAGGACCGTTTCTATCTGCTGCAGGACCTGATGATGTCGGGCGCGGTTTCGCGCTTCGGTTATGTGCGGGGCGTCGGCGCATCGACGATGCCCAATCCGCGCGTGAATCTCGGTGGCGACCCGTACTTGACCGACGGCCTGCGGCTTGTTGTTTTCCTCGGCGCGTCGCGTCGGGCGTTAGACCAAATTGACCTTCTCGACTGGGAGCACCCTCATAGATGAGCCGTCTGTTTTGTCTGTCTGTCATGACGGCTCCCGCGCGGCCGATTTCGGCAAAGAATAGTGCTCGGAGCCGACTGAAGCGGATCAGACGTATCGACGCGAGTTCTCCTTGCGAGCCAGCGCCTGCATCAGGATTCCGCCAACAGCACATCGAGGTGAGCGGTGGATCGCTCGCCCAGATCATCGGCGTGAGCATCCAGAAACTCACCCGCGGCGCGCCGTCCCTCCTCGCGCAACAATGCGAGGAAATCCCACTCGGCGTTGAGCTTTGAGGAGGCGCCAAAGGTCGCCAGCAGGTCCGACTTGATCCAGTGCGTGCGCATCTGTGCCCAGCGGGCACCGTCGCCGCTGCCCGGATCGACCACCTGTCGCAGCAGTGCGATCATGCGCAGTTCCTTGGCGAGCGGCGAATTGAACGATATCTCGTTCAGCCGATTCAGGATCTCCACCGCCGTCCGCGGCGTCTCCGCCCGCTCTGGGGGGTTGATCTGCACCAGAATGGTGTCATGCGCGTCGCTTTCACGGACCAGCGGCGTGATGGTTGGGTTGCCCGCGTAACCCCCGTCCCAATATGCCTCTCCATCGATTTCGATCGCCTGATACATCGTGGGAAGGCACGCCGACGCAAGCAGCACGTCAGGCGTGATCCTCGCCATTGCGGAAAATCCGTCCGCGGCCGGTTCGCACTTTCGTGGCGGTGACGAACAGCTTGATCGGCGAGCGGGCCAGCCGGTCGAAATCGATGATTCCGGAGAGAATGCTGCGCAGCGGATTAAAGCCCATGAGATTAAGATCGTAGGGAGAGAAGACCCGACTCATCAAATCCATCGCGAGATAGGCAGGTGACGTATCCAGCGTCCACCGACCCATCAAGCGATCGAGCGGAGAGCGCTGCAACGGGCTCAAGGCAGCGGCGCGCGATACGCGCTGCCAGAATTCTTCGAGCGCAGCGCGAGCGCCTTCGGCTCCTCCGTCGGTCCAGCCATCCGCCAGCACCGCTGCGTTCATCGCACCCGCCGATGTGCCGGAGATGCCGGCAATCCGCAACCGCTGCTCCTCCAGCAAACGGTCGAGCACGCCCCAGGTGAACGCCCCATGGGAGCCGCCGCCCTGAAGCGCTAGGTCGATCAATACGGGATCACTTCTGCTCAAGCCATTCCCCCTTCAGGACTTGCGAGGCGAACTGGATATGGGCTTTCGAGGTTAGCGCAACCTGACCGTCACGCCGCTGAAGGCGATGGATAGCTCAACCCCAACCCGTGCTCCAGCGAGCTGAAGAACAACGCCCTTTGCATTTCTCAGCCGTACGCCACCTTGTCCGATGGCAAGCGCTGCCCCGGATCCGATCGCAGTGTACGTTCCCTCGATGTCGGCCGGCTTTTTCAGGTGGTAGGCATGTCCGCCCAGCTTCGCCGTCGACAGGCCGATGGTCGCGCCGAGACCCATGCCGCCGAAAACCAGCGGATAGCTGCGATCGTGAAAGATCAATGTACCGCGCCCGCCGCCGACGCCGACAATAAATCCACCCTTCGTGACGACGGCCTGAACGATACCGGAGTCCGCCCGCACTGGCGTTGCTGTTGCCGTGACGATCAGCAAAGCCAGCGCGATCGAGCGGATCGACATTGATGGAACTCCGTTCGCCAGGATTCTCATTGTGAGCTGATCAGTCCTCTTCATGCAATTACCAACGGACTGCTTGCGGTGCACCAACGAGCAAGCTCACTGCCCTTCGCAAAGCACGCCATGCCCACCGATGGTCTCGTAGAGCGTTTTGGTCTAGCATGAATGCTGGGCAGCATTCGAACTTCATCCCGTGTGGACGGCGATCGTGCGGTCCGACCGCAAAGCTCCAGCGCGTATAACGGGCCGAGCCGCCTCCCTGGGCGGCGTCGCATCCCCGAGGGCCGTGCTGGCGTGGGCTGCGCTGCTGGTGGCGATCGTCGTGTCGTTCAGGCCCGCGGTTCCTGTCATCTGGGGCGATACGCCCTCCTTTGTGGAATCGGCGTTTCGCACGCTCGAGGCAGGACAGCCGACCGTGGCGGGTGGGCGCGATCCGGGCTACCCGGCGTTCCTGGCCGTGACGTTCGCGTTCGGAGGCGGCCTCGGCACGGTGGTGCGCCTGCAGCAGGCGGCGTGGGTCGTCCTGATGCTGGCGCTTGCAGCAACCGCCCACGCGGCGACGCGAAACGCCGGTGGGCTCGTGCCGATCATCCTCGTGGCGACGTATCCGGGCCTGCTGCTGTTCAAGAACGTCCTCACCGCAGAGCTTCTCTTTGCGGTCTTCCTCAATCTGGCAATGGCTGGATTGCTCGTCGCCACCTGCGTCGGCAAAACGGCGCGATGCTGGATGATCGCTGCCGCCATCCTGTGCGCGGCGCTCGCGGCGTGCTTCAGATCGCAGGGTCTCCTGCTCCCGATTGTCGCCGTCCTGGTGGGCGTCCGCCTCGCCGGGCCGGACACCTCCGCGCGCCGTGCCGTGATTGCCGTGTCCGTCGCGGCGGCACTGGCGCTCGTCGCCGCGGGTTCCCGGTTCGGGGCTTCCGACTCCGACCAAGCCTCGGTCGTGTTCGTCCCCAAGACACTGTTCTGCAATCACCTGAACATCGAACTTGCAAGCGATGCAGCTCGACGCGAGATCGCATCAGTGGCCGGCAACCGCACCGACGCCACGATGGCGCGGCTTGCCGCCGACTTCGCCGCGGAGCCGGGTCGCTGGCCCGTACTCGGGTTCTTCGGCGACGCGTGCCTCTTCGACACCGCACTGGATCGAGACGTTGCCGACGATACCGGGGATGCGGTCGGCGTGGCCGCGGCCTATCGGCGCATCTTCCTGGCCGCCGTGCGCGACCGGCCGCTGGCCTACGCGGGAAAATTCGTCCGTCAGATGGCCTATGGGGCCTCGGTCGCATGGCCTCCTTTCGGACTCAACTCTGCCATACCGGTATCGACCGACGATGTGCCGCACGTGTCCGACATCATGACGCGGCACGGCCGGGCGGTTCAGCCGCTCGATCTGCAAGGCGGACCAGTTCGGATCGGCTTTTTCGCCGATCTCCCAGGTATCTCCGCCTGTCTGTTCAGGGCATTGTCCGCCGCCTTCGTTATCGCCGTCATATTTTGGACGGTGACCGCTGTGCGGCGTCGGCGCCCCGCGTTCTTGACGCGTGCAGGTATCGTGATCGTGATGTGGGCGGCTTCGATCGCGACGGCCGCCGGCGCCCACACCCTCGACGTCTGGCGATATCTGATTCCCGCAGTGCCGATGGTGGGCCTCATGCTGTCCCTTTTCGCCGCCGAACTGACAGAGACGATCGCAGCCTAGACGGACTCTCCATCAGACTTCTTCCGCAATGGATATTCGGCTTCCGTGCCCGTCATCGATTGGCCGATTCAGGCCAAGGAGGATCGCTCGCAGCGATTTATGTCACGTGGCGCAATGCCTGGTGGCTTAGACGAGCGACTAGCGGCAGACCCACACCCCGTTGACCAGCACGCGGTGACAATATGCGCCGGCTGCACCTACGGTCGCTGCTCCCACGGCCGCTCCTCCCACAATCGCTCGCCGTGTCGTTCGGCGTGCAACGCCAGCGACGCTTAGGGGGGTCGCAGGTCGCCCGATGCGCGCTTGCGCGCTAGCAACCGACAATGAGGGGCCTTCGCTGTTTGACCACTCGACAGAACCGGAAACCGCGCTGGCAACAACGACGGCAAAGAGCAATGCTCGTTTCAGACTGATCTGCTTCATGGCTGTCCTCCCGTTGATAATTTTCGAAACTGAGAACTTCATGGCGAGTCTCCCAACTACAGCGGAGTATCCTCTCCGAGATCCGAGGTACGTGGTGTGCGCAATTCCTTATTCAGCAGCGACGTGGTGTGAATGTTCCAGTGAAGCCGCCTCAGGCTTTGCGGTTGCAGCCTGCTTCAGCGAAGGACGCGACGCCGGCCGCAACCGTTCGCGTATCGCCTGGAACATCACGTAAAGCGGCGGGATCGCGAAGATGCCAATGAATGAGGCCAGGATCATGCCGCCGAACACCGGCGTGCCGACGCCGCGGCGCGCCAGCTGCGATGCGCCTTCCGCCACCACGAGCGGATAGAGACCGAGGATGAAGGCAAACGATGTCATCATCACCGGCCGGAAGCGCAGCCGCGCGCCTTCGGTCGCCGCCTCGAGCAGGGGAACGCCATGCTCGCGCTTCTCCTTGGCGAACTCGACGATCAGAATACCGTTTTTCGCAGCCAGTCCGATCAGCACGACCATGCCGATCTGGGCGTAGAGGTCGAGCGTCAGCCCGCTCAATGCGATCGCGCCGTAGGAGCCGAGAATGCCGATGGCGACTGACAACAGCACCGGCACGGGGATGCTCCAGCTTTCATAGAGTGCCACCAGGAAGAGGTAAGCGAACAGAATGGCGAAGCCGAGAATGATTGCGGTCTTTCCTTCCGCTCGCTTCTCCTGGAATGCGGTTTCGGTCCACTCGCCGGCGAAACCCGGCGGCAGCGTCTTTGCCGCCACTTGTTCAAGCGCTTTCAGCGCTTGCCCTGACGATACGCCGGGGGCCGGGCCGCCCTGGATGGTCACGGCGCGAAGGTTGTTGTAGCGAATGATGGCTGGCGGGCCGACGACCACGCGCGTTTCCGCGAGGCTCCGCAGCGGGATCATCTTGCCTTCGCTATTGCGCACATTGATGCGGTAGATGTCGTCAATAGACGACCTGTCGGCGGCTTCGGCCTGGACCTGCACCTGCCAGGTGCGGCCGAACAGATTCATGTTGTTGACGAAGTAGCCGCCGAGCGAGGCCTGCAATGCCTGGAAGACATCCTTCAACTGCACCCCCAGGATCTGGACCTTGTCGCGATCGATATCGAGATAGATCGACGGGTTGGTCGCCGAGAACGTAGAGAACACGCCTCGGAGCTCAGGATCAGCATTGGCTGCCACCACCAGCCCGCGCAGAACCTGGGCGAGTTCCTTGGGATCGCCGCCGCGAAGATCCTCCAGCACATAGGCGAAACCGCCTCCAGTGCCGAGACCGACGATTGGCGGCGGCGCCAGCGGCACGATAGTTCCGCCTCCGATCTGCCGGAGTTGTGTCCGGAGCCTTGCGATGACCGCTTGCGCGCCAAGCTCGTGACCCTTGCGCTCCTCGAAGGGCTTTAACGTCACGATCATGAAGCCGGCGTTTGGCTGGGAATAGTTGTCAATAAAGTTAAGACCGATCACCGACGTATAGTCAGCTACAGCGGGGTCCGCCTTCACGATTGCCTCGGCCTGCCGCATGACTTCCGAGGTTCGTCCGACCGACGCACCACCAGGCAACTGAGCGACGACAAAGATGCCGCCTTGATCGTCCTCGGGCACGAACCCCGTGGGTGTTATCCTGGAGAGAGCAACCGTCCCCGCTCCTGCAACGAGTACCATCACAATGCCGATAACCGAGAAGCGGACGATCCGCGCGACAATGGCGCCGTAGCCATCGCGCACCCAGTCGATCGATCGCATCCACCAGCCGATAATGCCGCGTTTCGGCCCATGGCTTTGGCTCAGCAGCACGGCGCAGAGCGCTGGCGATAGCGTCAGCGCGTTAATCGCGGAAAGGAACATGGCGACCGCGACCGTCACGGCAAACTGACGGAACAGCTCGCCGGAGATTCCGGGAATGAACGCGATCGGCACGAACACCGAGAGCAGCACCAGCGTGATCGCGATCACCGGCGCGGTAATTTCTGCCATGGCGCGCTTGGTCGCGTCGGCCACGGACAGCTCCGGATGCTCCTCCATGATCCGTTCGACGTTCTCGACGACAACGATCGCGTCATCAACGACGATGCCGATGGCAAGCACGATGGCGAGCAGCGACACCGTGTTGGCCGAGTAACCCACCGCCTTTAGCGCGATGAACGTTCCGATCAGGCTTACCGGCACCGCCAGCGTCGGAATCAATGTGGCGCGCAGGTTACCGAGAAACAGGTACACGACCAGCACGACGAGAATGAAGGCCTCAAGCAGCGTCTTCTTCACCTCATGCATGGTATCGGTGACGAAGATTGTCGGATCGTAGGTGATCTTCCAGGCGAGATCGTCGGGGAAGCGCGTTTCCAGTTCGGAAAGCTTGGCTCGAACGGCAGTGACTGTGTCGATCGCGTTGCTGCCAGGAGATTGATAGATAACGATGGCGGCGGCGTCCTGACGTTGAATCGGGTATCACGATCGAGATTGGCGGCGCCGAGCTCTATTTGCGCGACATCACCCAGCCGCAGGACGGACCCGTCGGGATTGGTCCGGATCACGATATTTTCGAAATCCTTGACTGAACTCAGCCGTCCCTTGGTCTGGATGTTGAGCTGCAGTTGCTGGTCGTCGAATATCGGCCGCGCGCCAACGCGTCCGACCGCGGCCTGAACGTTCTGCGATTGGATCGCGTTGATGATATCGCTGGTCGTCAGGTTGAGCCCGGTCAGGCGATCCGTCTTGACCCAGGCGCGGATCGCATAGTCCTGCGCCGCAAACAGAAAGGCATCGCCGACGCCGGGGATGCTCTTGATCGGATCCAGGACGTTGATGGTCGCGTAGTTCGACAGGAACAGCGGATCGTGAGTCTGCTTGGGCGAATAGAGCGTCAGCACCGAGAGAATCGCAGTCGACTTCTTCTTGACGTTGATCCCTTGCCGCTGCACCTCCGGCGGCAACAGCGACAACGCGGTCTGAACGCGGTTGTTGACGTTGACCGCGTTGATATCGGGATTGGTGCCGAGCTCGAACGAGGCCGTCAGCGTGTAGGTGCCGTCGTCGCCGCTCGTGCTCTTCATGTAGATCATCTTGTCGACGCCGACCACCTTCGCCTCGATCGGCTGCGCGACGGTGGCGTCCACTATGGCCGAACTTGCGCCCGGATAGAATGTCGTTACCGACACCTGCGGCGGCACGATGTCGGGATATTGCGCGACCGGCATGGCGAGATAGGCCAGCGCGCCGGCAATCGTGGTGACGACAGCGATAACGATCGCCAGGCGAGGACGATCGACGAAGATTGCGGAAAACATGGCTTCAGCTCCGGTCCGGCGACGGCGGCAGCGATGTGGCGCGAACCGCTACGTCCTTCCGCAGCCCCTGGATTCCCTGGACGATCACCTGTTCGCCGCCGGTCAATCCCTGGTCGATAATGACGCCGGTGCCGCTTGCACCGCCTGTCCTGACCCTGCGGACGGCCGCTTTCCCTTCCTCCGCGATGAAGACATAGACGCCCTCCTGGTCGGAAATGAGCGCCGCCTGAGGAATGACCACCTTTTCCTCTGGGGTACCGCCTGCGAGCGAGACGCGCACCAGTTGGCCGTCGACCAGCGCAAAATCGGGATTTGGAAATTCAGCGCGCGCCAGGACGGTATCGGTGGCGCGGTCCACGGTCACGTTGACGAAATTGATCTTGCCGGGATGCTTGTACGGGCTTCCGTCCGAAAAAAGCAGGGACGCTTTGATGCCGGTAATATCGACGGTGTGTCCGGCCTTCTGGGCGTTCAGGAATTCACGCTGGCTGACGGGAAAGGTCACGTACATCGGATCCTGGCTGACGATGACGGTCAGAGGACCGGTTTCCGGACCGACGACATTGCCGATGGTGACGTTGGTCTTGCCGACCTTGCCTGCGATGGGCGAGGTGATCTCAGCATAGCCGAGATTAATCTTGGCAGTCTTCAAATTGGCTTCGTCGACGAGCAGCACGCCTTTTGCCGATTCGTCCGCCGCGAACGCCTGGTCGCGCGCGACTTGCGTACCGGCCTGCTTCGCCAATAAATCCTCAGAACGCTGCAACTGAACCTCGGTCAAGGCTTTTGCGGCCTTGTCCTTCTCCAGCACGCCTTCAGCCTGACCAACGGCGGCTTCGAACAGACCCTTTTCAATGCTGTAGAGAGGCGCGCCCTCCTTAATGAGATCGCCCTCCTTGAACGCGACCTTTTCCAAATATCCGGTGATCCGCGCTCTCACATCGACCCGTTGCACCGCTTCCACCCGGCCGACAAAATCGAGCGTCTTGGTGATGGGCTTCCGCTCGGCGGTCACCACGCCAACGGGGATTGCCGGCTGCTGTTGGGCTGATTGCGCATTTGCGAAGGAGGAAGCCCCAAGAAATGCCAACAAAGTGTAGGCGAACACGCGCATGACACCCTCCCCTCGACCATCGGCGCCGTTCACGCCGTTCACACTAGGTGCGTCATCAGCTCCCTAAGCCCGCGCCTATATAGCCCAACTTGCGGTTGTCCGATACGCTGATCGATGGAACCTAGATTAAAACTGGCGTCGTAATCATTCTGGGGTGGCGCCCGGCGTCTTGCTTGAGTGCCACACCGCACGCTCAAGTAAAGAACACGGCCAGCAAGAACAGCGGATAGGTCAGCAACAGCACGACGCCGGTCATGCGGCCCAGCTGCCTATAAGGCGCCGCCAACAGGATCACCAGGCTGAGCGCTGCCAGCATCGCCAACCAAGGCAGGTGCAGGCTCTGCGCATCGACGATCCTCAGTGGCCGGGCGAGCGCACCTGCGCCAAGCGTCATCGTGACGTTATACGCAAATGATCCGACAACGCCCGCGACCACGGCTTCGGAAGCGCCGCGACGCGCCGCCGACCAGGCCAGCACGACCAGCTCGAAAGCGGTGGCGAACCCGACCAGGGTTAGACCAAGCGCCGTCTGCTCCGATTCGACGTGGGTGATGCGCTGGACCGCCTCGACGAGCAGGCTCGCACCGGCCGCCATGGCGGCCACTCCGGCGAGCACAAGCAGCAGTTCACGGCCGACCCGGCGCTGTGCACCCGCAGTCGCCGCGGCGTGCTCGGCCTTTTCCAGCTCGTGGACCTCGCCGAGCGCCGGCGGTCGGCGCTCGATCATCCAGATAGCACCGACATAAATGATGTAGAGTCCAACGAGCACGGCGCCTTGCAGCCGCGTCACGACGCCGTCCCATGCCATCCACGCAGCGATCGCGCCGAGTGGCAGGCCCAGAGTGGCGTAGCGCATGACGCTCGCCCGGAACGGCAGCGGCGCGATCACCGCGCCGACACCGAGAGCGACCAGGCAAATTGCAACGTTGGCGCCAATGACGTCGCCGAGCGCGATACCCGGCGAACCGCGAAGCGACGCCACCACGACCGTCGCGAGCTCCTCGGGCTCGGCGCCGGCCAACAGCAGCGCCAACGCAAAGGAGCTCACGCCCAAGCGCACCGATGCCGCGCCAAGATGTTCGGCAAAAGCCTCGGCTCCGCAGACGATGAGGCCGATGCCCGCGAGAAAGGCAGCAATCCAGACGACAATCAAATTGCTTGTCACCCCTGTCGACCGGGCCAGATGACCGCACCGGACCGCCGCTGGCGATTACATCATCACGGCCGCCGACAAACCAGATCGATCTCGATCAGCGCATCGTAAGCGAGCCCGGTGACCCCGACGCAGGTCCGGGCGGGCAAGCGGTCAGCCGCGAAATATCGCCGGTAGGTCTCGTTCATCGCGGCATAGTCGTCCTTGAATCGCGTGAGGTAAATTCGAGCTATGACGACGTGCTCGAGCCCAAGACTTAAGCTTGCGAGCACGATCTTCAAGTTTTCCATCACGGCCTTGGTCTGAGCGACGATCCCTTCCGGCAGGACACCGGGAGCCTCGGGACGATCGGGCATCTGGCCGGTCACGAAGACGAAACCGTCGGTTTCAACGGCATGGGAAAACGGCGCGACGGGCTTTGGCCCGCCCGCGATCATGTGGAATTTCACGCCTGTCGATCCCTTCGATTTTTCCGCGCTCAAGAGGCGTCCTTAAACAGCTTCTTGCTCAGGATCGCGTGCACGCCCCAATTGCCGTCCACGACCTGTGTGACGCCGAAATCGACGGCGGCCGACATCAGCGCGATCGCCTCGTCTTCGGAGAGGCCTTTGACGTTCATCAGGAAGCGCCGCATCTTGCGAAACGCATCCCGCATCGCGAGGTCGAGCGAGGATTTCGCATAGACCTCGCTTTGCCCCTGCGAACCGAATTCGGCAAGATAGTTCGGGTGGCTGAATCCGGTCAGCACCCAGTCGGTTTCGGTCTCGATCAGGGGATAGCTGAGATCGGCGAAGGCACGCCCGGCGAGATCTCCCTTCTTGTGCAGAATAATTTGGAACGTCCCGGTCATCGAACATTCGATCGCGGTCCCGCTCAATTCGCCGTCGCCTTGGGCGGCATGCGGATCGCCGACCGACAACAGCGCGCCCGGCACCGAGACCGGCAAGTAAATGGTCGAGCCCTTGCCCAGCCGCCAGTTGTCGAGATTGCCGCCGAAGTAGGATGGCGGCACCGAATCGACGAAATCAGCCTCGCGCGGCGCCACCGCGATCACGCCGAAATGCGGACGCAGCGGAATGCGGATGCCGTCGAGGACCGCGTGCCGACGCTTTACCGTTCCCGGCGCAACGGGGACGCCCGGATAGTCGTAGGTGTTGTGCACCACGCCGAAAGGATCGGTTTGCGGCTCCCAGCGATAGGAATAAAGCGCGCGCGCGTGCGGCGTCTCGTCCGAACTGAAAATCTCGTAAATCGTGACCGCTTCGCGCGGCTTCGGTCCGGCGAGGAACTCGTTGTAGTGATAGCCCCACCATGCCGCGACGCTGCTGCCGAACACCCTTCCTTCAAATTCCCGGTTGCGGCTCGGCCTCGGCACGATATCGAGGATGCGAACCTCCAGCACGTCGCCGGGTCGCGCTTCCCTGACCGCGACCGGGCCGGTGCAGATATGAACGCCGAACCCCTCGCCCGCGCCGCGGCCGAAAACGCTGGCGTCCATCGGGCCCGCACCGCGCCGATCGACATTCTTGTGATGTTTTGTCCAGCCGAAGACACTCTCCGCGCCCGGATCTGCAGCGATCATCCGCTCGGGATCGTCGGAGGCATGCTGCGTCAGCGTTTCGATGGTGATGGTGTCGCCTGACCTGATCTCGGTCTGCGGGGCCAACGCGCGGCTGAAATATCCCCAGTGCACTCGCGCGGCGTCGACGGCAATATGATAGTGGGCCTGGCCGGCCGCCGTCCTGCCATCACCTGTCTCGCCGCTGGTGATGACGGCACCGCTCTTCACGGCGGTTGGCGGTTGATGCGTCCGCATCTGCGCCAGCGCATCTTGCGGCCAGCCGCGCTGGCCGACCACCGACGGCGCGGCCATCCGGCCCGCCTCCTGCTGGCGAAACTCGCGCGGCGGCAAACCGAAGCGATGGCGGAAGGTGCGGCTGAAATGCGCGGAATCGCCGAAGCCGTAGCGATAGGCGATCTCGGAGATCGACCGATGGACCTCCGTCGGATTCGATAAATCGGCCCACGCCCGCTGCAGCCGCCGTTCGCGCACATAATGGGTGAAGTTGTCTCCGACGCCTTCGAACAGTTTCTGCAGGTAGCGCTCGGAGATCCCCTCGGCCTGGGCCACGCGCGCGGGCGAAAGCTCGCCATCGTCGAGCCGGCGCTCGATGGTCTGGCAGATCCGGTGCAGGATCGCCGCCTGGGTCGCGGTGTTATTGTTGTTGGTGTCCGGCGTCGGCGCCGAGAGGCGTTGCGCCAAGGTCGAGAGCAACTCGACGAGGTTCTGCGCGACCGATGCCCACTCGACATCGGCCAGGATTTCGAGGGTACGTGCGGTTGCCTCCAGCGACCGGGAAAACACGTCGGCGAAGCCGACTGGCGCAACGACCTGCGGCTCGCCAAACCTGGGCTTGCGGAGGATCCGGCCGTGCAAGGCATCTGATGTGACCGACAGCACGATGGCCCGCATGTCGCGTTGGAACACGACGCTCCAATCACCATTCCTGGGCAGCAGAAGCAGATGGCCGACCGGAATGATGCGATGGCCGGTTTCACTCCGCAGCACCACGCCATCCTCGGTCGGCAACAGCGCGATCGGCAAATCCTCGCTGGGTTGCGACAGCGGCGATACGCCCTGCGATCCCGCCGATACCCTGCTCAGGGCCACGCCGGCGAGGTTTCGATGGATGGCGGTTGCATGTCCGTAGTGGAATGCGCTGCCTGACGCCGGTCGAAGGCCGACCGCACGCAGGACGTCACGCCAGGCTTCCGCCCGGTCGTCCTGCGCGTAGGATTCACTTGTAAACGGACGGAAGCTCATCGCAATCGACCCACCTCGGTCGAACGAAGCAACCCCCGTGCCAGACAGCCGCACTCGCCCGCCGCGACAACGGCGTCAAAGCGCGTTCATTGTTCCAACCGAGAGCAAAAAGCCGCTTTTGCTCAAGCCATTAGTCGCACCTGAATACGTTTTTTCTGATCGTGCCGTGGACCCCCCAGTTGGCATCGACGACCTGCGTCACGCCAAAATCCGCCCCGACCGACATCAGCGAAATCGCCTCATCTTCACTCAATTTGTGCACGGTCATGAGGAACCGGCGCAGCTTGCGGAAGGCGTCGCGCATCGCCCGATCGAGGCTCGAGTGGTTCGCGATCTCGCTTTGCGCGTCGGCCCCCAGTTCGGCCAGGTAGTTCGGATAGGTAAAGCCATAGACCGACCAGGCGTGCTCGGTCTCGAGCATCGGATGGCCGAGACCTTCCAGCGGCGTGCCGCCGAGATCGCGATGTTTGTGCAGAATGAATTCGAAATCCCCGGTCAACGAGGTTTCGATCGCGGTGCCGCCGAGTTCGCTGTCGCCCTGCGCGGCATGGGGATCGCCCACCGAGAAGAACGCGCCGGGTACAGCCACCGGATAGTACATCCGGGCGCCCTTCCCTATGCGCCAGTCGTCAATATTGCCACCGCTATAGCTCGGCGGGATCGAGCTGACGAAATCCGCTTCCGACGGCGCCAGTCCCATGGTCCCGAAGTGCAGCCGTGCCGGCACCTTGACGCTGGGAAGAATGTTGTCCCGCTTGCGAATGGTCGAATGGTCGACCCGCACGCCGGGGTAATCGATGGTCGGATGCACGATGCCGTCCGGATCGGTCTGCGGCGTCCAGACGTAGTTGTAGACGGCCTTTGCGAACGGCTCGCCAGATGTGTCGAGCTCGAAGATCGTGATGACTTCGCGCGGTTTCGGCTCTTCGATCAGGTCGTGATAGTGAAAACCCCAATTGGCCGCGGCATTGGACCCAAAACAGCGGCCGGCATGACAGGCGTGACAGCTCGGCCGCGGCCGGACGTCGAGGATGCGCACTTCCAGGACATCGCCTCTTTCCGCATTCTCGATTGCGATCGGCCCGGTCAGGAGATGAACGCCAAGACCTTCACCCGAGCCCTTGATGAATGGACCTTGGGTCGGGCCGGCGCCACGACGCGCCACCGCTTTGTGCTCGCGGGTCCAGTGAAACACGCTTTCCGCGCCGGGATCATTGGCGATCATGCGCTCATAGTCGTCGTTAGCATGATGGGTCAGCGTTTCGATCGTGGCGCGATCTCCCGACCGCAGCGTCAGAGCCGGCGCGACCTTCTTGCTGAAATAGCCCCAGTGAACGGTCGCCGGCGAAACCGGCAGCGTAAAGTGTCTCATGCAAATGCCTCTTTGAAAGCAGCTCGAAAAATCGCAGCCATTGTGACCCGGAGCTGCGCAAGCGAAAATGTCATCGCACCGCCTCCAGCGCCTTGTCGGCTTGCATCACGCTGAGAAATCGCGCGGTGAGCGGATGGCGCGGATGGGTGAGGACCTCGTGCGCCGGTCCCTCCTCCAGGATCGAGCCGGCGCTGAGAAACGCAACGCGGTCCGCAACTTCGTCCGCGAACCGGATTTGGTGCGTCGAGATGATCATCGTGAGCCCGTCGTCGATCGCGAGCCGCCGGATCACCTCCAGCACCTCGGTGACGAGTTCCGGGTCGAGCGCGGAGGTCGGTTCGTCGAGCAGCAACACGCTCGGATTCGGCGCCAGCGCGCGCGCAATCGCCACCCGCTGTTGTTGCCCGCCGGAGAGATGCCGGGGCAGAGCATGCGCACGGTGGCTCAGACCGACTCGATCGAGCAGCTCGCAGGCGCGACGATCGGCATCGAGGCGCGTCATTCCATGCACCCAACGCAGGGGGCCTGCGACGTTCTCCTTGGCGGAGAGATGGCTGAACAGGTTGAATTGCTGGAACACCATGCCGACGCCGACGCTGGCGCGCTCGTTGGCGACGGCTTGCGGTGACAGCCGCTTGCCGTCGTCACGGAAGCCGAGGCGCCGTCCGCCGACGCGCACGGTGCCCGAGTCCCAGTCTTCGAGGTGATTGATGCAGCGGAGCAGCGTGCTCTTGCCTGAACCGCTCGGGCCCAGAAGTGCTACGACCTCGCCGATGCGGACCGTCAGGTCCAGTCCCCCAAGCACGGCCTGCGCGCCGTAGTTCTTGTGCAAATCCTTGACCGCGACCGCGACATTGTTGCGGGCGATGGTTGCGGCGCGCTTGGCGCGCTCTGCGCGCGTCAAGAGACGCGCGGGAGGCATGATCTCAGGCTGCGCGACGGCCTCGGCGGCCAGTGGTGCTTTTTCGGAAAACGCGAGCTTTGCCGTCAGATCGACCCGGCGCCACGGCAGATAATCAGTGAGCCGTCGCGCGCGCGTGGTGCGATCGAGGTCGAGCAGCCATTCCAGGCCAAGCTGGATGGCGCTGACCGCGCCCGTCAGCAACAGATAGAGCAGCCCGGAGGCGAAGAAGATCGAGAAGAAGTCGAAGGTGGAGGACGCAAGCTGCGTGCCTCGGAGCGTCAATTCCTGCACTGCGATGACTGAGGCCAGCGAGGAATTCTTCAATGCGCTGACCGATTCATTGCCGAAAGCCGGGATCATGGTGCGGATGGCCTGCGGCGCGATCACCCTGCGCATCAATACGGCCGGCGTCATGCCGAGCGCTTGCCCCGCGGACACCTGTCCGCGATCGACACCGAGCACGCCGGCGCGGAGCATTTCCGCGATGAACGGCGCCTCGTTGCAGGCCAGCGCCAGGCCCGCGGCGAGCACGGCCGGAAGCTTGATGCCGATATGCGGCAAGGCATCGTAGGCGAACACCATCTGGAGGATCAGCGGGGTGCCGCGAAAGATCACGGCGTAGCCGCGCGCGAGCGCAGCCGGCAGCCAAAAGCGGCTGAGCTGCATCCAGGCGAGAACGAGGCCCAGGATCAGTCCGCCGCCGAGCCCAAGGGCAGTCACCTGGAGCGTCAGTTCAATGCCCTCGAGCAGGTACGGCAGACTGAGGTAGTGCAGGAACAGCGACATCAATCAGCCGAGAGGATGTCGGGTTCCTTGAAGTTGTTGACGTCGAGCTCCCACTTCTTGAGCAGGTCCATATGAATGCCGGCCTTCTGGATTTCGATCAGCGCGGCCATGACCGCATCACGGAATTCCGGCTTGTCCTTGGGGACCGCGATGCCGACCGAATAAGGGATCGTCACCGCGATGGCTTTCTCCAGCTTGTCCGGATTGGCTTTGACGGCCTGATCCACGGTGTTGACGTCGTTGACATAGGTGTCGGCGCGGCCGGCCAGGATCGCCTGGATGCAATTGGCATTGTTTTCGTAGAGCTGCAGCGTCGGCTCCGGCTTGCCTTCGGCCTTGCACTTCGGCATCAGGTCCTGGACCAGCGGGACTTCGACAAAGCCGGTATTCTCGGCTGCGGCGGCGCCGCACATCGACGTATTGATGCCGGTGATCTTTTTCGGGTTGCCCTTGGCGACCAGAACGCCATCGAACACTTTAGAATAGGTGATGAAGTCGGCCGCCTTGGCGCGCTCCTTGGTGGCGTAGATATCCGAGATCACGATGTCGGCCTGGCCGCTTGCCAGCGTGGTCAAGAGCGCCGCGAACACCACCGGCTTGTAGGTGAGCGTGAAGCCGAGGCATTCGCCGATCTGCTCGCCGAGATCGATATCGAAACCGACATATTTGCTGGGATCCTTCGGATCGATCGCCTCATAGCCCGGCGTGTGCGGGTTGACGGCATTCACCAGTGTCTTGCCCTTCCACCCCGGATACTTGGCCTGCAGCGCCGCGCAGCCCGCGGGTGCCGCCGCCTGTGCGATCGCGGGCGACAAAAATCCCGCAGCGATGATCGCGCCGGTTAGCGCCTTGCGCCACGGAAGTGACGCCTGCCGTGCTTCCCTCGAAAGCCATTTACGCATCTTGCCAGCTCCTTCGACGTTGTCATGGCACCTCGCCATGTTCCAAAGCTCGAAGGAGAAGCTAGGGGAGATGCCGCCGGAAAAGCTTGTCCAGGGCCGCACAAAAAATTGCATCGGACGGGCCTGCGATTTGGGCAGCGCTGCACAAAAAACGCCCTGGCTTTCCGGGCTAATCGCTTTCCGAAAAAATGTAACTGGCCTGCCGGAGCCTCTCCGCCCGGCTTAATTTGCGGCCCGTGGACCGACTATTGCAGCAATTATCCGCAGCATTTCCACAGGCGGGCGGCGCCCGAATCTGAATAACTGACAGAGACTTGCTGCGCACAAATACACAGGCTGTGGACAATATTCCCAGCTACCGAGGGCGGCTTCGGAAATAGCTGCGCCGATCTCGCTCGCTCTCAGTTTCCGGACTGCTCGAACACCACCCGACAAGCGTCACTCAGGCTCGCCTTGTTCCGCCGCAGGCAGGCGGTGATGGCGCGGACTTTCGGAATTTCACCGGCACAGAGGCGATAGACGTCGCCCGTGCACGCCCTGCGCTGTTCCGGTGTGCCGAGCGCAAATGCGGAGCCTGCCGAAAACACCATGAGCATCATGCCAACGGCCAGGGCAACGCGCCGCGCGAGGATGGAGGCGATCTCGTAGGATTGTACGGGTTTGGCGTCCATGGCAGTACGCCCCGTGTTGCGGCGCCATTTGTGAGCGCGGTCGTCGTCACGGGAAATACGCGAACTAATTCGCTGCAAATGTGATTTTTCTCACACCGGCCTTTTCGTCCAACCGCCTAGATTTCCGACCGCGAATCGTAAGAGATCAGTAACCAATTAAGGCGCGATCGCCGGATCGATAAAATTCGAACGATCCGCGAAATTAGGAAACAATCCAGTTTTGCGACGTTGGGCTCCCAAGGCGGGAGAGCGCGATGAGCGAAGCTGAATTCAACCGATTGCTGGATGCCGTGCGAACGGCCGTTGCGCCCGTCCCGGAGGAGGATTTCATGGCTTTTTCGGCCCACAAGCCGTTCGTCGGCGTGCCGCCCAAAGCCGCCAATGACAACGCGACAGCCTGGCCGCTGATACCGTTCCCCGACGGCTGGTACGCCGCCTGCTGATCTGGCCGGAACTTTTGACGGATTCTCAGCATCCGGCGCCAAGCGCCTGATATTATGAATGGAGGCCACGCCCGGAATTGAACCGGGGTGCGCGCTTTTGCAGAGCGCTGCGTCACCACTCCGCCACGTGGCCCCATCGGGCGCACTCTTATACGCCCGACCGGCGATAGGCAACCAACCAGGCGATCAGCGCGTTCGGCGGCAATCAACGCCTGCGGCGACGGAAATCCCGCTTGGGCTTGGGTTTCGGCGCGAGTTCCGGGATCGCGCCCTGGACGTCGCGGTAGCGCGCCAGCATCCGTTCAAAACTGCGGTTCAGCGCGGCTGCGATCTCGGGCCGCTTTTCAAGGCCCGCGAGCAGCATCGCCGCCGCCTCGATGGTCGACAGACCGTCGCGGCGCGGCTCGCGGCGCAACTGCCCATAGGCCGACGCGCGGCTTGGTCCGAGAATGACGCGCTGGCATTTCAGCATCCACGGATTACGCCACCACAACGCCTTGGCCTGGCTCCAGGTGCCGTCCAGGAGCACGATGCCCTCGATGCCTTTCAGGATCGCCCGTTGATTGTCTTCAAGCTGGCCCTTGCGGTCGATCGCGACGATCTCGGCATCGGTATCGAGGTCGCTGACTTTCGCAGATCCAAGATAAAGCACCGCCCAGCGCGAGGGGTCGGCGACCGGACGACCCAGCGCCTTCGACAGGCTCGGCCACGACAATCCGATCTTCAACACGGCATTCTTGAAATGCAGCGCGGTCAGCCGCGCGGTGCCAAGCGCCCTGTCCTGCTCCTGCGGATGCTGCAGGATCAACAGCGATGTGCGGCTCTCGATCGGCGTAATGCTGTCACAGATGCACAGCGGTAATGGCTTGGCGCAATGCGGACAATCTGCGATCGCTTCGATGGCTTCTGCTTGCTCTGACATTCGCCCGCTATACGCTTTGCAGTCGGCAATTCAACCGTTCTCAGCCTGCGAGAGTTCGCCGCACTGCAAAAGCCTTCCACGCTTGCCCTCGCCGCCGTGCATGATCTGCCAAAATATCCGCGATTTGGCGAACAGATCATGCGTCTCGGCCGTTAGACCAGATCAAACACAAAACCGGCTTCCACTTTTGCCGATCGCGCTCTACCGTCGCCTCAGAGTTGGCAAACACTGGCAAAGACTTTTGACATGACCATCCACAATGACGTCGTTGAAGCGATCGGCAATACGCCGCTCATCAAGTTGAAGCGCGCTTCCGAAGAAACCGGCTGCACCATTTTAGGCAAGGCCGAATTCATGAACCCCGGGCAGTCGGTGAAGGACCGCGCCGGCAAATGGATGATCCTGGAGGCCGAGAAGCGCGGTGACCTCAAGTCCGGCGGCCTCGTCGTGGAAGCGACCGCCGGCAATACCGGGATCGGCCTTGCGGTGGTGGCGAGCGCGCGCGGTTACCGGACCCTGATCGTGATCCCGGAAACCCAGAGCCAGGAAAAGAAGGACATGCTGCGGCTATGCGGCGCCGAGCTGGTTGAAGTGCCGGCGCTGCCTTATGCCAATCCGAACAACTACCAGCATGTCGGAAGAAGGTTGGCCGACCAGCTCCGCAAGAGCGAGCCGAACGGCGTGTTGTTCGCCGACCAGTGGAACAATCTGGATAACGCAAAGGCCCACTACGAATCGACCGGCCCGGAAATCTGGCAGCAGACCGGCGGCAAGGTTGACGGCTTCATCTGCTCCGTCGGCACCGGCGGCACGCTGGCGGGCGTCAGCCGCTACCTGAAGGAAAAGAATAACCGCATCGTCATTGCGTGCGCCGACCCCCCGGGGAATGCGATGTTTGAGCTGTTCAAGCACGGCCAGGCCAAATCGACCCCAGGCGGATCGATCACCGAAGGCATCGGGCTTGGACGGGTCACACCTGTCATCGAGACCGCGAAGGTGGACGATGCCTACCTCATTCCGGACGAGGAAACCGTGCCGATCATTTACGAGTTGCTCGAGCACGAAGGCCTTTGCCTTGGCGGCTCGACCGGCGTCAACGTCGCCGGCGCGATTCGGCTCGCCAAGCAACTCGGGCCCGGCAAGACCATCGTCACCATCCTCGCCGATTCCGGAAATCGCTATCAGTCAAAACTGTTCAATCCGGATTTCATGCGCGCGAAGAACCTGCCGGTGCCGGCGTGGCTGGAGAAGCGCAGCGACATCAGCGTGCCGTTCGAGAAGGTGTGACCTCGCCGGGCCCGCCCTCATCCTGAGGAGCGACGTCTTCGTCGCGTCTCGAAGGATGGCTGCAAAATGAGAACGGGGCCTCATGGTTCGAGACGCGCGAAGACGCGCTCCTCACCATGAGGTTCTGGATCACCGCAAAATCTGGCTTAAAAACAGCTTCGTCCGCGTGTGCTGCGGGTTGGCAAAAAACTCCACCGGCGTATTCGCCTCGATGATCTGGCCGGCATCCATGAAGACGATGCGGTTGGCTACCTCGCGTGCAAATCCCATCTCGTGGGTGACGACCAGCATGGTCATGCCTTCCCTGGCGAGGTCGACCATGGTGTCGAGCACCTCTTTCACCATTTCGGGATCCAGCGCCGAGGTCGGCTCGTCGAACAGCATGACCTTCGGATTCATCGTGAGCGCGCGCGCGATCGCGACACGCTGCTGCTGGCCACCCGACATCTGGCCCGGATATTTGTTGGCCTGATGCGGGATCTTGACCCGCTCCAGAAATTTCATCGCGGCCGCTTCGGCATCCTTTTTCGGGACGTTGCGCACCCAGATCGGCGCCAGCGTGCAGTTGTCGAGCACGGTCAGATGCGGGAACAGATTAAAGCTCTGGAACACCATTCCAACTTCGCGGCGAACTTCATCGACCCGCCGCAGGTTTGGCCCAAGCTCGATGTCATCGACGACGATCTGGCCTTCCTGAAATTCCTCCAGCGCATTGATGCAGCGGATCAGCGTCGATTTGCCGGAGCCTGAGGGGCCGCAGACCACGA
>VAZV01000059.1 GCA_005884765.1 Alphaproteobacteria bacterium
GCACCGGGTGCCGTCAGCGCGGCGAGAGCGAGGGCGGCAACGGTCCAGCGATTGAAACGAGTTGAAAGCATCACGGTTCGCCTAGCTCCAGAATTGAACGGCAGGATTCCTGAATGCGAACCCAAGCGGCGGCATCAAGGCAAGCGACAATGCCGCGTTTGGCGCTCAACCGCAAGGATACGCGCGAGGATACGATAGTCGATCGATCGATAGAAGGGCCCCAAAACGCCAATTTGGGCCCGCTGGTATCCGCCTAACGCTTGCACTGTGGCGGTATCGTGACCGGCTCCCTCAGCCGTCGTGGTCGTCACATTCCTTTGGAGTCACAAGGGGGGACTCGTAGTCACATGGCCTCGTAGTTGGGTCCGCCACCGCCCTCCGGTGGAACCCAGGTAATATTGCCGTTGGGATCCTTCACGTCGCAGGTTTTGCAGTGGACACAGTTCTGGGCATTGATCACGAATTTGGGACTGCCCCCCTCCTCCACCCATTCATAGACGCCGGCCGGACAATAACGATTTGATGGCCCCGCATAGACATCGTGCTCGGAGGTCTTCTGCAGGTTCATGTCAGCGACCTTCAGGTGGACCGGCTGATCCTCTTCATGGTTGGTGTTGGACAGGAACACTGACGAAAGCTTGTCGAACGTGATCCTGCCGTCCGGCTTCGGGTATGAAATCGGCGTGTGCACCTTCGCGGCGTCCAACGTATTTTGGTCGGGCTTTGCATGCGACTGGGTGCCGAACAGCGAGAAGCCAAGCGTGTTGCACCACATGTCGAAACCGCCCAGCGCGACCCCGAGGATGGTTCCGAACTTGGACCACAGCGGCTTGACGTTGCGGACCCGATGCAGGTCCTTGCCGACAGCGGAATCGCGCCACGCATTTTCGTATTCGACGAGTTCATCGTTGGCGCGGCCGGCGCCGAGCGCGCCTGCAACGTGTTCGGCGGCGAGCATGCCGCTTCCCATCGCGTTGTGGACGCCCTTGATGCGCGGCACGTTGACAAAGCCGGCCGCGCAGCCGATCAGCGCCCCGCCGGGGAACGTCAGCCGCGGCACCGACTGATAACCGCCTTCGGTGATGGCGCGCGCGCCGTAACCAAGGCGCTTGCCGCCTTCGAACAGGTTGCGGATCGCCGGATGGGTCTTGAAGCGCTGGAATTCGTCGAACGGCGACAGATATGGATCATCGTAATTGAGATGCACGACGAAGCCGACCGCCACCCGATTGTCGTCGTAGTGATACAGGAATGAGCCGCCGCCGGTCGAATTGTTCAAGGGCCAGCCGAACGAATGCTGGATCAGGCCCTTCTGGTGTTTCGCCGGATCGATCTGCCAGACTTCCTTGAGCCCGATGCCGAACTTCGGCGGCTCGCTGTTGGCATCGAGCGAGAATTTCGCGATCAACTGTTTAGCGAGGCTGCCGCGGGCGCCCTCGGCAAACAGCGTGTATTTGCCAACAAGCTCCATACCGCGGGTATAGGAGTCCTTGTGGGAGCCGTCCTTGGCGATGCCCATGTCGCCGGTCGCAATGCCGCGCACCGCGCCCTTTTCATCGTAGAGCACCTCGGCTGCGGCAAAGCCCGGGTAGATTTCGATGCCAAGCGCTTCAGCCTTCGGCGCCAGCCAGCGACAGACATTGCCGAGCGAGCCGACATAGCAATGATGATTGTTCATCAGCGGCGGCATCATGAAGTTCGGCAGCCGTATCGCGCTTCCCGCCGTCATCCAGTAGAAGCGATCGTCCTTGACCTGCGTCTTCAGCGGGCAATCGGCGTCCTCGCGCCATTCCGGCACCAGCCTGTCGAGCGATACGGGATCGATCACCGCGCCGGACAGGATGTGCGCGCCGACCTCGGAGCCCTTCTCGACGACCACAACGCTAAGATCGGCATTGAGCTGCTTCAGCCGGATCGCAGCCGACAGGCCCGACGGTCCGGCGCCGACGATCACGACGTCGAATTCCATGGATTCGCGCGGCGGCAATTGGTCGGTGCTCATGATGATCTGGTCTCCGCCCGGTCGAAACGGCTTTGCGCTCTGGAGGCCGTTTGTTTCCGATTTTTGCAGGGAGGACAACCATGGAAATCGACCGTCAGGCGTTTCGGAACGCCGCGATCCATCCTAGATTGGCTTGATGGCCTCCCTACCCGATCCCGTTCCTAATGTGCAGCAATTGCTGGCCTTTTATCTGGAGGCCGGCGTCGACTGTGCGCTGGCGGAAGAACCGGTCGACCACCTGGCCGATCCCGATGCCGCGCCCCCTGGGCGCGAAGCGGCACCAGTTCAGCCGGTTCGTACAATTGCTGCCATGCTTCCCACAGCCCGCATCGAGGCGGCGCCTGCGCCCGAAGCCGCGATTGCCTTGGCGCGGGAAACCGCGCGGACCGCGCCAACGCTGGAGGCGTTGCGCGGACTTTTGGAAAAATTCGACGGCTGCGCGTTGAAGCACACCGCCACGCGCCTCGTATTTGCCGACGGCAATCCGAACGCGCGCGTCATGTTCGTCGGCGAGGCTCCGGGGCGCGAGGAAGACCTCGAAGGCCTGCCCTTCGTGGGACGGTCGGGCAAACTGTTGGACCGGATGATCGCGACGATCGGGCTGGACCGCAGCAAGGCCTACATCGCCAATGTCATTCCGTGGCGCCCGCCCGGCAACCGCACGCCGACACCGCAGGAAACGCAGATTTGTCTTCCGTTCATCCAGCGGCAGATCGAGCTCGTCAACCCGGATATCCTGGTGACGCTGGGCAATCCCTCGACCCAGACCTTGCTGTCAACGCGCGAGGGCATCATGCGAACCCGTGGACGTTGGTTCGACTACGATACCGGCACCCGCGTTATCCGCGCGATGGCGACGTTCCATCCCGCCTATCTCTTGCGCTCGCCGTCCTACAAACGCATGGCGTGGCAGGATTTGCGCGCGATCGCCAAGGCGCTGGAGCAAGCAGGCTCCCCCTCATCTTGAGAGTCTGCCTTTTTCGGTCAGACTCCCTTTTTTCGGTCAGACTCCGAGGTGTCGGAGCTTAAGGCGTCTTCGGCCGTACGATCGCCCAGCCGATCCGCAGCAGCGGCTCGCGGCCGGTCACCAGCCATTCGAACGCGCGCGGTACTTCCGGCACCAGGCCGGGGAACCGCAGCGCGAGTTCGGCCGGCGGCGTTCCAGCGGTGTCGGATGCGCGCCAGACCACGACGCCGCCGGTCTCCTTGAACCTGGCAAAGGTCAGCCATGGCGTTCGCTCCGGCGTCGCCTCGAGCAATAGATGCGGGCGGCCGGTATCCAGCGCGATCAGGCTCGCGAGCTGCGGATCGCCGGTCACGGCGCGCAGCCGCTGATTGGTCCGCCGCTCAAAATTGTCGCCGAAGAAACGCGCGATTGCTGTTGCCGGCAGCGAGGTCGCGACCTCGCCGTTGCCGGTCCAGGGCTGGAACAAGCTCACCGCAATCACCGACAGCGCAGGAGCTACGACGGCAGCCGCCCAAATCGAACGCAAGATGCGCTGGCGCCGCAACTGGATCAGATCGCCGGTCGCGACGATCATGGCCAATCCCGACATCAGGAGCGCAACAGCCGAACCGCCGACGACGTGATCGAGGCCGAACAGGCCGGAAATCAGGCTGCCGGCGAGCGCAGGGGCGATCGCAAAGAAATAGACGAAATTGGCCGCCAGCGGCTCGACCGGCGGGCGATAGATGATCGGGGCTTCTTCCGTTTTGCTGCCGAACCAGCCGGAATTAAGCGCCACCAGCAGCAGCATTCCCGATACCGCCAACAGCAGGCCAACGAGCAGCCAAACCCAGTTCAATGCTCTCGTGCCGAGCTCGGCAACCGCGGGCAGCGGCGGCACGCCGAGGGCATCGGCGCGGATCACCCAGATCAAATAGGGCAACGCCAACACGACAATCACGAGCAGCGCAAACAATGGATCCAACGACAACAGCGTGCGCCGCCCGCGCTCGGTTGCCACCGCAAATCCCGCGACCAGCATCAGCAAGACAATCCCTGCGGACGTAGTCAACAGCAACAGACCGGCTTCGATCGACCATGCAAACCACACGTTGCGCCGGTTCTGGCCGATCAGTTGCCACGAATGCAACAGGAGCAACACCCAGAGTGGACGCGCAAGCACCGCCGGGCTGAATTCGACGCCGGGCGAGCCGAACGCGGTGATCGTCATCGTCAGCAGCACCGCGAGCACGGCCTGCTGTCCGCCGACGATGGTGCGCGCCAGATGATAGAGGGTCCAGAAGGTCGCGACCGAGCAAATCTGCGCCAGCACATAGACGCCGAACATGTGGTTGCCTGCGGCGCGGAACGCGATGTCGGCGAGCCAGAACGCCAGCGGCGGGCCGAGATCAGTGCCGACCTGATATTCACGGCCGAAAGCGAGCACGATGGCGAGATCGCCGGGCGGACTGCGATAGAACACGAGCGGCACAAGCAGCCACAGCGCTGCCTGCAACAGCACCACGATCCATACCACCAGCCGCGGCCGGGCACGGATCAGTTCGATAACCAGGGAAGTGAAACGCATGAACCGTCCGAAATACTCAAGGCCAACGCCAAGAACCGGCGCTAGAAGAACCGGCGCTATTGGATCTCGAACGTGTGATAGAATGCGTGAGCCGTTGAGGCAACTCTGTCAAATCGCGGAGGAAACGTCGACATTGATTTGCGTTTCCGCAAACAGGTCAGGTTCTCGCTTGATCGTCCACGGCTGATGTTTTTCCCGGGCCGCTATTACGGGTGCGAAGAAGCTGCGGTGATGTACCGAGGGACCTAACCGGTCCAACGCCTCCAGATGTTCCGGCACGCTGTAACCCTTGTGGGACTCAAAGCCATATCCCGGGCAGTCCTGCGCCAGCGCGCACATCAGCCGGTCCCGCGTCACCTTGGCGATAATCGATGCGGCGGCAATCGACATTACCAGTCCGTCGCCGCCGATCACCGCGTCGCAGTCGCAAGCCGTATCGATGCGGTCGCGGCCATCGACGAACACATGTTTGGGCGTTTCGGGCAGCGCAGTCACGGCACGTGCCAGCGCCCACAGCGAGGCGCGCAGGATATTGTCGCGGTCGATCCGGCCCGGCGAGCCAAACGCAATGGCAAACGAAGACGTCGCGCAGATCTGTTCGAACAATTCCTCGCGCCGCTCCAGGGTGAGCCGCTTTGAATCGTCGATCCCTTTGGGAATCCGCTTCGGGTCGAGGATGACCGCGGCAGCGACCACTGGACCCGCCAGTGGCCCACGCCCGGCCTCGTCGCAGCCGGCGACCGGCCACACGCCGCGTTTGATCAGCGCGCGCTCGCGGCGAAAGCTCGGCGGCGCCACCGCAATGACGCCCGCGGGCAGCTTGGTCTGATCCTTGGCGGGCTTTTCTTTGGCGGACTTTTCACGAATCATGCGCGGGATCGTGCTGATCCCAAGCCCCCAGCGCAACCGGGAACTCGGGGCAATTCCCGTTATTCCGTCCCGGCAATCGGGCAAGTGAACGCGTCTATCTTCTCCGACCTCGATGTTGGGTGCGACCACGACCTCCCAAGGATGGCCGTCGAGATCGGCAAAATAGCCCGAGTAGCCGCCGTAATCGGTCTTATGCGCAGCCTTTAACGGCGATGCGCCGTTCGAGATTGCGAAATCGATGGCCTGATCGACTTCCTCGGTGCTGTTGCAGTTCCAGGCGAGCGTGACGCCGCGAAAGGCTTTTGGCCGCGGGCTTTCCGGCAGCGCGACATCGGCCGCAAGCTGATCCCAGGGAAACAGCCCGATCACTGTGGCGCCGGTCTCGAAGAAGGCGACGGCCTCGCCCGTCGCGCGAAATTTTCGGACGAAGCCCAGCGCCTCATAGAACGCGATGCTGACGGCCATGTTGTTGACACCGAGCGTGATGGCGGTGAACCGCGGAACCGGAACCGGCCTTTTCGCACTCATGTTACTTCTCCGTCTGCTCTCGCTCCGTCCTTCTCTTCCCCTAGAACAGGCTAAGCTGTTCCCCGCTGCGCTTCGGCTTGGCAAAATGGTCCGTGGTCAATTTCGAACGCCGCTTGTTGAGCCCGAGTTTCTCGCAGGCGATCTCGAAGCGCCGGCCGATCATCCAGGCCATCGGACCCGTGCCCTTCATCCGCGTTCCCCACTGCGAGTCGTAATCGCGCCCGCCGCGCATATCGCGGATCAGGGTGAAGACGTGGCGATAGCGGTCGGGGTAATTCGCCATCAGCCATTCGCGGAAGAGATCGCGTACCTCGAGCGGCAACCGCAACAGTACATAACTCGCTTCCTTGACACCCGCATGCGCAGCCGCATCGAGGATGCGCTCGATCTCGGCATCATTCAGTGCCGGGATCACGGGGGCGACCATCACCGTGGTTGGAATTCCGGCCGCGGACAATTGCCGTAAGGCCTCGAGCCGCCTTGGCGGCGTCGGCGCCCGAGGCTCCATGGTGCGCGCGAGCGCGGGATCCAGCGTCGTCACGGAAAGTGCGACCTTGACCAGCTGGCGATTCGCCATCCGCGACAGGATATCGATATCGCGCGTCACCAGCGCCGACTTGGTAACAATCCCGACGGGATGGCCGGCGCGTTCAAGGACTTCGAGGATGCCGCGCATGATCTTGTGCTCGCGCTCGATCGGTTGATACGGATCGGTGTTGGTGCCGATCGCGATCATGCGCGGTTCGTAGTCCCGAGCCGCCAGCTCCTTTTCAAGCAGCGCCGGCGCATCCGGCTTGGCGAGCAGCTTCGATTCGAAATCAAGGCCCGGCGAAAGACCGAGATAGGCGTGGGTCGGCCGCGCAAAGCAGTAGACACAACCATGCTCGCAGCCCCGATACGGATTGATGGAGCGGTCAAAGCCGATGTCGGGCGAATCGTTGCGGGCAATGACCTTGCGCGAGGTATCCAGCGCCACCGTGGTCTTGAAGGGCGGCAATTCGTCGAGACTCTGCCAGCCGTCGTCGAATGCGACCCGTGCCTCGGCCTCAAACCGGCCGCTGGCGTTGGATTGCGCGCCACGTCCGCGCCGCCGCTCGCGTTCGATCGCAACCGCAAGCTCGGGAAAGGCAGAAGGCGCACCCGCCGGTTCGGAGGGCGCCGTGACCGGCGGGTGCTTGAGGGCATGAGAGGATGCTCGGCTCATGGACAGAACATAGCACGCTGATAGAACAAATCAAGAACATCGATTTAGGAAATCCACAATGGAGGGACAATCCGCGTGCAACAAAAATCGGCAGGCAAAAGGCTGTCTTCAATGTGACAAGGTGATAACAGTGCAGCGTTTTTCACCCGCTTGAGCCAACCAAGCCTGCTACATGATGTTAAGCGTCATTATTCCGACCGAAGGTGTGGAGCGATCCGCTGTCGCAACTCTTGCGGCGCTGGTGCCGGGCGCGGCCGCCGGCCTGGTGCGCGAGGTGCTGCTGGTCGACCGCTCCGACTCCGGCGTCATCGAACGCGTCGCTGACGTCACGGGATGCCGGTTCCTCCCGTTCGAAGGAACGCGCGGCGCAGCGATGGCCGCGGGCGCCCGCCAGGCTCGCGGCCCGTGGCTGATGTTCCTGCATGCTGGCGCCGTGCTCGATTCCGGCTGGATCGAAGAAACCAGCCAATTCATCCAGCGCGTTTCCGACAGCGGGCGCCCCCGCGCCGGTATATTTCGCTACGCCCGATCGCCCTACGCCGATACGCGACTCTGGGACGGCTTCAAATTTATCGCCCGCCTGATCGCGGGTCCCTCGGCACAACAGGGCCTGTTGATCGCGCGCGACCATTATGAGCGCCTCGGCGGCTACGCCCCGGATGCCCGCCGTTCCGAAGCAAGGCTGCTCCGCCAGCTCGGCCGCTCCTCCCGCACTCAGCTGCGCAGCCGGATCATGGTCGCCTGACGCCGAGCCCAGATCCAAATCGCGAAAACAACCCCATGCAAAGTAGAACGCGCCCGGCTTCGCATCGAAATATACTTGCCAAAGTCAAATAATTAATTGACAATGGCAAGTATTGAGGTGTGCTATCTCCCAGAACGAGCCCAATAGCCAGATCGCGGCGGTTCGCGCCTTCAACCGCTTCTACACCCGCAAGCTCGGCGTACTCGACCAACATTTGTCGAAGAGCCCGTTCTCGCTGAGCGAGGCGCGCGTGCTCTACGAGCTCGCCCATCGCGACGACCTCGCGGCGAAGGAGATAGGAATCGAGCTCGGTCTCGATCCCGGCTATCTCAGCCGCATCGTCCAGAATTTCGACGAGAAGGGGCTGATCACGCGCAAGCCCCTCGCCTCCGACCGGCGGCAATATCGCCTTGGCCTCACCGCCAAGGGACGCCAGGTCTTCGCCAAGCTGAACCAGAGCTCGCAGGAAGAAGTCGCGGCGATGCTGGCGGCTCTCTCGACCGACGAACGCGGACGGTTGACCGGCGCGATGGCCACGATCGAAAATCTGCTGGAGCCGCCGGAGCGCACGGGTGCCTCCTTCCTGCTGCGCAGCCATCGTGTCGGCGACATGGGCTGGGTGATCTCGAAACAGGCCATCGCCTATGCCGAGGAATATGGCTGGGATATCAGCTACGAGGCGCTGGTCGCCGAGATCTGCGCGCAGTTCATCAAAAACTACGACCCGTCGCGCGAGCATTGCTGGATCGCTGAGGCAGGCGGCAAGCCACTCGGATCGATCTTCCTTGTAAAAGCCTCCGACGAGCTCGCCAAGCTGCGGCTGTTGCTGGTGGAGAAAGATGCGCGCGGGCTCGGCGTCGGGCGGGCGCTGGTCGAGCAATGCGTCCGCTCCGCGCGCGAGAAAGGCTACAAGAAAATGACGCTCTGGACCCAGAGCATTCTGGTTGCTGCGCGCGGCATCTATCAGCGCGTCGGCTTCCAGCGCGTGGCCGAAGAGAAGCACCACAGCTTCGGCGTCGATCTCACAGGCGAGACCTGGGAGCTGAAGCTTTAGACCGAAGCGCCCTTCGCCTTGGGGCGCCGCAAATGTTCGTCCAGCCGCGGCATGATCTCGACGAAGTTGCACGGCCGCGTGCGGTAGTCGAGCTGCGCGGCCAAAATGCCGTCCCAGCCGTCACGGCAGGCGCCGGGCGAACCGGGCAGGCAGAAAATAAAAGTGGCGCCGGCGACACCGGCGGTGGCGCGGCTCTGCACCGTGGAAGCGCCGATCTTGGCGTGGCTCAGCATGTGGAAGGCGATGGAAAACCCATCCATCCGCTTTTCGAACAGCGGTTCGATCGCTTCGGGCGTCACGTCGCGGCCGGTAAAACCGGTGCCGCCGGTGGTGATGATGACATCGACGCCCGCATCCGCAATCCACCGCTTGACGATGCCGCGGATCGCGTCGACGTCATCGGCGACGATCTCACGCGCCGCGAGATGGTGACCGGCCGCGGTGAGACGTTCCGCCAGCGTCGAGCCCGACTTGTCATCGCCAAGCGAGCGCGTATCCGAAATCGTCAGCACCGCAATGTTGAGCGGCACGAATTGTTTTGTCTGGTCGATCGTTGACATTCACTGCGCACCAAACGTGTTGCAGGCTTGCACTGTACCCTGCTGATAACCGGTCATGAACCATTGCTTGCGCTGCGCGGCGGAGCCGTGGGTAAAGGAGTCGGGCACCACCCGCCCGGTGGCTTGCCGCTGCAGCGTATCGTCGCCGATCGCGGACGCCGTCGTCAGCGCCGCGTCGATATCACCGGCCTCGAGGAAGTTCGGACGTTTCTTCGCCTCGCGATTGACCCAGACGCCGGAGAGGCAATCGGCCTGCAACTCGATCCTTACCTGCAGCGCGTTGGATTCGGCCTTGCTGCCGGCCTGCTGCTGCAACCGCGTCACCCGCGGCAGGATGCCGAGCAGGTTCTGCACGTGATGGCCGGCTTCATGGGCGATGATATAGGCCGCGGTGAATTTGCAGGCGCTGCCCGAACAGCCACGAAAGCGGGTCTCGACTTCGCGAAAGAATCCGGTGTCGAGGAAAATCTGCTTGTCGGGCGGGCAGTAGAACGGCCCCATCGCCGACTGCGCCATGCCGCAGCGCCCGCCGTTGGTGACGTTGCGGAACAATACAATGCGCGGACCCGAATAGGATTGCCCTGAGGCCTGGAAGATCTCGCTCCAGCGATCGTCAATCTCGCCCAAGATGCCGGAGATCATGCTGCCCATCTCGTCGGTCGGCGCGCCGGCCTTTGTGGTTCCTGATCTGCGATCGGTCTGATAGGTCGGCGCCTGCCCGCCGCGATTGAGCATTTCGGCGCCGCCGATCAGGATGCGCGGGTCGATGCCGAACGCGTAGCCGATAAGGCCGAGCACGATGATGGTGCCGATGCCAAGTCCGCCGCCGCCACCGATCGGAAGCCCGAGCCCGCCACCGCCCATTCCGCCGCCATCGTCGCCGCGCCGGTCCTCGATGTCGTCGCTGCGGCGAAAATCATCGTAACGCATGGCAGCTTCCTCTCATCCCTGTCGTTTGCGGGGCGCGATTTAAAGGCTTCGCGCGCCTCAAACGTAGATTTCCCGTTGGCGTAATCAATAACCCGCCCGGCAAAAATTGCCTAGCAATCCATGCCTACCAAGCCGCTCACGATAACCCGGTGTTTACCTCGGCACGTCAAGGTAGCGCCAGTCGGTTGTTTAGTCCCGCGTCGCCGACAGCGTCGCCTGAGTCAGAGTATTTGAGTCATGGTTGTGTCGCGTCGCGGGGCGTCTGCAAGGGCGCCCCGCACTAACTTTGAGTCAAGAGATCATCGCATCATCATAGGCGATTGCGTCGCCGAGATGTCTAAATTGCCGGCCGGTTCGGTCGATCTGGTATTCGCAGACCCGCCTTACAATTTGCAGCTCAAGGGCGATCTCAAGCGCCCCGACGAATCCCATGTCGATGCTGTCAACAATGACTGGGACAAGTTTTCTTCGTTCGCGGCTTACGACGATTTCACCCGCGCGTGGTTGCTCGCCTGCCGCCGCGTCATGAAACCGTCCGCGACCTTGTGGGTGATCGGCTCCTACCACAATATTTTTCGTGTCGGCGCGCTCATGCAGGACCTGGGCTTCTGGGTTCTCAACGACATTGTGTGGCGCAAGACCAATCCGATGCCGAATTTCCGCGGTCGCCGCTTCACCAACGCGCACGAGACCATGATCTGGGCTGCGCGCGACGAGAAGGCCAAAGGCTATACCTTCAACTACGAAGCCCTGAAGGCCGCCAATGAAGACGTGCAGGCGCGCTCCGACTGGCTGATCCCGCTGTGCACCGGCGAGGAGCGCCTTAAAGGCGCCGACGGCAAGAAGGTTCATCCGACCCAGAAGCCCGAAGGGCTGCTCGCCCGCGTGCTGCTGTCGTCGTCAAAGCCGGGCGACCTCGTGATTGATCCCTTCAACGGCACCGGCACGACCGGCGCCGTGGCAAAACGTCTCGGCCGCCGTTACATCGGCTTTGAGCGCGACCAGGCCTATGCGGCCGCGGCCGAAGCGCGCATCGCCGCGGTCGAGCCGCTGCCGGAACCAACGCTCGCGCCGTTCATGACCGCGCGCGAGGCGCCCCGCGTCGCGTTCGCCGAATTGATCGAGCGCGGCATGATCCTGCCAGGCGCGAGATTAGTCGATGCCAAGAAGCGCCACGGCGCGCTGGTCCGCGCCGACGGCGCCATCATGCTCGGCGACAAGGTCGGCTCGATCCACCGCATCGGCGCGGTGGCGCAAGGCGCTGCCGCCTGCAACGGCTGGACTTTTTGGCACATCGAGACCAGGAACGGCTTGAAGCTGATCGACGAGCTGCGCGCCGAAATCCGCTCCGGGATGGCGGCGGGTTGAGCTTTTCCGCTCACCAATCCTCACGAACTCGTCGGTTGCGCATGTTGCAAAATTTGAGCAAGGAGATGAACCCCCGCGGCGGCCGCGCCGCGTTCCGATTTTTCTCGGGCCAACAAAAGGATAAAGGGAGAACCTGATGCTCAAATTCTACTTCAACGGCGCGCCCAATCCCAACAAGGTCGCGCTGTTTCTGGAAGAGTCCAGCCTGCCTTATGAATTGGTGCCGGTCGATACCCGCAAGGGCGATCAGTTCAAGCCGGAATTCCTCAAGGTGAACCCGAACGGCAAGGTGCCGGCGATCGACGATGACGGCGTGTTCGTATTCGATTCCAACGCCATCCTGCTCTACCTCGGCGAGAAGACCGGCAAATTCCTGCCGCCCAACACGCCCAAGAGCCGCGCGCAATTGCTGTCATGGCTGATGTTCGTCGCCACCGGCCTCGGTCCTTATTCGGGACAGGCGGTGCATTTCAAGACTGTGGCGCCGAAGGAACTGGAATACGCGCACAACCGCTACCAGTACGAAGCCCATCGCCACTACAAGATCCTCGACGATCATCTGGCCAACAGCCGCTACATGGTCGGCGATGGCTATACGATCGTCGATATGGCGTTCTGGGGCTGGGCGCGGCTCGCGCCATTCGTGCTCGGCGACGATGGCTACGCGAAATATCGCAACGTCAAGCGGCTGGTCGACGAGGTGTCGGCGCGGCCGGCGGCAGCGCGGGCGATCGCGCTAAAGGACAAGTTCACCTTCAAGACCGAGAT
>VAZV01000021.1 GCA_005884765.1 Alphaproteobacteria bacterium
ACCGCGATCCGCGATGCGGAGGTCGCCGCGGAAGCCAGCGGCATCGCAAAACCAGCGCTGCTGGGGGCCGTGTTCTTATTCAGCGGCGCCGTCGCGGCAGTGGCCGGGGGGCTATTCGCCGCCTTGCAATCCTACATCACGCCCGACGCGTTCACGCTGGACCTGTCGGTGCTGTTTTTCATCGCTATCCTGATCGGTGGACGCGGCTCGATTCTCGGCCCGCTGCTCGGCACGATTCTCTTGACTGTGCTGCCGGAATTCGCGGCGCCCCTGGTCGCTTGGTCGACCTTCCTTTATGCGGCGCTGCTGCTCGTCATCGTGCTTGTGATCCCCGGCGGAATTGCCGAACTGCTTGATTTCAAGAACCGTCGCCCGCTTGAAAGCGACCGCGCGATCATTCCGCGGCCCGACCTGCTCGAGCGGCTGCTTGGCACCACGCCCGATGCCGGCGCTTTGACCCTGCAACAGGTGGCGCTGAGCTTCGGCGGGGTGCAGGCGATCGACGGTCTCGACCTCGAGATGCGGCCCGGTCAGGTGCACGGATTGATCGGTCCCAACGGCAGCGGCAAGACCACGACATTGAACGTCATCTCGGGCTACTACGCGCCGCAGCGCGGCGCAGTCAGGCTGAACGACGCCGCGATGCCCGTGCTTGCGCGCCACCAGCGCGCGCGCATGCGGATTGCGCGTACGTTCCAGACCCCGCGCATCGTCGGCTCCGCGTCAGTGCTGCAGAACGTCATGATCGGCGGTACGATCGACGGGGAGGGCACCTTCGTCGAATCATTGTTGTCGCTGCCGCGCCATCGACGCGACGAAGCCATGCTGCGCGACACCGCCATGCTGGCCTTGGCAGCGGTCGGGCTGGAGCGGCTCGCCCAAGTGCGAGCCGACCGGTTGCAACACAGCGAGTTGCGTTTCACGGAGATCGCGCGCGCGTTGATGCTGCGGCCTGCGTTCCTGCTGCTCGACGAGCCGGCGGCCGGGCTCTCAGCCGAAGAGATCGCGCGGCTCAGCGCGCTGCTGCTGGCGATCGCCCGGGCCGGCACCGGCGTGCTGCTGGTGGAGCACCATCCCGATCTGATCTTCGACATCTGCCACTACGTCACCGTGCTCAATCTTGGCAAGACGCTGGCGGCCGGGACTCCGGCCGAAATCCGCTCGCATCGGGAGGTGATCAATGCCTATCTCGGGGCCTGATCCGCTGCTGGATGTTGCCGGCCTCTCAAGCGGCTACGGCAAGATTGGCGTGCTGCGCGGCGTCGACCTCAACGTCGGCGCGGGCGAGGTGGTGGCGCTGCTTGGCCCAAACGGCGCCGGCAAAACCACGCTGTTGCGCGCCGTGTCGGGACTGCTGCCCTGGTCGGGAAGTGTGCGTTTCGCCGGGCGCGATCTCGCAGGCTTTAGTCCGCGTGAGACCGTCAGGTGCGGGCTCGCGCATGTCGTCGAGGGACACCGCGTGTTTACGCAGCTTAGCGTGCTCGACAACCTGTTGCTCGCGGCCTACGACCTGCCGCGCGGCGAGCGCGCGGTACGTGTCGAGGAGGTGTTCGGGCTGTTCCCCGAAATCGCCGCCAAACGCCACGAACGCGCCGCCGCGCTCTCCGGTGGCCAGCAGCAGATCCTCGCGGTGGCGCAGGGCCTGGTTCGGCGGCCGCGACTGCTCATGCTGGACGAGCCTTCGGCCGGCCTGTCGCCGGTCTTGGTGGACCGCGTGCTGGTCGTGGTGCAGCGGCTGCGCGAGGCCGGGACCGCGGTGTTGCTGGTCGAGCAGTTGATCGAGAAGGCGCTCGCGCTCGCCGATCGCGTCTATGCGCTCGCGCGCGGATCGATCGTGCTGGAAGCAAAAACCGGCGAGGCCGATCTGCCGCTCCGCCTGCAGCATGCGTACATGGCGACCGGCAGTTTTCACACGTAACACGCAAGACGGAGGCCCATCTTGCCCGCTCAAATCGAAATTGGCAGCGCCACCATCCACCGCATCATCGAGCAGGAGGGGCCGTTCTTCGACGTGATGCAATTTTTCCCGACCCTGACGAGGGAGCTCCTCGACCAGAATCGAGAATGGCTGCAGCCCCGATTCGTCGACGCAGAAGACAAGCTGATGCTCTGCATCCAGAGTTACATCGTGCAGACACCTCATCACACCATCATGATCGATAGTTGCGTCGGCAATCACAAGCCACGGCCGACGCGCAGCTTCTGGCACCTGATGAATTCCGATCGCTACGAGAAGAACCTCGCAGACGCGGGCTTTGGCGTGAACGATATCGATTTTGTCATGTGCACGCATCTGCACACCGACCATGTCGGGTGGAACACGCGGCTCGAGAACGGCCGGTGGGTGCCGACCTTCCCGAACGCGCGCTACGTGTTCGCTGAGCGCGAACTCGCGTACTGGACCGGGCGGCAGAAGGACGACCCCGCGGCCTGCCCATGGATCACCGACTCGGTGCTTCCGGTCATGGCCGCCAATCGCGCCGATATTGTCAAGAGCGCGCATGCCTTCAACGATCTCGTGACGCTGATCCCGACGCCCGGCCATACCATCGATCACTATTCGGTTCAGATCGGCAAGGGTAGCGCCGATGCCATCATTACCGGCGACATGATCCACTCGCCGCTGCAAGCCCGCTATCCCGAACTCGGCATGATGTCGGATTACGATTCCAAGCAGGCCGGACAATCGCGGCGGGAATTGTTCGGCCGCTTCTGCGACACCTCCACGCTGATGTGCACGGCGCACTTTCCCTCGCCGTCTACCGCGCGCGTGGTGCGCTGGAAGGATGCGTTCGACTTCATTGACGCGTAGCTCGAGCTCGGGCTTATTCGGGAGCTTACCCATCTGGCAACCGCGAGCCGCAAGTATTACACCGGCAACTTCCGCTTCTGGTGCGCGCGCCCCCTGATTGCCGATGCCTCGCTATGCCCGGCGATCACCCGCACTCCCTCGTCAATCCGGGCGATCACGTTGTCGGCCGTGCAGCCCTGCAGGAAGGCGATGCCGTTCTTGCGGCAAGCTGACAGGATGCGGTCGCGCGCCGCCTGCATCTCCCTCGGATAAGGCTCGCGGGGAATTGTGTGGTAGCCGAGCGAAAGACTTAAGTCGCCCGGCCCCATCTCGGCAAATCCGAGCCCTGGCACCGCGAGGATCTCTTCGCAATTGGCGACGCCTTCGGGGCTTTCCAGCTTCACCCCCAGTAACAGCTCGCCTTTCGGATTGAGCGGCCAAGGATCGCAGCGCTCCATATATTCCTCGGTCGACAGGCCCCAGATCGGCGCCGCAGTGGTTTCCGATCCGCGGCCCCTCGTGCCGATGCCGAGCCACATACGACCGGCCGGGCCGGTTCCGCTATCCTTCGCTCGTATCGCTCCCTCCATTCGTGCCATCGGCGAGGGGATCGTGGGATCGACGCCAATCGTGTTGTGTGGATAGCGACAGGATTCCACGAACGCCCGCACCGCGTCGGCGGTTTCCGCCTGGCACAGCAGGATGCCATGCGCCCCGCGACCGAGAATCTGACGGAACTGCCAGGCGTTGTAACGCACATGCGCAGCGTCGATTCCATTCACCGGCGCCTCGACGATCACCGTCGGCGTACGGTGCCCCGACCGTGTCGGCCCAGCATCGACCATGCCGCGCATGTACTCGGCAAGGCCGGCCATGTCGAAGCAGCCATGCTCCATGCCAACATTCATGTAATCGGCCCAGGTACCCGCATCGATGCGGCCCTGCGCATGGGTCAGCACGTGGCCGCTATGCGGACCGTCATAATAGATCGCCTGATCCTGCTCCAA
>VAZV01000146.1 GCA_005884765.1 Alphaproteobacteria bacterium
TCCGGTAAAGGCAAAGCCCGTGAACAAGGTGGTCGGCGGCGCCCAGACCGGATCGGAGAACGACGCCCGCAGCGATCCGAGCAGATCGAACAGCGCCACGATCGAGACCAGCGAGGTGTCTTTGAACAAGGCGATGAAGCTGTTGACGAGACCGGGTATGACATGGCGCAGTGCCTGCGGCATCACGATCAGCGCCGTGGTCTTCCACCACGATAGCCCGAGCGCACTGGCCGCTTCGCCCTGCCCGCGCGGGATCGCCTGTAGCCCGCCCCTGATGACCTCCGCCTGGTAGGCGCCGGCGAACAACGCGATGCCGATCAGCGCGCGTACCAGCCCGT
>VAZV01000312.1 GCA_005884765.1 Alphaproteobacteria bacterium
CATGAGGACGGTTCCTGCTCGGATCGGCCGGCATCGTGCGATCCCGATCTGATGCCGCGATGCTGTCAGTGAAGCAGCCACAAGCATTTGATTTCGGTCGATCATGCGCGGCCGATACATTCTGTTACACTTTTCCGATGGGTTGAGTGCAGGACTTCAGTATTATCCGGGACGGAGCAAACTAGATGGACCCGGCACCTCACATCGCCGTAGTGGATGATCATCGCGACATTCGCGATCTGGTCGGCAAATACTTGATGCAGCATGGCTACCGCATCAGCCTTGCGGAGAGCGCTGTTGCACTCCGCCGTTTGCTCGAACGAAGTGCTCTGGACCTGGTGGTTCTTGACGTCATGATGCCGGGCGAGGACGGACTGTCCCTCTGCCGCCATCTGCGCAGCACCACGGACCTTCCCGTTATCCTGCTGACTGCGATGGCTGAGGAGACCGATCGAATCGTCGGCCTGGAAGTAGGTGCCGATGACTACGTGAGCAAGCCATTCAATCCCCGCGAACTTCTCGCCCGTATCAAAGCAGTGCTTCGACGAGTCCAAAGCCTGCCACCGCAAAGGGGCCGGCTCGCGACCAAGGTGGTGCGCTTCGATCGGTGGACCTTCGAAGTCAGCCGGCGCGAGTTGGTTGGACACGACGGCGTCGCAGTGCCGCTCAGCACTGCGGAGTTCCGCCTCTTGTGCGCATTTCTCGATCATCCGGGCCTGGTACTCAGCCGCAATCAGCTCCTTGACCTGACGGTCGGCCGAGATGCCGATCCATTCGACAGGAGCATTGACAATCAAGTCAGCCGCTTGCGGAAGAAGATCGAGGCTGACCCGAAAGTACCAGCATTGATCAAGACTCACTGGGGCGGTGGATACAGCCTCGCCGCGCAGGTCGAACAGCCATGATGAGCCTGTGGAAGCGTAGTCTCGCGGCCCGCTTCATCTGTTTCACACTGCTGTCGTTAATGCTGTCACAAGCAATAGTGTTCTTCATTTCGTGGGATGAGCACGGGCAGGTGATTCGGAAGACCGCCAAGGGCGAGATACTCAGCCGGTGCGCTTCGCTCGCCCGGGTATTGGAGGCGACGCCTGCTGCACTTCAAACCGATATTCTTAACGCCAGTAACACCAGTACGGCGAGATATTGGATATCGACCAACGGTCTGAAGGATGCCTCCGCGTGGCGAGAGGAGGCATGGGAGCGTTTGGCTCAGCCATTGCCGCGCGTGTCCTTTCCCGGCCATACCGTGCCCGCTGAGGCGAGACCGGATTTCGCCCGAAATAATGCCAGCAGCGGCAGCGCCGCCTCCTCGCAATGGGTCGATTTAAAGCCGGAAGCTTGGCCGCTGTCTCGACCAGCGAAACGCATGGCTGAACACTGCATTTGCAAAACCCGCGCAAGACGGCTTTTGGACTTCCCAATCCACCGTTGCGCTCGGCCTCTCGGCGTTGTTGTTGTCGATCATTGCCGTATTCGCCGCCCGAGGCATCGCGCAACCATTGCGCCGCCTGGCCGTAGCGGCCGAAGCCCTCGGCCGTGGTCAGGAGATCGTACCGCTGCCGGAAACCGGCCCCGACGACATCCGACGTACCGCCGAGGCATTCAATCGAATGCAAGCACGCCTGCACCGTTTCGTCGATGACCGCACCAAAATGCTGGCCGCCATTGGCCATGATCTGCGCACACCTCTAACCTCGCTCCGTTTGCGTGCAGAATTCGTGCCCGACGAGGACGTCCGCGAGAAAATGCTCTCCACAATTACCGAGATCCAGACGATGACCGAGGCGACTCTCGCATTCGCTCGCGAAGATGCAACCGCAGAAAGCACGCGGACGGTTGACCTCTCGGCTCTCGTGGAAAGTCTCTGCGATGATCTCGCTGAACTCGGTCATGACATCTCCTTTTCTGAAGGGCAGAAGATCAGCTACAGCTGCCGACCGGACGCACTGCGCCGCGCGTGCCGCAACCTCGTCGAAAATGCCATCCGGTATGGCGAGCGGGCGCGCGTCAGCGTGGAAAGGCAGGCGGATAGTGTCGAAATCACCGTCTCGGACGACGGCCCCGGTATTCCAGACAGTGCCAAAGAGCAGGTTTTTACGCCGTTTTTCCGGATTGAGAATTCGCGGAACCGCGAAACAGGAGGCGTAGGTCTCGGCCTTTCCATTGCCAGGACCATCGTCCGCCACCACGGCGGCGATATCGTATTGACCAACAAGCAGAAGGGGCTACAGGCGGCCATTAGCCTGCCAGCGCTGGACGGCGGGCCGCCTCCTCCCATCGGCCGCCCGGTCGCAGGAGCGAAGGACGCTACCAATGCTCTCGAATCGGCAAAACCTTTGTCGGTGGCCACGATCTCGCAGCGCGCGTCGAAATCATATTGATCGCCCAGCAGACCGCCGATGCGCAAGAGGCCGGAGAGATGAGAGCGCGCGCGTCAGTTGTTATGGACGCTGGCCTCCGCCAGACGCATGCCCGCATAGCATTGCCCGCGGCTATATCGAAGATGGTG
>VAZV01000060.1 GCA_005884765.1 Alphaproteobacteria bacterium
GATTTCGTCCAGTGACGGGGTACGCACGAACATGGCTTGCGCCTGGGCCAGTAACTCGTCGCGCGTTGGTATCCTCTTCAGATGCAGGGTCGCCAGCACGTCAGCGGTATGGTTCCGCGCTTGATTGAGCGTCTCCCCCAGCGCGGCCAATTCGGACGAGTGCAGCGCTGACGTGATGGCAAGCGCAATGCGTTCAGGATTGAAACGCGTAGCGAGCTGTTCGGCGGCTCGATTGATGACCCGCGATGCCAGCCGCTGTTCGTTGCGCATCACCTGCTCGGTCGGGGTCTTGAGATCCCAAACGATCCCGAGCCAGGATAGCGCCTTCAGAATATAAAAAGTCGCATCGATTTCCCACCAGCGAAAGCCCTGGCGAACGCTGCTTTGGTAGGCGTGATGATTGTTGTGCCAACCTTCACCCATCGTAAAAAACGCCAGCAGCCAATTGTTGCGCGAATCATCCCCGGTGACGTAGCGCTTGCGGCCGTGAACGTGCGCGAGAGAATTGATGCAAAATGTCGCGTGATAGAGCAGCACCGTGCTCCACAGGAATCCGACAATCAGGCCTGACCAACCCGCGATGAGAAAGCAGAGCACCGCGATCACCACCGCAGGCAGGACTTCAAATTTATGTAACCATCTCAACTCGGGAAAGGACGCAAAATCCGCGACCTTCACCAAGTCGGTCGCATCGTGCCGTCGAGCGAAAATCCAGCCGACATGGCTGTAGATGAACCCCTTGTGCCGGGGAGAATGCACATCTCGACTTGTATCGGAATGCAAATGGTGGTGACGGTGCTTTGCCGCCCACCACAGAATGCTCTTTTGAGCGCTGCTTTGGGCGAGAACGGCAAGGATGAATTGAAATACCCTGCCGGCAGAGTAGGATCGATGCGAGAAGTAACGGTGATACCCCGCGCCGATGGCGAACATCCGCAACCAGTATAACGCCACGCAAATTACGACCGCCTGCCATGTGATGCCGGACCAGATCGCCGCGACGCACCCCAGATGGATCAACACAAATGGAAGGGCGGACGGGTAGATGATGTCATCATGCTTGTCATCGACGTTGGTGTTGCGGGTCATGTCAATAATTCTCGGCCCCGTGGTTTATTGTGGAGCACATGCCCGGCTTTTTGCGCAATGGGAATGGCTCAAGACGCGATATTCACGTCTTTGATAAATCGGCAAAAGGAACCCCGCTGCTGGCGAGCCAGACGGCGGGGTTCCGAACCAGAGGCTTTGCCGGTACATCCGTGGTCAAAGCATGCCGGCGTTTCGCTGCCGCTTATACGGCGCGCAGATTGTCCGCAGAAGACTTGCCGGTCCGGCGGTCTGCTACGACTTCGAAAGAAATCTTTTGCCCTTCGTTGAGGGTGTTCATGCCTGCACGTTCGACCGCGCTGATATGGACGAAGACATCCTGGCCGCCTTGGTCAGGTTGAATGAAGCCGAAGCCTTTTTGGTTGTTAAACCATTTCACTGTTCCCGTAGTCATGGGCAGATCGTCCTTTAGGTACGTGTATAGTTAAGACCGCGCCAAACGCGATCGGCTTAGTCGAGGATCTGGGGAGAGGGTCGTCAGTCAGGCGCGCTAGATGCGGCGAGGCCAAGTCGTTCGGCCGAAACTCGATGTCCCCTATATAGCCTTAATGCGGGCATTTCGCAAGCAATGTCAGCGATCCGGGATTCTACGGAACCCCAGAGCCCGCACAGGGTTTCTGCCAAGGGATATAAAAGAGCTGGGCCCCCGATGTTGCCGCATCGCAGCAAGAGAAGTCACGCTGGCCGGATTCACCGTCTGGATCGACGCATCTGCGTCGATTTCCTGCCGGTACCGGCTTGAGCTTGAAATGCCGCTTTGCCCCACTAAGTATGAAATGTCGACAAGCATCCGCTTCGGCAAGCACCGCGTTCTAGAGCGAGTGTCGAGCCGAACTTCCCGCAATCATCGACGTCCGATTATTGCGAAGCTTGGGCCGCCGCCTTGCGGCATGCCCGTCGACGATTTTTCCTATCAAGGCTTCTCGAATAAGCGCTGCGCGGCGTTGCGGCGCGGCACACAGAGGAAACATGAAATACACCTCCCGACCTAAACCGGCGCAGTCGCGCCCAAATACGAAAACCATGACCCGCGCGATAGCGCGAAAATCTCAGCTCGGCCGAACGAATAGACCTGCCGGGCCCTCCCGCCCTCAGGCCGGCGGCCCTCAGAATGCCGCGGCGAACTATCAGCGCTATCTGGCCCTGGCCCGCGCCGAAGCGCTGACCGGAGACCGGATCATGGCGGAGAACTACTTACAGCACGCCGAGCATTATTTCCGATCGATGGCGAAGAATAATTCATCCAACTCTGCTCCACAGCCGGTCATCCGACAGGAATAGCAACAAGCAAATCATGGGTTCGACTTGGCTTGACCTGACCCGCATCCCGTAATCAAGGCTATCGGCATGATATCCTCATAAGCGATCTGTCGAGACTTCATCCCGTTAGGCTTCGAGCATGCTGGTGAGAAGCCAATAGCCGCCGAGCAGACCGATCAGCGCGGAAAGTGCGTAGACCAGTGATGCGGCTCGCACCGGCTTTGTCCTGTCGACGGACACGAGCCGATCCAGGGCGATGAGCAAGGGAACCACAATCGAGACGATTGCCACCTGGCCGATCTCCACCCCGACGTTGAAGGCTGCAAGCGCGACGACGACCGCATTTGCCGGCAGTCCGACTTCCCGAAGGGCGCTGGCAAAACCGAAGCCGTGAACAAGTCCGAAGGCAAAGGCTACCCGCCAGCGCCCGTCGATATCGCGCGAGAAGAAGTTTTCCATTGCAACGAATACGATCGAAGCGGCGATTGCCGGCTCGACCACGCTCGGCGGAATGACCACGATATTCAACGCGGCGAGCGAGAGTGTGATCGAATGGGCAATCGTGAACGCCGTCACGATCTTGATCACCGGAACAAGCCGCCGCGCCCACAACACGACGGCAACCAGAAAAGCGATGTGATCGTAACCTCCGAAGATGTGCGCGACGCCAGTGACGAGATAGCGCTGCATCGTCGATGACAGCGACGGCGCGGGCGCGGAGAGCGTTACCGTCGTATTGTCAGCGTCGAGCAGCGCCTGCGGCGCGTTCTCCCCCTCCCCGATCAACACGACCTGGCGGGCGCTCGGGTCTGTCGCGGTCAGCACCGTCGAGCGGTAAACGATGTCGCCGGTGAGGTCGCGGCACGAAAAGGTGGCGCGGAAAATAACGCCGTCGCCGTCGGGCGCGAGCGCGGCTGCACCCGATACGCACGCTGTGCCGTCGAGAGCGGTCACGGCGATATGCGCATTGACGTAGGCGACAATTGCTGCCGCGGATTCGGCAACCCGCGCCGGATCAACCTGGTCCCGCTGTACATCGAAAACACGCGTGCCGGCTAGCCGATCGGCGTCGCTACCTTTGAGCGCCACCTCGAGGGCAACGGTACGATCCCCGCGCAATATCACGCGTGCCGTCGAGAGGTTGACTTGATGCGCATGCGCCGAGGTCCCGATTCCGAGAACGGTCCCACAGAGCAGGACCATGCGCAGGAATCTCACGAGCCTGCTCCCACGGCCTTGAGAAGGTCGGTCAGGCGCCTGACCTCGAACTCCGCAACCGTCACGACCGAACCATCCGGCGCGAGACGCGCATAGCGATCGAGGCCATCAGCCGCCGCGCCGAATTCGAGCCGCGCCAAAGGCATCGAGCTGTCGCGCGCGTAGAACAGCACGATCAGCGTCGGCAAGGAGAGGCCGTACCGAGCCAACCGGGCGGGATCGGAAGGGCCGACCCGCGTTTCGACGGCAGCGGTATCGAATGCGCGGAACGCAGTATCGATGATGCGGGCCTGCGCGGGATCGGCAACATGGGCGTTGCTATCGGCCGTATGGAGGTGCTGGCCGACATGCCTGAACCAATTCCCGGCGGCGTCACGTTCGAAGCGGGTGAGTTTTCCCGCAAATACAATCTCGATGGCCCAGACCTGCGCCATCGAAACTGGAAGCAATAGGCCCGCTCCGCGGTTAGCGACGGCGGATTCCGCCTGATTCGGCAGCCGCCGCGCCATGTCAAACACCACCTGCCATTCCGCGCCCAAATGGCGGGCCATCAGATAGACCGCCGGCGCGCCACCCAGCCTGACATAGTGCGACGTGCCGGCGGGATTGAGCGTGCCGAAGTTCACCGTCGCCGCCACACCGGCCTGGGTTTCGAGCACGGCAACCCTCGCCGGAGGATCGAGCCCAAATTCAGCGAAGCTTCCGGCGGTGAGCTCGCGCGCCGGAATCTCGCGCACCGGCTCGCTTGCGTTTAAGATCCGGAGCGCGGTGTCGAGATGCGACGCAAGCTCGGCCGGCGCGGCGCCCGGGATGCCATCGATCAACCATCCGCCCGGCCGGCGATGAAACGCGAGGCTGTCCGAACCCGAGCGCATCTCGACATGATCGATTTCGCCCGGCGCGATCGTGAGCAGGCCATTGGAAGAGAATGACACCTTGCTGCGCAGCACCGGCCACCGCCCTGTTGCCATCAGCGCCAGGAGAAGCGCAATCAGAAGAGCGGCCGCGAGCGGTGTCGTCCATCGGACGGCGCGCCTGGTCACCCGCTTCAACGCCGCCTCCACCACACCAACACCCCACAGAAAACCGTGGTCAGGGGCAGAAGCACCTCCAGTGCGACGAAGGTATCGCGCATCTGTCGATTGGTGAGCACAATTTCCGGCAGGGTGTAGGTCTGCGGCGCGAGGTTCGGCGTCGCATCGTCATCGGCAAGCCAGCGCACCATTGCGACCGACAGTTCGCCGTTGGAAACATATGGGAAATATTCGTTGGTGGCGAATTTGCTGGTGCCGGCCAGCACCAGGCGGAAGCGCTTGTCTGGCGGAGCTTGCGGCCACACTCCTTCGAGCGCAACGGCGAGGGCCTGTCAGATAGCTGTCCTGGCTACTTGCGGCAAGCACGCTGGTGTTCACGGTCGCCGGTGGCCGATTGACGTGGATCGGCCTTGCCTGCGGAAACACCGTGAGCGCGAGACGCTCGATGATCGGGTGCGGGGCATAATAGGGAACGGCGACCTTGTCCGGGTCCGTGCGGAAATGATTCAACGGATCGATGACGATGGCCGCCTGCGTCGATATTCCGACCGTACCGAGCAAGCGGTTCTGGAAATCGGCGTCCGCAGGGAACAGCGGATCGATCAACAACAGCAGCCGACCGCCGCCTCTCAAATAGTTGACCAGCAGCTCCGTTTCGTCCAACGCGAATGTCGTGCGTGGCCCGATCTCGGCGACGACGGTGCAGTCAGATGGAATAGCCTCCGTCGCCGCAGTGACGATGGCGCGCATATCGAAACCAATCTCGTTCAGCGCGAGCTGGAGCCGGTCGAGTTGCTCCGGCTCGGCAACGAGCACGTCGCCGACTCCCGGCGTGTCATGGCCCTTCAGCGTTTCGACGTGACTGTAATGAAAATGCGCCGGCGTCGGCCGAAACGTTTCGCCGTGTCCGGTGATGAAACAGATCATCTGGGGGCGCTCGCGAAGGACGCGCAGTGCCGCATAACCCAGGCGAGTGGCATCGGTGATGTTTTCCACCAGCACCTTGCGGTCGCCTGCCTGGAAAACCGCCGTGTTGTAGGAGTGCACGCCAACGTCGCGCGCAAGCCCCGGCTCCTTGTCGATATCGATGGCGCGGAATGCCAACAGCGGATGGTTTCGCGCGGCGATCTCGATCAACTCCCTGACGGCAACGGCATTCGGGTCGCCTGCATTATAGAAATAGGTCAGCGCAAGCGGCGCGCGCAGATGTTCGACAACTTCGGTGAGCTGTCGCGGCGGCGTGTTCCGCCCCTCGCGGGTCACATCGAAATGCAGGTCGTGGCGGTACAATGCGATGTTGGCGGCAACCATGACGGCGATTGCGGCGCAGGAGATCAGCGCGTTTACGACCCAAGCTGACAAGCGTGATCCGCTGCCGCGAAGCGGCACACGGATCGCGAGCATGAATAGCGCGAGCAGCGTCAGCGACCAGGCGACGAACAAAAAGCCATCCGAAAGCCTGACGTCAAAGCCGGCGAAGCCGAGTATTCCGAATACCGCCGCGGCCGCGGCGAGCGCGGCAATTACGATATCGGATCGGGCAAATCGGAACATCCGTCACTCCTTACCGTCGCGCGAGCGCTCGCACAGTCAAAAGCAGCGTCAGAAGCGTGGCGCTGAGGAAGAAGCCCACGTCGGAAAGGTAGATCGAGCCCACGGCGAAGGGACGAAAATGCACCGAGAGCGAAAGATTCACCACCAGCGTGTCTGCGGGGCTCGGCAGCAGCCAGCCAAAATTGTCGATGATCCACAAGAGCAGGAAAACACTGAGCGAGATCAGCGCGGCTATAACCTGATTGCCGGTCAACGCCGAAGCCAGCAGTCCCGTGCCGATCAGCGCCGCGCCGAATAGGAGCAGACCGAAATATCCGCTGTAGATCGGGCCAAAATCAGGTTCGCCGAAATATGCCAGAGCCCCGGCGTAGCAGCCCGACAGCAGCAGCATGACCACGATCAGGCTCATGCTGGCGCAAAATTTCGCCAGCACGATCGCGACCTCGGAGACGGGCGAGGTAAGCAACACTTCCAGCGTCCGCAGCTTTCTTTCCTCGGCCAACAGCCGCATCGTGACCAACGGCACGGTCAACATGAACAGCACGAACATCTGAAAGAACACATGCACCATGCTGGGCTGGTGGCTGAGAAACAAGGTCAGCGTAAAGCTGTAGCCCATGATCAGAAGGAAGACGGTCATCACCACATAGGCAACGGGCGAGGAAAACAGGGCCGCCTCTTCCTTGAGCAGCAAAACCGCGAAGCTTCTCATGCGGCCGCCCTCGCCGGCTGCCGTGTGAGTTCAAGGAACACACGTTCGAGATCCGCTGGCCGTTCGGTCAATTCGGAAACGGCTATTCCAGCACCGACAAGTGCCGCCAGGATATCGACCGCGAGTGCCGGACGTCGTTCGGCCTGGATCAAGTAACGCCGCGGCGTGGCGCCGCCATCGGGATCAACCGATAGTCCGCGCACGCCCGCTATCGCGGTAACAACCCCGCGGATCACCTGCTCTGAACCGTCTGCCGAAAGCCGCAACACCGGACCTGCCGTGCTTTCCTTCAGCGCGTCGGCAGTCAAGAGAGCACCATCGAGCAGGATCATCACCCGCGACGCGACCTTTTCGATCTCGGGAAGGATGTGCGAGGCGAGCAAGACGGTGTGGCGCCCCGCAAGCGAGCGAACCAGATCGCGAACGGCGATCACCTGATGCGGGTCGAGGCCGCTGGTCGGCTCGTCCAGCACCAGGACCTTGGGGTCGCCCAGTAATGCTTGCGCGATCGAGACGCGCTGGCGGAACCCGCGGGACAGCTTGCCCGTCAGCAGCGTCATCACCGCCGCCAGATCGAGCCGTGCTGCGGCCGCGTCCACCGCCGTTCTTGCCGCAGTGCCGCGCAAACCCTTGATGCTGGCCATGAAGTGGAGAAACTCGCCGACCCTCATGTGGTCGTAGAGCGGCGCGTCCTCGGGCACGTAACTTATCGAGCGGCGGACGGCGAGAGAGTCGCCCACCACGTCATGGCCGGCTACTTCGATGCTCCCGGAAGTCGGCACAAGATAGCCGGTGAGCATGCGAAAAATCGTGCTCTTGCCCGAACCATTCGGTCCGAGCAGGCCGACAATCTCGCCCTGCTCGATGGCAAAGGAAACGTCCGTGACGGCGCGCCGCGGCCCGTACCACTTGGTTACCTGCTGAGCCAGCACAACGGGAGCCATCGAGCCTCACAAAACCCAAATGCCGGAAGCGATCGCGCGGGGCTGATACTTGAACATGATCCCGGCCACGAAGGCCGGGATCCGGTCCCCTCAAAGCAACTGACGTCGCCGCTCAATCACTCGTAATATTCGGGAGAGTGCTTGTGGGCTTTGAATACGTCTGGGTCGTGGGCGTAGATGATATCGGCGCCTTCAACGTCGCGGACGCGCCGCACCCAGGCGTACGCGTCGAGCATGCCGACGGGATCATAGACGCTACCGACGCTCGGCAAGATGTTCTTGTCGAGATTCTCCTGGAGATAGACGGCGTCGCTGGTCAGCACCACCGTGCCGGTCTTGGGCAGGCGCACGACCATGATCTGGCTTCCGGGGGTGTGCGACACGGTGCGATGGATGTAGATGCTGTTGTCGCCGAACAGATCGAGGTCGCCGTCAAGTTCGATACTCTTGTACTTGCTGGGCATTCCGCCACCAACGCTATTCCGCAGCATGCTAAAGTCGTCGGTGATGAAGAACGTCGCATATCCAGGCGCCGGCCAGAATGCGTTTTTGATCTCGTCGCGCTGGAACACAAATGTGGAATCAAGGAACTTGCCGATATTGCCGGCGTGGTCGACGTGGAAATGCCCAAGCACGACATACTTGATGTCGGAGGGCTTGACGTTGATTTTGCTCAGCTGGGCGTCGATGGCGATATCGGGCGACCGGCCCGGATCTAGCGCCTTCACGAAGGGACCCCAGTAGTCGGGATCGGTGATGATCTTGTCGTTGTTGCCGCAATCGAACAGCACGTCCCCCTTGGGGTGCCGGATCAAGAAGAAGCCAACGGGAATCTGAATCTTGCCGCTCGAACCGTTCTGAATGATCGATTTGTCGAGGTTCAGCGCTCCCGAGCTGAAGACATAGAGCTTCATTTCCTTCGGAGCGTCGGCCGCGATTGCGCCGGCGGACATAAAAAATAGCCCTGTGGCCAGCGAGCCAAGGACCTTCGAGCCATTCACCCGCATGTCGTCCTCCCTGTTTAGATGCATTTTTTTAGCGGACGAGCTTATCCTTACCACAAATTATGGCGGCCGTGCAGGTCCGCCAGCGTTGCCGCGCCAAAAAATTGCATATGCCAGTGGCACAGGGCCCCCGTTTCCGTCGCCTGCGCCGCGCGGGCCAACTGTTACGCAGGCAACAGCCCTTCCTCCCGCCTCGCACGACTACCGAGCATCGCTACACGGCGAGATAGCGGCGACGAACATTGTCGTTCGCCTTCAGATTCTCGATCGTGCCTGTATAAACGATCTGGCCCCCATCGAGGACACGAGATCATGAAGATCGAGATACCGCGCCACCAACTGGATCTGTTCTCAGCCATCGCCGAGGGCGACATCCGCGTTCTGCTGATGGTACTGGTGCATATGACCGGCGACGAGCGCTGGCTGGAGCCGCCCTACAAGCCCAAGCGCGACGTCCGCCTGATCCCCGATCCCGACGCCGGCGTGCCCGCGGAAATCCAGCAAGAGATCCGCGCCGCGGTGCTCAAACTGTTCGCGAACGGCGATCCTGCGCCCGTCATTACCGACCCCGGAAATGAGTTGATGCTCAAGATGATGCGCGCCTGCCTCGGCGAAAACGTCGCCCCGGAATATGCGCCGCTGATGCGCGAAGAGATGGGATTTGTCGCGCGCGAGAAGCGCTGGACCCATCGCCCAGTGGACGAGAGGCTGGCGCAGCAGCATGTTCTGATCGTCGGGGCCGGGGTCTGTGCCATTGCGCTTGGGGTTGCACTCGGGCGCCTCGGCATCCCCTACACCATCGTCGAGAAGAACGACGAGCTGGGCGGCACCTGGTACATTAATCGCTATCCCGGCTGCGGCGTCGATACGCCAAACCATTCCTATTCCTACTCCTTCGGCCCGCGCAATCCCTGGACCCGTTACTTTTGCCGGCGCGAGGAGCTGCTCGAGTATCTCAAAAAGGTCGCGGCCGAATACGACATCCGCACGCATCTGCGGCTCAACACCGAACTGACGGGATCGCGCTGGGACGAGGCCAGGCGGAGCTGGATCTCGACGCTAATGACCAAGGAGGGTGAGGAGATTTTCGAATCAACCGCGCTGGTGAGTGCGATCGGCCAGCTGAACGATCCCTTGCCGGCTCATTTCAAGGGGCAGGAGGACTTTAAGGGGCTGAGGCTGCACTCCGCGCTGTGGAACGAAGATATCGACGTCGACGGCAAGCACGTGGCCGTGATCGGCACCGGCGCCACCGCGATGCAGCTGGTGCCGTCGATCGCCGATCGCGTGGCTTCGGTGACGGTCTATCAACGCACCGCGCAATGGGCGCGGCCGGTCAAGGGCTATACCGAAGCGATCACCGAGGGTGCGCAATGGCTGCTCGCACATTTGCCATTCTATGTGCAGTGGTATCGCTTCAACATGTTCTGGCGCTATGGCGATGGACTATTACCGTTCCTGCGCAAGGATCCGAGCTGGCCTTATCCCGATCGCGCCGTCAACAAAAGCAATGACCGGCATCGCCAGGAGCTCACCGATTTCATCGTCTCGGAATTGAAGGATCGTCCCGACCTGGTCGAAAAATGCGTGCCGACTTATCCGCCCTATGGCAAGCGCATCCTGCTCGACAATGGCTGGTTTCGGACGCTGACGAAGCCGAATGTTGAGCTTGTCACGGACGCGATCGATCACTTTGCCCCCGAGGGCATCGTGACGACGGACAGGAAATTGCGGCGCGCCGATATCATCGTGATCTCGACCGGCTTCAAGGTCACGGAGATGGCCTCGCGCCTTAACATCACGGGGCGCCGCGGCAGCAAGCTCCGGGAGAAGTGGGCCAATGACAATCCCACCGCCTATCTCGGGCTCACCGTGCCGGGCTTTCCGAATTTCTTCTGCATGCTCGGTCCCAATTCGGGCCCCGCCCATGGCGGCAGCGTCATCTTCCAATCCGAATGCCAGAGCCGCTACATATCAGCCTGCCTCGTCGAAATGATCGAGCGCGGCGCTGCGGCGATCGATGTTCGCCAGGATGTCCATGACGAGTACGTCCGCAAAGTCGACGCCGAGCATGAGCAGATGATCTGGACCCATCCGGGAATGACGACCTATTACCGCAACAAGCAAGGCCGGGTGTTTTCCGCGATGCCCTGGCGGTTCGTGGATTATTGGGCGATGACGCATGATCCTGATCTCAACCAGTATCGCCTGACGCTTAGCGCGTAAATATCAAGCGGCCGGCGCCTACGCGTTCCTGCCAATGATGGCGTTCGAGTTCGGGATCGAGGTGTTCCTCCACGGGCCAGCCGATGCAGAGATAGGCAATCAAGGTCCAGGTCTCCGGTACATCGAGTGTTCGGCATAACAGTTGCGGCTCGAGGATCGAAATCCAGCCAAGCCCCAGTCCCTCGGCACGAGCCGCAAGCCACAGGGTCTGAATTGCGGCAACAACCGAATATTGCAGGGTCTGGGGCATCGTTTGACGGCCGAGGCCACTGCCCGCTTCTGTCGCCTCATCGGCAAAGACGGCAAGATGCACCGGAGCATCTTCGAGCCCCTCAAGCTTCAGCCTCGCATATTGCGCGCGCCTCTCGCCATCGTAGCATTCGAGCGCTTTCGCGTTGGCCTGAACAAAGCTCGACCTCACCGCTTCCCGGCATTGCGCGGATTCGACCAGCACGAACCGCCAGGGCTGGCAGTGCCCGACCGATGGAGCGTGGCTCGCAAGTTCAAGTAGCGACCCGATCAAAGCCGGATCAATGGGATCGCGGCGAAACCGGCGGACGTCGCGGCGCCAGAGCACAAGATCACGGAACGACTCCCGAAAGGCGGCATCAAACCGTCGAACAGATGGATCGGGCCTTTCGGTCATAAGGGCACTCGGTCGATGACGTGGAAAAACGTGCCCGTGATCGAGCCTTGTCGGGCGCCGTGTTCGGACACTTCGCCTCCGGCAGCATCCCGGCAATCGACCAGCGGATCCCCGCTCACCGACACCGTACTCGCATAGTGGAACTCATGGCCGAGCACTTCCGTTCCCGCGGCCCCTAAGGGACAGGCCGCGCGCAGTCTTGCGCGTCGATAGCCTAGGTGCAGCTTGCGTTTCGAGAAAGAAGTTTCGAGCCCGAGCAGGCCGGCCATTTCGTGCTTGTTACCGTCGGCATCTTCGAGCCCCCGCCCCAGCACCATGTAGCCGCCACACTCGCCGTGGACGGGAACGGAGCGGCGGGCAAGCGCATGCAGACCTCTTCGGAACCCGTGGGCGGACGCCAGGGTGCCGGCATGGAGTTCCGGATAGCCGCCAGGCAACCAGACGGCGTCAGCCGCCGCATCGGGAGCCTCATCCGCCAGTGGCGAGAACGGAATGATTTCCGCTCCAGCCAGCCGCCATTGCCGAAGGATGTGAGGATAGATGAAGGAAAATGCGCGGTCTTGCGCGAGCGCGATGCGCTGACCGGGCGGCTGCAGTTGGGATCGTGCTCGATCGGATTGCGCGCCTGGGATCTCCATAGCAACCCTTGGCGGCCGCGCCGATTGCCTGATCGCACCGAGATCGATCGCGGCATCGATCACGTCTGCCAATGCATCCATGCGATAGTCGATCGTCGTTATCTCCAGGGCATGGACGAGGCCGAGATGCCGCTCGGGCAGGACGAGACGATCCTCGCGCAAGATCGCGCCGAAGACCCGCATCTTGATCCGGTCGAACGCGGGCGCCACCAGCGAGAAATGCCGGTCGCTTGCCACGCGATTGAGAATCACGCCTGCGACATCGACGCCGTCGCTATATCGAGCGCAACCCAGCGCCACAGCCGCGGCCGTCTCGGTTTGTCCGGTGACGTCGAGCACCAGCACCACCGGCCAGCCAAGAAGGGCGGCCAGATCCGCGGTCGCGCCAGTCCCGCACTGTCCCCGCGCCGCGGCGCCATCGAACAACCCCATCAAGCCTTCGGCAATTGAAATATCCGCACCCGTTGAAGCTTTGGTCGCGAGATTTGCGATCAGCCCCTCGTCCATCGCCCAGCTGTCCAGATTGAAACTCGGCCGACCCGCGGCGACCTCGTGAAAGGCCGGATCGATATAGTCCGGACCGCACTTGAAGGGCTGCACGACGCAACCGCGACGCCGGAGCGCGCGCAACAGCCCGAGCGTCACCGTCGTTTTGCCGGCACCCGAGCGTGGTGCCGCGATGATAAGGCCTGGTGCACCAGGGTGCGGGTTCATCGCCTGCAAACCATATTGGCCAAAAGCTGTTGCCGCATGGCAGCAACGGCACCGACGATCACGATCGCAGGCGAGCCGATGCCTTGTGTCGCTGCATCAGCGGCGGCCGTGCCGAGACGGGTTTCGACGATGCGTTCCTCCGCTGTCGTCGAAGAACTGACGATGACAGCAGGCGTATCATGGGCCATACCGCCGCGCTGCAATGCGCTCATGATCTCCGGCAAGTTCGCCATCGGCATATAGACGATGATCGGCTGCCCGGTACTCGCCAGCTTCTCCCATTCGGCTAAAGAGGTAGCGTCCGCCGCCCGGCTTCCCGCCACCAGGATGACGGCATGGTTGGTACTGCGCATTGTCGCGGGAATGCCGGCCAGCGCTGCGGCTGCCAGCCCCGAGGTGATGCCGGGAATGATCCTGAACCGAAGCCCGGCGCGCGCTAACGCCAAAGCTTCCTCTCCACCGCGCCCAAACACAAAGGGGTCGCCGCCTTTCAAGCGTAGAACGCGTCGGCCCATCCTGGCGCGCTCGATCAGAAGTTCGTTGATATCGGCCTGCTCGGCCGAAGGTCTCCCCCCGCGCTTGCCTGCAAACATCAGCTTTGCTTGGTTGCCCGCGAGTTTCAGAATACGCGGATCAACGAGAGCATCGTGAACAACGTCGTCGGCCGTCTTCAACGCATGGAGCGCATGCAATGTCAGAAGCCCAGGATCGCCCGGGCCCGCGCCGGCAAGCCAGACTTCGCCAGGTGCGAAGTTAGGGAAGTCGGGAAGGCTATCGATGAAAGGCTTCATGAGGAAATCGTGTTAAGTTTCGGCGCGCCCGATTGGAACAGAACGTGAGCGACGCCGCAGATACAAATGAGGCCAGACCGGATCAACCGCTCAAGCGCGGCTGGACCACGGGCACTTGCGCGACGGCCGCCACACGCGCGGCATACGAGGCGCTCATCACTGGTGAGTGCCCGGATCCCGTCGACGTGCGGCTTCCGAATGGCGCACGTGTCAGCTTTGCAATTGCTGTCTTCGAAGCCCTCAACGGAAGGGCGACCGCGGGAATCGTGAAAGATGCCGGGGACGATCCGGACGTCACGCATGGCGCCCTGGTCAAGGCAACTGTCCGAGCGGGCAGGCCTGGTTCCGGCATTACCTTCCTTGCCGGCGAAGGCGTCGGCACCGTGACCAAGCCCGGCCTGCCACTCCCGCCCGGCGAGCCCGCCATCAATCCCGTCCCGCGCGAAATGATGCGAACGGCCGTTCGCGAAGTGATGGAGAATTTCGGTGCCTCCGGCGATGTGACCATCGAACTCTCCATCCCCGGCGGCGAAGCGCTCGCCGCCAGGACGCTCAATGCGCGTCTTGGCATTGTTGGCGGACTTTCGATCCTGGGAACGACCGGGATCGTCATTCCTTATTCCTGCGCGGCCTGGATCCACTCCATCCAGCGCGGTATCGACGTCGCTCGCGCGAGCGGCCTCAAGCACATCGCCGGCTCGACGGGATCGACTTCCGAGATGGCCGTTCAGAAGCTGCACGGTCTTTCCGAAACCCATTGCCGGGGGGTTTGCCAAGATGACCAAGCTCGGGCAAGGACTGCTCGATCTTCATTCCAAGTCCGGCAGCGTCGACCATCTCTGGCTTTCCGAACTGCTTCGAGAAGCCGACGCCCCGGCCGATCTCGTCGAACTCTGCCGCGACGCCAATACCGCGTTGCTGGTATTGCGGGAGGCCGAGAAGCGCGGGATACCGGTTGGCCAATTCGTCGCCAAGGCGGCTTGGAACACGGCTGCAAATGTTCTTGAGGGATCGGACATCGCCCTCGACATCGCTGTGTTCGACCGCGAAGGCCACATCGTCGGGCGCTGGGGATAGGGATCGGGTCATGCGCCGCTCCCCCGGAACCGCCGGCGATAGCCGCTATCGTAAAGAGCACTGTCCCGGAAATCGCGCACCGCCAGCACGTCGCCGACGATAATCAGCGCGGTACGCTCGATATTGGTCTTCTTGATCTCCACTGCGATCGTGCCGAGCGTGGCCCGGATAATCTGCTCGTCGGGCCAGCTTGCGCGAAACACGACCGCAACCGGGCAATCCTCGCCGTAGGTGGGCACCAGTTCGGCGACGGTCTTGTCGATCGCGTGAATGGACAGATGAATGGCAAGTGTCGCGCGGGTCGCCGCGAACGCCGCGAGCGTCTCGGTCGCGGGCATTGCCGAGGCGCGTCCGGAGGTTCGCGTCAAAACGACCGATTGCGCGACTTCCGGCAATGTCAATTCTTTTGCAAGCGCCGCAGCGGCCGCGGCGAAGGCGGGAACGCCGGGCGTGACCGTGTAAGCGATATTGAGCCCTTCGAGGCGCCGCACCTGTTCGCCAAGCGCGCTCCAGATCGACAGATCTCCGGAGTGAAGGCGTGCAACGTCCTGGCCGCGATTCGTTGCTTTCGCGATCTCGGCGATGATCTCGTCGAGCGACATCGATGCCGAGTCAAGGACACGTGCACCTTGTGGGCAGTAGCTGAGCAGAGCTTTCGGGACCAGAGAGCCGGCATAGAGGCAGACCGGGCAACTGGCGATAAGATCACGTCCCCGCACCGTGATAAGGTCAGGTGCTCCAGGTCCGGCTCCAATGAAATGAACTGTCATGAGCCCTCACTGATGGCGATGGCACAGGTTACCTTGTTGGCCGCGATCCGCGCCCCAAGCAGCCGGGCATTGCGACCCGCCGCGATCAGGGCCGACGCCTCCGCGATCGACTGAACGCCTTTGAGCGCCTGAACGCGCGCTGAGCGCGTCACGATCTTATCGGTGACTGCTTCAAGATCGGCGAGCGAACACGGAACGAGGCGAACCGACAGAGATCGGGCCGCGTTTGCAATCCCGCCCTCGCCTGCTTTCGACGCTTCGGTCGCAATCGCATCGAGGTTTTCGCGCACGATGCCGAAGCTCGCCAGCGCTGTGCCAATCAGGCTCACAATGTCTTCGGATCGCACGCCGCGCCCACATCCGATGCCGGCAACGATCATGGCTTCCTCACCCGCCATTGCGTGACCGGCATCGCCGGGCGCCAGCCAGACATGCTGCCCACCTTATCGATCCGTGCGACCTGCAGTCGAACGAGATCACCGCCAAAGCGCCCGAAATAATCGGCGAGCCGGGCTTCCGTCTCAAGCGAGATTGCGTTGGCGACCAGACGACCGCCAGGCTTGAGAGCCGACCAGACCGCTTCGAACACGCCGTCGTCCGTCATGCCGCCGCCGACGAAAACAGCATCGGGTCTTGCAAGCCCTGCCAGCGCTTCCGGTACACGGCCTTGCACGATCTTGAGTTCCGGCACGCCGAGCGCTGCGGCGTTGCGGGCAGCCCGATCAGCCCGGTCGTGACGTGCCTCGATACCGATCGCGCTCAAGGAGGGATGCCGCAGCAGCCACTCGATTGCGATCGAGCCGGCGCCAAGCCCGACATCCCAGAGCAGTTCGCCGTGTCGGGGTTCTAGCGACGAAAGCGTTACCGCGCGGATTTCCCGCTTGGTCAGTTGCCCGTCATGCTCGAACAGCGCGTCGTCGAGGCCCGGAGCGAGATTAATAATCGCTGCCTCCGGTTCAGCTATCACCTCGATGGCGATCGTGTTCAATGGAACGAGCGGCTCGACAGCGAAATTGAACGCCTGGGCGTGACGCATCCGCTCCCGCGGACCGCCCATCGCCTCAAGCACTGTGATCAGCGATTGTCCCATGCGACGCGCGTTGAGAAGCTCGGCGAGCCTGGCCGGAGTCGTGTTGTCCCAGGACAGCGCCAGGATGCGTGCGCCGGGTTGCAGGTGCCTGATAATGCCGTGCAGCGCACGACCGTGGAGCGTGACGAGCGAGACGTCCTGCAGCGACCAGCCCATTCGTGCTGCGGCAAGACTGAAGGCGGATGGTTGCGGCAGGCATACGAATTGGTCGGCCGGGACAAATGCCGCGAGCTGCTTGCCAACGCCGAAATGAAAGGGGTCGCCGCTCGCAAGAACCACGACCGGTCGCCCCCGATGTCGTTTGATCTCGCCGAACGCATCGCTCATGGGACTGGGCCAGGCGATCGGCCGGCCACGAATAAGATCGCCCGCGAGTTCCAGATGGCGCGCACCGCCGACGACCAGTTCCGCCGAGCTGATCAAGCGACGGGCAACAGAGGACAGCCCTTCCACACCGTCCTCACCGATACCGACGATAGACAGCCAACGCTTCTGCGTGCAGGTTGCCGACTCAGCACTCATTGGAGAGAGCCTCGATGCGCGTTCTGATCCTCGGAGGTACCACGGAGGCCTCGGAGCTGACGCGCCTGCTTGCGGTCGACCCGCGCTTTCAAGCCACCGTCTCGCTTGCAGGTCGCACGGCGAACCCCAGCGCGCAGCCCGTTCCAACCCGGATCGGAGGCTTCGGCGGCGTCGACGGTCTGATGGCCTGGCTGAAGCACGACGCGACGCAAGCGGTCATCGACGCGACGCATCCCTACGCCGATCAGATTTCCTCCAATGCGGTTGCGGCCTGCGCGCGGCTTGCGGTCCCACTCGCCTCGATCGTGCGCCCTGCCTGGGAACCCCAGCCCGGCGACACCTGGTTTCCCGTTGCGAGCGCCGAGGCCGCTGCCGAAGCGCTGGGGCCGGAGCCACGCCGCGTTTTCTTGAGCCTTGGCCGCCTGGAGCTTGGCGCCTTTGCTAAAGCACCTCATCATCGCTACGTCGCGCGCACGATCGACCCGCCTGATGATGTCGCGCTGCCGCCCCACATCCAATTGCTGGCTGGGCGCGGTCCCTTCGATCCAGAGGCGGAGACGATGCTGCTCGAGCGCGAGAAGATCGATGTGCTCGTCTCCAAGAATTCGGGCGGCGCGGCGACCTACGCGAAAATCGAAGCAGCGCGCCGTCTTGGAATACTGGTTGTGATGATTGCGCGTCCGCAAAAATTGCGTGGACACGCCGTCGAAAATGCCGAGGCGGCCGTGACCTGGCTCGAACAGCGGCGTCCTCATCGCACCACCTGCTGTTCCGCACGCGGCGTATAGACCCAGGGCCTTTGGCCTTTTCGCGATATCAGCCGCGTTGCCGAAGCTCCGATGATCACCAGCGTCCGCATATCGGCAACCGCTGCATCGGCTTTCGCGAGGTCAGTCATCACGACGCGTGCTTCCGTCGTCGCCGCGCACCTGACAAAGAGCACGATAGTTTGAGGCGGCTTGGACGCTCGCAGCAGATCGAACGCGCGTCCGAGCTGATGTGGCCTTGCAAGGGAAGCAGGGTTGTAGAGCGCAATGACGAAATCTCCTTCGGCCGCGGCCCGCAGGCGTCGCTCAATCGTTTGCCATGGCTTCAGATTGTCCGACAGCGAGATCGCGCAGAAGTCCGCCCCGAGCGGTGCACCGACTTCGGCTGCAGCCGCAAGCATGGCCGTTATCCCGGGTTCGACATGAATATCGAGTTCTCGCCAGGCAGGATCGCCGGCTTCGATCGCTTCGACCACCGCGGCCGCCATCGCGAACACCCCGGGATCGCCGCCCGACACCACCGCAACCTTCCTGCCCTCGGCGGCGAGCGTGAGCGCGTGACGTGCCCGGTCGGTTTCGACGCGATTGCCTGAAGCGTGCCGACGCTGGCCAACGATGATTTCTGGAATTCGATCGAGATAGCGGTCATAGCCGACCAGATCCGTCGCCGCATGAAGCGCGCTTGCCGCTGCCGGCGTCAAAAGGTCTGACGATCCCGGTCCAAGGCCGACAATGACGAGCGAACCGCTCACAGCCGCCTCCCCTGCCCCGGAATCAGGACCATCGAGAAGTAAGGGCCTTTGCCGTCCGGACATTCGGACAAGGGCATGATCTGCTCGCCTTGCATCGTGCCGCGCGCGACATAGACCGCCCGCGAGAGCAGTCCGGCCGCCTCGACGGCGCGGCGGACCTTGGCGAGATTCTTGCCGACCTTCATGATGACGGCGGCATCGGTCTCCGCGAGACGGCGCGTCAGTAGCTCCTCGCCAAGGGTTCCCGGCATTACCGAAAGGATGTCGTTGCCCCAGGTGATGGGCGCATTGGCGCGTGTCCAGCAGCCCGACATGCCGGTGACGCCGGGAACGATTTCAATTGGAAAATCGCCGTTAAGCCGGCGCCACATGTGCATGAACGAGCCGTAAAAGAACGGGTCACCTTCGGCGAGAAGCCCGACGGATTTGCCTTGCCGAAGCAGCTCCGCAAGCGCCGCGACGCTTTCTTCATAAAAATGGGCGAGCTCTTTTTGATATGAAGGATGTTCGGGCGGTATCTCGTCGGTGACAGGATATTCGAGCCGAAGCTCGATTCGCCCTGGCGCCAACAAGGGATCGACGGTGCCTCGCGCATTGCCCTGCAGCCCTCGCTTGGCGAAAAATGCCAGGACGTCGACATCTCGGACCAGGGCTGCCGCTCGCAGCGTCAGATAGCGGACGTCGCCCGGTCCCACACCGATGCCGTAGAGGGTTCCCGCGCAAGCCGTTCCCGCGATCGCGTCAAGAGCTGTCATTCGCGCTCACTCGCCAGCGCGTTGATCGCCGCAACGGCCATCGCGCTGCCGCCTCTACGGCCGCGCACGACCAGAAACGGCACGCGCCTCTGCGACCGAAGCGCTTCTTTGGATTCGGCCGCGCCCACGAAGCCGACGGGAACGCCGATGATGGCGGCGGGAAGCGGCGCGCCGTGGTCGAGCATTTCAAGCAGCCGAAACAGCGACGTCGGCGCATTGCCAATGGCGACGATGGCACCTTCGAGATGAGGCCGCCACAGCTCCAGCGCCGTCGCCGAGCGCGTATTCCCGGCTTCAGCAGCAAGCCGCGCAACAGCGGGATCGTCGAGCGTGCAAACGACGTTGTTGCCTTTGGGCAGCCTGCTGCGGGTGATACCATGCGCAACCATCTTCGCATCACACAGGATCGGCGCGCCCCGCAGCAATGCCGCGCGGGCGCCGGCAGCGAATGTCGGGGACATCTCGATATCACCGACGATATCGATCATGCCGCAGGCATGAATGATCCTCACCGCTACCCTCTCTTCGATCGCCTCGAAGCGGGAGAGGTCAGCCTCGGCACGGATGATCGCAAACGAGTTGCGGTAGATCTCGGCTCCATCGCGAATATAGCCGCGCGATTCACTCATGACGGCGCGCTCCGACCGAAGCGAAGATGATGCCGGTATCAGCGGTGAGCTCGGCGAACGAAGCGCAGCTTGCAGGGCGCCCCCCCGCGGTTCCGTTGCGAACGATCCCATATTTGCCTTCGGCACCGACCAGCACGAGATCGGCCGCGGCGGATTTTGCGCAGCCCTTGGCACAACCCGAAATGTGAACGGTGCCCTCAAAGCTGAACTGCGGCAACAATGCCGCAAGCCGGCGCGCATCGCCGCGGGTGTCAAGGCTCGTCGAGCGGCAAGCCGGCGCACCCGGACAGGCCTCGATCCTAAGCAGCGGATCGCTGGCATCGGCAATGAGACCGCAGCCGGCGGCAACGTTGAGAATCGCTCGTGCTGCCGATGCGCCGGGGACCTCGGCGTACAGAATGCGCCAGGGCGACAGCCTGATTTCCTTGACACCGAACGCTGCCATCTCGCCGGCAAGTTTTCGAAGCTGATCAGTCTCCACGCGGCCGAAGGGAGCCGCGATACCCACGGCGAACCGGCCTGAGCCCAATTCAAGCAGGCCAACGCGCCGATCCGACCGCCCATTGAGCTTTTGCGGACCGAGCGTCAACCGATCAAGCCGCGGTCTCATCCTTGATCGAAGGAACGCAAGGCCGTCGGCGGAGAGGTCGCGCATACGCTGCCGCGTCCCGTTCGGCGTCACCTCGAGGAAGACGTAGGCGGTCTCTATGGCAACCGCCGCCGCAGTCGCGGGGGACATCGACCCGAGCCAGTCGACCCCGACTTGCGTGTCGAGACCGATCGCGACCACAGGGTCGGTGCCATTGCGAATGGCCGCAAGACGAATGTCGGCCCGCTCATCCGCCAGCGTCAAGGTCCCGCCATTATCAACAATGAAACCAAATTTGGATGGCAGCGACCAAAGCCCGCGTTCGGATGCAAGCCCTCGCGCGAGCTCCCGACCGATCCCACCGACGTCAAGCGTCTCGTCCGGATCGATTCCCGCGAGCGGGCTGATCATGAGGTTGCGTATCGCCTCCCCTTCTGGCGTCGGATCGAGGAGCCCCAGCCTTGCAATCACGTCGTGCAGCCCTGGCAAGGATTGATCGCTGACGCCGCGGATTTGCAGATTGGCACGCCGTGTCAGATCGATATGGCCGTTGCCGAAACGGCGAGCCGCCTCAGCGAGCGCGACCAGCTCATCCAAGGTGAACTTTCCGCATCGCGGACGCACCCGCACGATCAGTCCGTCACCACTCTGCATCGGCCGCAAAGCGCCGGGGCACCAGCCCTTTACCTCGAATGCCGGCGCATGATTCACTTTGCGGCCTCCATTGAAGGACCGCGACTGCCTTCCGAGCTCGCAATGGCACGATTGAGCTCACCGGCAACCGCATTGCGCCGCGCGACCCAAAGCCCGCGCGCCATCGCATCGCGCAGCCGCGAAGCGATAGCTGCCGCGGCGGCTGGGTTACTTGCGGTCATCTTCGACAATATCGCTTCATCCGCAATCAGGGCATCGTGCGTGACATCGAATAGATGATTTGGCACCATGCGGGTTGTAGCCGCGAAGGCGTAAAGCGAATCGACGCCCTCGGCGATTTCGGCAACGCCGCGGTGACCATGAGCAAGCATACCGGTAATCCAACGCGGATTGGTCAGCCGTCCACGCACCACGCGCGCAATCTCCTCGCCAATTGTGCGGGCTTTCGGCATCGACGGCTCGCTTGTGTCGAGGTGATAGAGTTCCACATCGTTGCCGAGCAATGCGGCAGCCGCCGCAAAACCGCCGGCGAAATCAGCGACGCCGTCGCCGTCGAGAATATCTCGCTCGCGGTCGTCTTGCGGATGGACCAGAGCATCGGCCGCAGACACCCGGGCCCGAAACCCATCTTCGGCCGGCGCGACGGCCTCCGGGCCGCCGTAAGCATGGGTCACCGCGGAGAGATAGGCTTCGCCAAGATCTTCACGCGTTCGCCAATCACCGTCGAGCGTGAGGATCGCGGTTCCCGCGCCATAGCTGCCGGGCGCACCGCCGAAGACGCGGGCAAGACTGTCGCCCCGCCGTCGCGCACAGGCGATCGGGTTATCGGTGTCATCCTCGTCGAGGGAAGCGACCTTGCGAACCGCCATATCGAGAAGCGCGATCTGGGATTCGAAAATATCCCTGAATAGACCCGATATCCGCAGCGTCACATCGATGCGCGGTCGCTCAAGCTTTGCAAGCGGCAAGACTTCAACCCCGGTGACCCGGTTTGACGACGTCTCCCAAATGGGCCGCGCACCGAGATAACCCAGCGCCTGCGCCAGATCATCGCCGCCGGTACGGAGCGATGCCGAGGCCCAGAGATCGATCACAAGTGCACGTGGATAATCGCCATGATCCTGCAAGTAGCGACGCACCACCTCATCGGCGGCCCTTAGACCGATCGTGGTGGCCGTCCGCGTCGGAATCGATCGTGGATCGATCGTCGTCAAATTTCTTCCCGTGGGCAAGACGTCTGCCCTGCCCCGGCTTGGAGCGCCTGATGGACCCGGGCTCACGCGGCGCCCGTCGAGTGCTGCCAGAAGCGCCCTCGCCTCATGCGAAGCGCTATCACGGACGGATGCTTCGATCCGTTCGCGCTGCCCATCCGTTACCGAAGTCCCGCTCGCCGCAATGATCACTTCCACCAGCGATGACTGCACGTCGCATTCGGGGGCGCGAGCGAACACATGCAGCCGGTCGCGGATGCTGAGTTCCTTGATGTCGCACAGATGCGCATCGAGCTTTATGATGGCATCCCTTGCCGGCTCATCTCTTGCGATATTGCATTCGGCAGCGAGGCCCGATGCCCAGGCATTGTCGATGATCGCGCCTTCCAGCAAGTCGAGCCGGCGCCGATCAAGACCTTGCGCATCGGCATACTCCTCGACCAGACCCTCCAGCTCGGCCATCGCACCGTGCAGCCCCGCCGCGCTCAATGGGGGCGTGAGATGACCAATGGTGACGGCACTCAGCCGGCGCTTCGCGTGCACCGCCTCGCCCGGATTGTTGACGATGAACGGATAGATGACCGGCAGCGGTCCCGTCACGGCCTCGGGCCAGCACTCGGCGGAAAGTGCGAGCGCCTTGCCGGGCAGCCACTCCAGCGTGCCGTGGGTGCCGAGATGAACCAGGGCGTCGATCTGCGCCTCTTCTCGCAACCAGGCATAGAGCGCAACGTAGGCGTGGCGCGGTGGAACCGACGTGTCGTGATAGCCGGCCTTGCGATCACAAGTCGATCCGCGCTCGGGCTGCAGGAAAATCCAGAGCTTTCCCGCCTTCAGCACGGGGAACGTGAAGGAATTGTCTTCGACGGACGGGTCTGCGGAGGGCGCGCCCCATGTAGTCTCGATGTCGCTCTGCAAATTCGGCGGTAGAGCCTTCAACCATGTCGCGTAAGAGCTAAGCGGAACATCGAGGCGAGTGGATCGCCCCGAAAGCAACATCTCAACATCAGCAGCGCGCCATTCTCCTGCTCCCGCATCGTAGCCCTCCGCGCACAGAAGATTGACGATTTGTGCGACACTTTCGGCGGTGTCGAGCCCGACGGCATAACCGGCACGTCCCGCGCGAGCCGGATAGTCGGATAGCACGAGTGCTACCCGGCGCTGCGCGCGCGGGATGCGGCTCAATCTGGCCCAGCGTGCCGCCTGGCGCGCGACAAATTCTGTACGATCAGGACAAGGCTGGTGCCGGACAGATGCAAATTCTATCCGGGTATCGAAGTCGTCCTCGGCCTTGAACGAAACCGCACGGCTCAACAACCGCCCATCCAGTTCAGGCAACACAACGTTCATGGCGAGATCTGCCGGCGAAAGCCCGCGCGGCGACGAAGCCCAGGCCTCGCGCGAGCTGCCTGCCAGCACGACTTGCAAGACCGGAACATCCGCGGCATCCAGGACGGTCGTGCCATCATCGCGCAGGGCGGAGAATGCCGTCGCGTTGAGGATGATCGCCGGCCGCCGCGCCGCGATCAGCTTCTGGATACCCTCCCGCGCTGCAGGGTCCTTGAGACTGGAGACGGCGACCGCTACCGGCATCAGTTCCTGCGCGTCGAGCGCCGCCATCAGCGCATGGATGGGAGCGGTGTCCGCGGCCAGCAGGCTTGCTTTGTAGAACAGGACAAGCGCAACGGGACGCTCGTCGACTTCGCTGAATAAATCCTCTGGAGGTACCGCGCGCCCGTCTGCGGAAAATCCGGTTACCGGTCCGATCGGCATCGAATCGGTCCAGGAGATGTCGAGAGAGAGAAGGCTGCCGACATATCTCATGGCTTGCCGGAGATTCTCCGGTCCGCCTTCGCGGAAGAACCCATCCAGGCGAGACAGCGTCTCTGCCGTCATCGTGGAGATTTCCGCCAACCGGAGATCGGGGCGATCGTCGCCGGGCAAGGCGGCGAACAGGATGCCGTTCTTGCGCGCAACGGCACCGATTATTTCCAACCCGTATCGCCAGTAGTCGAAACCACCGAGACAACGAACGATGACCGCCCGCGCATGCGCGACGACCGCCTCGGCATAGAGGTCCACCGACATCGGGTGCTTCAGCTTTTTGAGACTTGCCAATCTCAGCGTCGGCAGTATGTCGGCGTCCATCTGCCACGCAGCGGCGAGCGCGGACAAATCGCTGTCGGCGAAAGAGAGTACGACGACATCAGCCGGCGACTGCTGGAGATCGATAGCGGCATCCGTCTCGTCCAGTTTCGCGATCTGGGTCGCCAGCAGATGCATGCGTGATTAATCCTGGATCAGGTTTCGAATAGCGGCCGTATCGAGCCCCTTCTGGCCGATCACAACCAGACGGCTGCGGCGGTTCTCGTCCTTTTGCCACGCACGATCGAACCGGTGCTGGATGCGGGACCCTACACCCTGAATCAGAAGCCGCATCGGCTTGCCGGAAATCTCGACGAAACCCTTGACGCGAAGGATGTCATGCTTCGCCGCCGCCTCGGCAATTTTCTCAACCAGGGTTTGCGGCGCTTCGAAGCGCCTGAGATTGATGACAAAGGACTCGAAATCGTCGTGATCGTGCTCAGTCTCAGCGTCGTGATGGGAGAATCGGTTTGCAATGTCATCTTCGGCTGCAACCCCTAGCCCCAGAAGGACGGTAGGCGACACGCGGCCGTTCTCCACCTCGACGATCTTGACGGATCCGGAAACCACCCGTCCGATCTCGCCGGCCACCTCCCGCCGTTGTTCCGCCGACATCAGATCGGCCTTGTTGAGTACAACGAGATCGGCACACAGAAGCTGGTCTTCGTAGACTTCCTCGATCGGATTGTCATGTTCGAGCGCCGTGTCCTGCGCGCGTTGGCGGCTGACAGCATCCGGATCGTCCGCGAACCGTCCCGCGGCAACGGCCGCGCCGTCGACCACCGCGACAACGCCGTCGACGGTGACGCGCGAGGCGATCTCCGGCCAGTTGAAGGCCTGCACCAGCGGTTTGGGAAGCGCGAGGCCAGAGGTCTCGATGACGATATGCTCCGGCGGAGCCGGGTGGTCGAGGAGGCGTCTGAGTGCGGGAACGAAATCATCCGCCACAGTGCAACAGATGCAACCGTTGGACAGCTCGACGATGCGCTCTTCCGGACAGCTCTCGATGCCGCAGCTTTTGAGAATCTCGCCGTCGATGCCGATATCGCCGAATTCGTTGACGATCACCGCCAGGCGGCGGCCCCCCGCATTTTCAAGAACATGACGGACCAACGTGGTCTTGCCGGCGCCGAG
>VAZV01000147.1 GCA_005884765.1 Alphaproteobacteria bacterium
GCGTTCCGAGAATGACGGCACGATGGCGAGAACGGTCTTGCCGGCGCTTTCCGGCCGCTTTCCGATCTGCAGCGCCGCCGCGATCGCAGCACCCGAAGAAATGCCGCCGGGAATGCCCTCATTGCGTGCCAGGGCGCGCGTGGTTTCAATTGCGGTCGCGCTGTTGATCTTGACGATCTCGTCGATCACGGAGCGATCCAGGATATCGGGAATGAAACCCGCGCCGATGCCCTGGATTTTGTGCGGCGAATGCTGCCCGCCCGACAATACCGGACTTTCCTCGGGCTCCACGGCGACGATCCGCAGCGACGGCTTGCGCGGCTTGAGCACTTGTCCGACGCCGGTGATGGTGCCGCCGGTGCCGACGCCGGCGACGAAGATGTCGATGGTGCCGCCGGTGTCGTTCCAGATTTCCTCCGCCGTGGTGCGGCGATGGATTTCCGGATTGGCCAGGTTCTTGAATTGCTGCGGCATCACGGCATTCGGCGTCGTGCGCACCAGTTCCTCCGCCGTCGCGATCGAGCCCTTCATGCCTTGCGCCGCCGGCGTCAGCACGATCTCGGCGCCGAGAAAGGCCAGCATCTTGCGTCGCTCGATCGACATCGATTCCGGCATCACCAGCTTCAGCCTGTAACCGCGCGACGCCGCCACGAAAGCGAGCGCGATCCCGGTATTGCCCGAGGTCGGCTCGATCAGCACGGTATTGGCATTGATCACGCCGGCCTTTTCCATTGCAATGACCATCGCAGCGCCGATGCGGTCCTTCACGCTGGCCGCCGGATTGAAATATTCCAGCTTGGCAAGGATGGTGGCGTTGACGCCGTGCGCTTGCGGCAAATTGCGCAGGCGCACGATCGGCGTGTTGCCTATCGCCTCCACAATGGAGTCGAATACCCGGCCGCGGCCGGGACGGTGCACTGCAGTAGTGACTGACGATGCATCCATGACGAACTTCCGTTTGGCGACAATGTGATTGAAAGGCGAAGGAATGTGAAATGCCAAGGTCTTCTGCAATTAGGGACAGCTTGTGGCGATGTGCAAGCGAGAATCCACCGCGTGTCACATTCGCTGCGTTGCAAAATCGGCGTGAAGTCAAATAACCTAAAACCAACGCATTTGTGTTGCGACATCGTCAAAGAAATCGGTGTATAAGCATCGCGAGCGCTAAGCTCAAATCCCAAAATCCGGTGAGCCAAGGTCAGACGGCAAAGGAGGTCACGATGCCAGCAGTTGCTGAAGTCTTGTCGACCGTCGCGTCTAACCCCGACCCGCGTGGAAGTGATTTGCCGACGTGCCCGGTCTGTGCGGACTCCATGGTGGCCGCAGAAGCGTCCGCCTACCTGCACGACAACGTCATCAGCTATCTCTGGACCTGCGACACCTGCGGTTACGGATTTGTAACCAAGCAATCGGCGCGCGTTTGGTCGCGGAAGCGCTCGAACGTTCCCGCTGAAATGGCGTCCCTGATGTCACCCATCAGGCGCTGGTAATACGCGATATTGATTTCGGACAGCAGCATGGCGCCAAGCGTCTCGCCTGACTTGACGAGGTGATGCAGGTAGGCGCGCGAAGTGCCGCGCGTCGACGGCCACGCGCTTTCTTCGTCGAGCGGCCGCGGATCGTCGGCGTGGCGGGCGTTGCGCAAATTGACCTGGCCGAACCGCGTGAACGCCATGCCGTGGCGTCCGTTGCGGGTCGGCATCACGCAATCGAACATGTCGATGCCGCGCGCGACCGCCTCCAGGACGTCCTCGGGCGTGCCGACGCCCATCAGGTAGCGCGGGCGATCCTTGGGCAGGTGTGGTGCGACCTCCTCGATCATCGCAAGCATCACCGATTGCGGCTCGCCGACCGCAAGCCCGCCGATCGCGTAGCCATGAAAGCTGATCTCGACCAGCCCGCGCGCGCTGGCGCGGCGCAGTTCGGGCACATCGCCGCCTTGCACGATCCCGAACAGCATGAAACCGGCAGGGGCGGCCTCGAATGCACGCCTTGAGCGCTCCGCCCAGCGCAGCGAGAGTTGCATCGCCCGCTCTATATCGCTGCGCTCCGCCGGCAGTCGCACGCATTCGTCAAGCTGCATGGCGATGTCGGAACCAAGCAGAAGCTGCACCTCGATCGAACGCTCCGGCGACAACTCGAGTTTGACGCCGTCGATATGCGAGCGGAACGTGACGGCGTTCTCGCTCAGCTTGCGTAATTCGGCCAGCGACATCACCTGGAAGCCGCCGGAATCAGTCAGCATCGGGCCGTTCCAGCCCGTAAAGGTTTGCAGGCCGCCGAGCGCTGCGATCCGCTCAGCGCCTGGCCGCAGCATCAGGTGGTAGGTATTGCCGAGCACGATATCGGTGCCGGCGTCGCGCACCTCGCGCCAATGCATGCCCTTCATCGCGCCGGCGGTGCCGACCGGCATGAAAGCGGGCGTTCGCACCACGCCATGCGGCGTCGTGAGGCGGCCGGCGCGGGCCTTGCCGTCGGTTGCAAGTAGTTCGAAATGATTGGGCAGGTTCATGGGAAGCGCTTATGGCGTGATCCTGGCGCCGAATTCAACCTTGTTGAAGCCGATAATGCCTTCCAAAGGCCGTTGACGGCGATCGGCGCCGCCCATATGGTCTCCCGCCATGATGACGCGCGCGAAACAGACCACGAAAACCGGAAAGCCTTCCTGGGCTTCGGGAGCCGTGCGCGCGTAGTCGAACGACCGCATCATCTTGAACCGAAGCCCCGCCTGAAAAGGTCCGGGGCTTTTTTATTGCCTGATGGAGACCAACGTGCAGAACGAACCCGTAGTTGCCATCGCCGGCGTGACCGGCGCCGTCGGCGGCGAATTCATCGCTACCATGAACAAGCGTGCGTTTCGGGTCGGCAAGCTCAAGGCGCTCGCAAGTGCACGCTCGGCTGGCAGAACAATCGACTTCCGCGGCGAGAGAATTGTGATTGAGGAACTCGGCGGCAACTCTTTCGACGGCGTCGATATCGCGTTGTTCTCGGCGGGCGGCGCCATCGCCAGGAAGTTTGCGCCGATCGCGGTCAACGCCGGCGCCGTCGTCGTCGACAACTCGTCGGCCTTCCGCATGGACCCAAACGTGCCGCTGGTGATCCCGGAAATCAACGCCAATCGCATCGTGGAGCACAACGGCATCATCGCAAATCCGAATTGCTCGGCGATCACCGCACTGGTGCCGTTGTGGCCGATTCACCGAACCAACCGCATCAAGCGCGTGATCCTGTCGACCTATCAGGCCGCCAGTGGCGCTGGCGCCGCGGCGATGAGCGAACTCGTGGATTCGACGCGCGCCAGCCTACAGGGGCAAATCTATCAACCAAAGGTGCTGCCGTACCCCTGCGCTTTCAACGTATTCAACCATGACAGCCCAGTCGACCCCGAGACCGGCTATAACGGCGAAGAAACCAAGGTCTCAGCGACCCCACGGGCCATTCGATCTCGATGTTCGTGGCCGCGGACCAGCCCTTGAAGGGAGCCGCACTGAACGCGATCCAGATCGCGGAATTGCTGCCGCAGCGCACCGGAGCTCACGTCACGGGCTCTCAACACCCGGCGGCGGACGTTTTTTAGCGAGATCGAATATATCAGGGCGCTCGACCTCTTGCGGCATCGTTTTCCTCGAAAAGATCCCCAACGCTTGCGCGCAGCCTTCGCCAGGCGAGCACAGCGCCCGTGAGACTGAAGGCCAAGCCGCATAAGCAGAACGCGACGATGACAATCGTGCGCAGCAGCGGGCGGGATTGCAGCGGCGGGAAGTCGAGTGTGTGTAGTCCGCTAAAAAGCCAGCGATAGGCGCGGCGCGATCGATCGAGCCGGCTCAACAGCGCACCCGACGCGCCATCGATCTCGTACCAGGTGTTGCCGCAGGCGATGCGAAACACCGGTGCACCCGGCAGCGCAGGTTTCGCGCGATAGGCGTCACCGGCGCCGAGCGCGAAGGCATGACCGCAATTGCGGCCATACAGGTTCGCGGCGGAGTTGATCTCGTCCTCCCCAAGGAACGCGCGAGGGCCTGAGTTTGCGTCTGTTTCGGGCTCAGCCAGAGATAGCTGTTGCTCCTCGGGAGCGGTGCGGTCCCGGCGGTAGATCTGTCCGGCGAACGCGAACCATTCGATTTCCCGCGACGCCTTGGCCACGTGAAGCATCTCAGCCGCCGGCAGGTGGTCCCATGGCGGCGCGCCCGCCAGCGCAAGTGCGACCGCGGGCGGTGCATTGGCGGAAAACAATCGGCCGTAATCCATCGATAAGAAACCGCTGAAAATCCAGCCCAGGATGAAAGGCGCGAACACCAGGCCCAGGCGATAGTGCCAGGCCTGCAAGCCGCGATAGGCCGGCCCCGCGCGCCGATTCGTGGTGATCAGTCTGACGAGGCCGATGGCAATGCCAAAACCCGCGCCGACGGTGCCCAGCAGCGAAAGCCACCACATCATCGCGCTCCATATCCGCTGATGGTGCCGCAAGGCAGTCGGATAAAGCCAGTGCACGATGCTGCCGAAGTAACCCAGCACGCGTGCCGTTCGCGTGGTGACGAGAACAACATCGCCGCTCATCGAGGACAAATAAAGCTCGCTGCCGGCGGCGTCGTTGAGCGCGATGCGATAGAGCGGGCGGTCGCCGTCCAATTCTCCCGCGACCGTCCATTGATCGTAGGCTATCAGCCCGGTGACGCGGGCGCCTGACGCGTCGAGCCCACGCGAGCGCGCGTAGACTGCTGCGATCGCGAGAGCCGTTTGATCCGAAGCGAGCCTGGCGTTGCCGAGATCGAAAGCGCGCAGCGCAATAGCGGCCGACGCTCCCGAGATCAGATAGATCGGCCCGTCGCTGCGCCCGACAAGCCGCACCCGTGATGCATCGTGGATACCGCTCGCCGCAACGGCGTCCGCCGGCCTGCGCGCGACCTGATCGCGGTTAATCGCGACCAGGCCGGCAAACCGGTCCGCTTCGCTGCGAGCCGGGTACGGCACAAAATGCATCACGATTCCGGAGGCAAACCACGCCGCGAACACCATGCAGAACGCGACGCCCCACCAGCGATGCAGCACGACGAAGACGCGCATTCGATCCCTACTCTCACCACTTGGCCGATGCGGAGAGCTCGTAGGTCCGCGGCGCGCCGAGATACACCTGATCGGGATAGCCGGGATCGGACCAGGCGGCGTATACCCTATCGGCCACGTTGCGCACGCGGAACATGATGCGCATCTTGTCGAGGCCCTGCCACGGCGTATCCCTGCCGGGGATATCGACGAACGCATAAACATCGCCGGTGGTGTAGGCTTCCATGGTGGTGGCGTCGTCCTCGAACAGGAAACGCCTTGCGACATGACGCACCGAGCCGCCGATCTCGACCGGCCAGCGCCAGTTGCTGAAACGATAGGAGGCGCCGGCATTGATGATCACGGGCGCTACGTTCGACGGCGTGTTGCCGCTCCACGAGCTGCCCTCGAAATTAAAAAAATTGGCATACTCGGCATTCGTGAACGCGATATTGGCCCAGAGCTTGATGCTTTCAAGCGGACGCAGCGCGCCTGCGAATTCGACGCCCCTGGTTCTGACTTCGCCGGCCAAAGTAAATGTTGTGTCGTTGATCCGCACATACACATTTTGCCGCGCGAGATCGTAGGCTGCGAGCGTCCACTCCGCCTTGCCGTCCCAGAACAAATGCTTGACCCCGGTCTCGTAGATGCGGGAACTCGTGAGCTGCAGCGAAGCTCCGGGAGATATCGAGAAAATGCCGGCGGCCGCCGGATCGAATGCGGTGGCGAACATGCTGTAGAAGATCAGGCCGCGAACCGGCTCAAAAGTGTAGGCCGCGCGATACGATGCCGGCGTCCACGTCTTGCTGAAGGGCTGACCCGCCGGAATCGTGCCATCGAAATTGATGCCGTTCCGCGCGAGCGTGATGTCCTCCACCCGGACGCCGCCGATCAGGGCCAGCATTGGCGTCACTCTGAGACGATCCTCAATCGATCCGGCAAGGGTATCGAGGCGGCTGTTGCGAATGTTCGGCTGCGGCACGCCGTAAAGTCCGGGATCCGGATTGAGCACGGAAACCGTATCGGCCGGAAAAACGTTCGGATTTCCCTCCTGGGCAAATTGGATCTCGTTCCGGCTCACCTGCATTTGCGCGGCGAAGCGATTTTCCAGGCCGAACAACGAGCTGTCCCAGACAAGATCGGCATTGTCGCCGCTGACATGCTGCTTGTGCGTGACGAAAAACCGATCGCGATCGATGGTCGAGGTTCCAAGGTTGAAGGCGTAGGTCTCGCTGTCATACCAGTGGCGCCTGGCGCCGTAGTCATAGACCTGGTTCTTGATCGTGATGTTGTTTGCGAGCGCCCATTCGAATCCGCCATGCACCCACAATTCGTGGGCGCCGGTGGAATTGTCGGCGACATTGTAATTCGTCTTCAGCGTGCGCGAGTCCACTGTCAATGGCCCGAGGATCGAGCCATCGAAGGTGTTGACAGCGGTGCCGGAAACGACGCCGCCCTTGGCATTGGGTCCCGAAAACGCGATCGGCACCAGCGGCGTGCCCCAATAGGCATGGCCCTCGTCTTTCTTGTACTCGACGGCTCCCCACAATTTGAACGTTTCGGTCAGCCGGTAGTTGAGTTGCGTCGAGAAGTTCGTCAGGTTCTGATAGTCGCCATCGATGAAGCTGTTGATCTTCGACGGGCTGATGTCGACACGGTAATCCAGCCCCTGCACGGCAGTGCTGCCGCCGGAGCCAAAATGGGTGCGGTAGGTCCCTAGCGAATCGATCGAGGTGTCGAGTTCGTTCCTGATCGCCCCGGTGGTCGGCTGCCGCGTCACGTAGTTGACCGATCCGCCGATCGCATCAAGTCCGGACATCAGCGATGAAGGACCCTTGAGAAACTCGACGCGGTCGAGATTGCTGGTGTCCATGACGCGCGAGGTGATGCTCTGCGGGCCGATCGAAATTCCATTGTAGAGCACGTTCACCTCGCCAAAGGTGAAGCCGCGCATGGAAAAGCCGCCCGGCGCGCCGGCCGCATCGCCGGAAAGCACGCCAACCGCACCTTGCGCGGTGTCGGTGGTGGTTCGGTAGCCCTGCTCCCGTATCGCCCGCTGGTCGACGATTTCGACGGTCGCGGGCGTGTCGCGAACGGTGAGGCCGAGCCGGCTGGCGCTGGTCGCGACGACGTCGGTATTGAGCGGCGTTGGCGCGGGTTCGCCGTTGGCCGCCGGTGCCGTGGCTCTTGAGACAGCCCGTCGTGCTCGCTTCTGCGTGCCTTCTGACTGCGTGCCGCGACGGGATGCGCTTTTCGGCTTGGGCGGCGGCGAAATCATCACCGGCGGAAGTATGGCCTGCGGTCCGGCCGGAGCGATCGTTTGCGCCGATGCTGGCTCCTTCCCGGCCATGAGCAGCAAGCCAAGCAGGCTCAGCCGCAGCGCCAAGCCCGGCGACCGGCGTTGTTGCGCAGTGATCGGATCAGCCGGATGCAAGCAGCCGCGCGATGGCAAGCGAAAGTCGCGGATTTCGAGATTAGACACGGATTGCGCTCGACGGCCAACGTCCAAATCGTCAAGCACGTTAGCCGCGCTGTCTGCCCTTCGCCCCTGATGCGGCAGACCTATCGACTCTCACAACGCCTCGGAGCACCCCGCCCGACGCGTTCGCGCATGACCATGACCGGTAGCAGGTTTCCTGGCTCGCGGGTCGCTACCTCGGACCACCTTCCCAGGATCGGTCGATCCCAGTGGCATTCATGGTCGTCGGCTCGCCGCTCACAGTTGCGGGGGCAGCCGCGGCATTGCCTGTCGAAACAGACGCACCGCATTCCCTTGAATAGCCCTTGCGGGCACTACCATTCAGGACAATGGCATTCGCCTCGCGCGCAAGTCAAGGACCAAGCTTTTTTAAGCTCCGTCGGTCCGTCAATCCGAATTTTGGCTTCACCTTGAACTGGCGCTAAGATCTTCTGCGACACCCGTGACCGGTGATGGCGTGATCGTCCCCTCAATGGAAGGCGGGACGATTAGGGCCGTAAAGCGCTGCGTGGCGCCGGGCTGGCCCAATAGCGTTGACTCCAAGACGAACTCGGATCTGACATACCGGTAAGCTCGTGCCGCGGTCCTTTCCATCGAGGCGATACAGTACGTGTCGTTGGCAAAGCACAGGGCTGCCCAACCCCGTTCGAACGTTGTCTGGAATGACATTCTCTCGGTGTTTGGGAGGACCAGTCGCTCTTCATACACGGGATGGTCCGGGCTGTAGAAAGCCGTGGCGAAGGCTAAGCCGTCATCGCCGCCGACAGCCGGAAGCGCTTCGTCAGACTGCCTGTGCCATTGCCGGGTCACCTCCATCGCAGACAGCTGATAGAAATTGCGCCCCTCGTGTAACGGATTGATGTTCCGATAGAGGGCGTGAACGGGTGCCACCACGACCACGGCTACGACGGCAATGCCAATGACAAGGACCGCCAGATTGACCGAATAAAAGCGTTCGATCGGATAGCTCGTTGCGCAGACAATCGGAATAGGGAACAGGAAAAGACCTTGTAGCGCCCAGATGGGTGGCATGTCGGTTCCCAGCCCGATCGAAGTGATCGCCGGAAACGCGATCGTCCCGACGCCGACAAGAAAGAGCAGTAACAGGCCAGCGTTCATTGCCCGAAAATCCAGTGAGAACCTTTTTAGACGGTTTCCCGCTATCAGAACCCATGTCGCCGTGGGCAACGCAAGCACGAGCGCAACACCCAAAATGAAGAGAAGCGCTTCGACCAGCGAAGAGGTAAACGCCTTGCCGGTATGTCGTGCAAGCGCATAGGCGAACGGCTTCGCGCCAGTTGTCGCCAGCCAATGCAAATGCGGCACGAGCGCAACCAATCCCGCGACCGCGGAAACCCAAGGGGCCAACGAACCGAAATAAGCGCGTCGTTGCGGATGACAAATCGCAGCGAAGAGAAAGCTCACAATAAGAAATACCGAAAAGTATTTACCCAGCATCGCGAGCGCGGCTGCTGCGCCGGCGGCAACGGCCCATCCGACCTCGCGAGTTTCAAACGACCGCAGGAAGCAATAGGTGGCGATTGGCCACGTCGCCAAGAGAACCGCGTTGGCATTAAACCGTTGAGCGTGAAACTGGTAGATCGGCACCAGCATGAGAAGCAATAGCACAACAATTCTTTTATCGCCCCTTGCGAAGCGGCGTGTGATCAGATCGACGGCCCACAACGCGATCGCTGAATTGGTCAACGCCATCAACTGAAACGACCAATTGTTGAGCGGAAAGACCGACGTCCATGCGCGCGCGACCCATCCCATCAGCGGGGGATGTTTGGCGTAGCCCCATTCAATACTGCGTCCAAGCGTCCATGTTTCCAAAACATCGGGGTGCAGGTCGCCGCCGAGATAGGCTATGACTAGAAAGGCCAACCAAACCGCGATAAATCCGATGAGCAGAAGCGGGATAGCCCAACCCGCTTCGATACCATCCATCCAAATCAGAAACGGCCTCCGCCAACGCGCAGGGGAATTTTCCGAACGCGCAGCCATCTCTGAGAACGCAAGGTCCATGGCACGAAACTCATAGCAGCACGCAAACAATCAACGACCTCTCCTCGCTCTGCGAGCGGAGGTGACGATCGATCGGGCACTGCTACGCAGCGCGTTTCTGTTTGTTAAAAAATATTAATGGTCCAATTTTAAAAAATTGATGTCCCAAAAAAGATCATATGCGCCCTAAACAATGTTCATCCCCGATGCGCTCCCCATGATCGGCGGTTCTCTGCGGATACAGATTGAGAATCTGCCGTGCCTTGCAGCGGCGCCGCGCCGGGCAACGTGAAAGTCTGTCTGAGAAAATCGTCGTCCGCTAACTTGCGGCGGTCACGCACTTGGAGCGACCGGTCAGCAACGGGCGCGAAACAGCAGGCAGGCATCGCCATAGGAATAAAAACGATAGCCGCCGGCAATCGCGTGCGCATAGGCCCGCTTCATGAGGTCGAGGCCGCTGAAGGCCGATACCAGCATGAACAGCGTCGAGCGCGGCAGGTGAAAATTGGTGAGCAGGATGTCGACCGCGCGAAAGCGATAGCCCGGCGTGATGAAGATCGAGGTTTCACCATCGAACGGCTCGATCGTGCCGTCTTCGGTGGTCGCACTTTCCAACAGCCGCAGCGATGTGGTGCCCACCGCAACGATGCGACCTCCCCTGGCGCGGGCGGCATTCAGCTCGGCGGCGGTGGAGGCGGAGATAGAACCCCATTCGGCGTGCATCTTATGGCCGCTGGTGTCCTCCGCCTTCACCGGCAGGAAGGTCCCTGCCCCCACATGCAGCGTCAGCCGATGCAGTTCGACGCCCCGACCGCGTAGCGCTGCTTCGAGCGCGGGTGTGAAATGCAGTCCCGCGGTGGGAGCCGCGACCGCGCCCTCGTTACTTGCGAACATGGTCTGGTAGTCGGCCGCGTCGCGGTCGTCGGGCGCGCGCTTCGAGGCGATGTAAGGCGGCAGCGGTGGTTGGCCGAGATCGGTGATCGCCTGGTCGAGCGCCGGCCCGTGGAACGAAAACGACAGCGTGACCTCGCCCTCGTCGCCCTTGGCGGCGACCTCGGCATCGAGATGGCCGAGCAGACATACCTTGCCCTCGTTGCCGAAACGGATTCTGTCGCCCGGCAACAGCTTCTTGGCCGGCTTGACCAGCGCTTGCCAGCGCGAGCCGTCCAGCCGCTTGATCAGCGTCGCCTCGATCTTCGGCTCGGTGTCGCGGCCGATGCGGCGGCCGCTCAATTGCGCCGGTATCACCCTGGTGTCGTTGACCACGAGCTGGTCGCCGGGCTCGAGCCATTGCGGCAGATCGGTGATCACCCGGTCGCGCAACACGCCGTCAGCCTGCACCACCAGCATCCGCGCACTATCGCGCGGGCTTGCCGGGCGCAGCGCGATAGAGGCCTGCGGCAGTTCGAAGTCGAAGAGATCGGTGCGCATGGTTAGGCTTCATTGCCGGGCTTACCGGCCTCGCATCAATGGTCGTCATCCCCGCGAAAGCGGGGATCCAGTACATCGCGGCTTCAAGGTTCTAACTCGAACCGCGTCGAGTACTGGATCGCCCGGTCAAGCCGGGCGACGGCTGTGTGTAAGGCGCGCGATGCGTCCCAAGCCCGTTATGATGAATACGGCTCACGCCGCGTCCGCAGCCATGTGCGCCTTGACGATCTTGTCCGGGTTCTTCACGGGCTCGCCGCGCTTGATCTTGTCGACGTTCTCCATGCCGTCCGTCACCTTGCCCCACACCGTGTACTGGCCGTTGAGGAAGGATGCATCGTCGAAGCAGATGAAGAATTGGCTATCGCCGGAATCGGGGCTTGCCGCGCGGGCCATCGAGGCCGTGCCGCGCACATGTGGTTCCTTGTTGAATTCGGCCTTGAGCTTCTGGCCCGAGCCGCCGGTACCGGTGCCCTGCGGGCAGCCGGTTTGCGCCATGAAGCCCTCGATCACGCGGTGGAACACGATGCCGTCGTAAAAGCCTTCGCGCACCAGTTCCTTGATCCGCGCGACGTGGCCGGGTGCAAGATCCGGCCGCATCTCGATGGTGACGGGGCCCTGCGTGGTTTCCAGGATCAAAGTATTTTCGGTGTCAGCCATGCTCGTTTCTCCTGATGGGTTGGAGGTTTCCTGCTGTGGAACTGGACCGCAAAAGGGCGGCCGGCGATGGCGCCCGCCATTGCGTCTGTAAATGGCATCGGCGTGCAGCGTTGCAACGCCTCCATCACGGCAACGCGGTACATCAGCCGATCATTGTCGGTCGCCTGCTGTGACTCATAGCTGATCCTCGGGTGGCCCAGGATTTCGCCGGCGCGGTTGAAACTGACAACCACCGTGATGTCGATCGGATTGGCGAGCGATACAGGCGGCGGCTTCCAGCAGCTATAGAGTTTTGCAAAGGCTTCCTTGATGGTGTTGACCTCGGCCGCTTGCGCCCGCGCGGCCGACGCGGGCAGGCCGGGCAGCAGCACTATGGTTATCCAGACAACCGCATGGTGAGGCCACCTCATCATGGCTCACTTGATGTCGGATGCAACCTGCACCTTCACCATCTTGTCGGGATCGGTGACGGCGCCCCCGGCCGATCCCGGCGGCGCCTTCTTCAGCTTGTCGACCACATCCATGCCCTGCACCACCTCGCCGATCACGGTGTATTGGCCGTCGAGACTGGCGCCGTCCGCGAACATGATGAAGAACTGCGAGTTCGCGGTATCGACGCTGTCGCCGCGCCGCGCCATGCCGACAATGCCGCGCTTGAAGTGAACGTTGGAGAATTCCTGCTTCAGGTTCGGATACTTGGATCCGCCGGTGCCATCGAAATTCTTGCCGTCGCCGGTCTGCGCCATGAAGCCGTCCATCACCCGATGGAACGGCACGTTGTTGTAAAAACCTTCGCGCGCGAGCTGCTTGAGGCGTTCGGCATGCTGGGGTGCGAGATCGTTGCGCAGCTTGATGACGATGCGGCCTTTGGTGGTGTCGATGACGATCGCATTGGCCTTGTCGAGATTGGCAGGCAGCGGCTGCGCGATCGCGGGGGCCGCACATACCAGCGCGGCGAGAACGGCAAGAATTCGGATCATGAAAACTCCGGATCGGTGAGCTGAGGATATTGGCCGCCGAATGGCTGCTAGCCGGCCAGCTTGGCCTTGAGAAGGGCTGTGACCTCCGGCGGCACGAAGGCCGTCACATCGCCGCCCATGGTCGCGATTTGACGCACCAGTGTGGCGGTGATCGGGCGGACGGTGGCGGAGGCCGGAACGAACACCGTATGGACCTCAGGCGCCATCTTTTCATTCATGCCGGCGATTTGCATCTCGTAATCGAGATCGGTGCCGTCACGCAGGCCACGGATCATGATGGTGGCGCCGTGCTGTTGCGCCGCGGTGACGGTAAGCTTGTCGTAGGTGGTCGCGTCAAAGGCGCAGCCGGCCTTGGCTGCAATCGGCTCGAACACGTCCCGCACCATCTTGAGCCGCTCCTCGACCGAAAACAGCGGCGTTTTGCTGGGATGAAGCCCAATGGCGATGATCAGCCGGTCGCACAGGGTGACCGAATGCCGGACGACGTCCAGATGGCCGTTGGTGACGGGGTCGAAAGAGCCTGGATACAGCGCAATGCGGGGCATGATCCCTCCTACCGCGCTCCGGGCAGCCCGGCAAGCCGGATGGGTTGCTGCCGAAAACAGGCTGTTATTTTTTCGGCGCGTGTCGGCCCTTGAACCTCATCCACGTCTTTTATGGGAAAGCCGGCTTTGTTTCGTCCCGAATGGGCTTGTGAAACAAAACTCCGGCCCGATGAAACCATTTTCGACTGTTGGCGAAGACCTCCCGAAACGGGCGTTGGTTAACACGCCACCCAACGAAACGGCGGGCCGCAAGGCCGAACAAAGTCGACAATTTAGGGGACCGTCATGATCAAGGCTCTTTCAGCCATCGCCATTGCTGCATTCGTCGCCGCCGCGCTCACCGTTTTGCCCGGCTTTGCCCCCCAGGTAGAAGCCTCGACCCCGCATGCTCTCGCCAAGGCTGATCGGCTCGATATCCACCCGGTAGGCCGCGACTGCTCGCAGCAGGCCTGGCCGAACTTCGAGGCCTCCTGCCTGCGCGCGGCGGTGACCAAGACGTCAATCCGGCAAGCCCGGCTCGTGACCGCCGACCGCACGCCGTAAGGCTGCACCATCAAACAATTCTGGGCTTGATCGGAATGGAGGCCAGGCGGACGCCTTAGCCTCCATTTCCATTGCCATTTCCTGACCCGGTGCCGCTCTCGGTATCCTCGCCGATGTGCTCGACCGATACCACATGCTCGTCTTCGGCGGTGTCGAACACGATAACACCTTGGGTCGACCGCCCGGCGATCCGGATGTCCTCGACCGGACAGCGGATCAACTGGCCTTTGTCGGTCACCAGCATGATCTGGTCACCGTCCTCGACCGGGAATGACGCCACCAGCTTGCCATTGCGGTCGTTGACCGACATTGCGACGATGCCCTTGCCGCCGCGTCCCGTGGTCCGGTACTCGAACGACGACGAGCGCTTGCCGTAGCCGTTTTCACTGATGGTCAGCACGAACTGCTCGCTGGCGGACATCTCGACATAACGCTGCTCGCCGAGTTCGATGGTGCCGGCGGCCTCTTCGCTATCGATCCCCGCCTCCTCTTCGGCGCCCCCCCGCCTGACCGCATTGGCACGGCGCAGATAGGCGGCGCGCTCCTCGGCATCGACATCCAGGTGGCGCAGGATGGTGAGCGAGATCAGCTTGTCGTCCTTGGGCAGCGCGATGCCGCGCACGCCCATCGAGGTGCGGCCGGTAAATACCCGCACGTCGGTGACCGGGAAGCGGATGCACTGGCCGCCGGCAGCGGTCAGCAGCACGTCGTCACGCTCGGTGCAGATCTGCACGTCGACGATTGACTCGTTCTCGTCGAGCTTCATGGCGATGATGCCGGAGCGGCGGACGTCGACGAAGTCGGACAGCTTGTTGCGGCGGACATTGCCGCCGGTGGTCGCGAACATCACGTCGAGATCGGCCCAGGTGCTCTCATCCTCCGGCAGCGGCATGATGGTGGTGATGCGCTCGCCCTGCTCGAGCGGCAGGATGTTGATCAGCGCCTTGCCGCGGCCGTTGGGCGCCGCCACCGGCAGCCGCCAGACCTTTTCCTTGTAGACCTTGCCGCGCGAGGAGAAGAACAGCACCGGGGTATGGGTCGAGGCCACGAACAGGCGGCTGACGAAATCCTCCTCGCGGGTCTGCATGCCCGCCCGGCCCTTGCCGCCGCGGCGTTGCGCGCGGTAGGCCGACAACGGCACCCGCTTGGCATAGCCGGCATGCGAGACGGTGACGACCATGTCTTCGCGCTGGATCAGGTCTTCGTCCTCGACCTCGTCTTCCTGCTCGATGATGACAGTCTTGCGCGGCGTTGCGAATTCCGCCCGCACCTCGGCAAGCTCGGTCTTGACGATGGCCTGGACCCGCGCGCGCGAGCGCAGGATGTCGAGATAATCGGCGATTTCGATCGCGAGCTTGTCGAGCTCCTCGCCGATCTCCTCGCGCCCGAGCGCGGTCAGCCGCTGCAGCCGCAGATCGAGGATGGCCTTGGCCTGCTCCATCGAGAGCCGCGCAGTGCCGTCGGCGCTGAGCTGATGCCGGGGATCGTCGATCAGCGTCATCATCGCGGAGACGTCTTGCGCCAGCCAGTCGCGCGACATCAGGGTATCGCGCGCGGTGGCGGGATCGGGCGAGGTGCGGATGACGCGGATGATCTCGTCGATATTGGCGACGGCGATCGCAAGTCCGACCAGTACGTGGGCGCGGTCGCGGGCCTTGCCGAGCAGATATTTGGTGCGCCGGGTCACGACCTCTTCGCGGAAGCCGACGAACAGCGTCAGCAAATCCTTCAGGTTCATCGTTTGCGGACGGCCCGAATCCAGTGCCAGCATGTTGGCGGCAAAATTCGTCTGCAGCGCCGTGAACCGATAAAGCTGGTTCAGCACGACATCGGCGATGGCGTCGCGCTTGAGCTCAACCACGATCCGAAGGCCGTCGCGGTCGGATTCGTCACGCATTTCGAGGATGCCCTCGATCTTCTTCTCGCGATGCAGTTCGCCGATGTGGGCGACCATGGCCGCCTTATTAACCTGGTAGGGGAGTTCCGTGATGATGATCGCTTCGCGGTCCTTGCGGATGGTATCGACCGTAACCTTGCCGCGCATCACGATCGAACCGCGGCCGAGATGATAGGACGAACGGATGCCCTGGCGGCCCAGGATGATGCCGCCGGTCGGGAAATCCGGTCCCGGAATGATGTTGATGAGATCGTCGATGGAAAGCGCGGGGTTGTCGACCAGTGCCGTACAGGCGTCGATGACCTCGCCGAGATTGTGCGGCGGGATGTTGGTGGCCATGCCGACCGCAATGCCGCCGGCGCCGTTGACCAGAAGGTTCGGAAATTTCGCCGGCAGAACCGCCGGCTCTTTCTCGGAATTGTCGTAGTTGGCCTGGAAATCGACGGTGTCCTTGTCGATATCCCCGAGCACCGCGAGGGCTGCTTCACTGAGCCGCGCTTCGGTATATCGATAAGCCGCCGGCGGATCGCCGTCGACCGATCCGAAATTGCCCTGGCCGTCGATCAGCGGCACGCGCATGGAAAATAGCTGCGCCATGCGCACCATCGCGTCGTAAATCGATTGGTCGCCGTGGGGATGATATTTGCCGATCACGTCGCCGACGACGCGCGCGGACTTGACGTATTTCTTGTCGGGCGTGTGGCCCTGCTCATACATCGAATACAGGATGCGGCGATGCACCGGCTTCAAGCCGTCGCGCGCATCCGGCAGCGCACGCGCCACGATCACGCTCATGGCGTAATCGAGGTAGGAGCGCTTCATCTCGTCGAGGATGGATACCGGACGAATATCCGAGGGCCCCGGCGGCTCGCCGGGCTTGTTATTTTCAGGGTCAGACAAAGGGGGAATCCGGTCGTTTGTTAGCTAGAATCATATAGCGTATCGGGGGCGCAAAAACCACCCCGAACGCACCTGGCGCGGCGGTTTTTCCCTTCGTTTTTCCAGATACTTACGCCTCGGTGAGGACGAACAAGGCGGGGCCGGAATTGGCGCCTCCCGAAGAGGCTTTCGCGGCCTCGATTTTAGAACGGGATATCGTCGTCCATGTCGCTGTTGCGCCCCCCTGCCGCCACCGCGCGCCGCGGCGCGCTCGAAGGTCCACTGGTGCCGAAATCGCCGCCGGAATCATCGGAGCCAAGGCTGCCCCCACCGCCACTACGGCCGTCGAGCATGGTGAGGTTCGAGTTAAACCCCTGCAGCACCACCTCGGTCGAGTATTTTTCGACGCCGCTTTGATCGGTCCATTTGCGCGTCTGCAGCTGGCCTTCGAGATAAACCTTGGCGCCCTTTTTCAGATATTGCTCGGCGACCTTGCAGAGCCCTTCGTTGAAGATGACGACACGGTGCCACTCGGTCTTCTCCTTGCGCTCGCCGGTCGCCTTGTCGCGCCAGCTCTCCGACGTCGCGACGCTCAGATTGGCGATCGGCCGCCCGTCCTGGGTCCGCCGGATCTCCGGGTCCTTGCCGAGGTTTCCGACCAGAATCACCTTGTTCACGCTTCCTGCCATCACTGCTCTCCACTCTCGAAAATACTGTCGGGCAAGACGCCAAGCGCTCCCTGCCCAGGCGCCACCGACCGCGTTAGGCCCTCGAAATGACCCTATACGCTCGCTGCCTTGGTCACGCCGCTCTGCACAAGGCTATCCACACATATAGCAAGTTTATCGGGCCTGTTCCAGTTTTGTTCCAGATGCTTCTGGCGGCAACCCGCGCTGGAACGGAATCAACGCACCCGAGTCTTGGCCAACCCGCCGGGTTCCCTGCGGTTCCCCATGCGAAATGGCAAAAGACCTGACATATCATTAACTTCTGGGGCTGCAGTTCCTCGCCAGCTGTTGCTTTTGGGAGACGGTATTTCCGGGTGAATCACGTATCTTCACGGCCGAAATTGGGTGGGACTAAAGCGCTCGCGACTGAATTCGAAACGCTCCGGGGACCAACGGAAGCGAACAGGCTGGAGAGACAGGATGAAGAAGACTTTGTTGGGTGTGATCGGTTTGGCCGCGGTGGGCATGTCCGCCCCCGCTTCTGCTGCCGACCTTGCTGCGCGGCCCTACACCAAGGCGCCGCCGCCGATGGTGGCTGCGGTCTATGACTGGACCGGTTTCTATATCGGCGCCAATGGCGGCTTGGGATCAAGCCGCAAGTGCTGGGATTCCATAGTGCCAGCTGCCACCATTGGTCCTGAAGGTTGCCATGATGCGACCGGTGGCGTCGCGGGTGGTCAGATCGGCTATCGCTGGCAAGCATCCAACTGGGTGTTCGGCATCGAGGGTCAGGGCGACTGGGCCGATCTTAGCGGCTCTAACGCCAGCCTGCTCTTCCCGGGTTTCTCCAACCATTCGAAGATCGATGCGTTCGGACTCCTCACCGGCCAGGTCGGCTATGCTTGGAATAATGTGCTGTTCTACGTGAAGGGCGGCGCTGCAGTGACGGGCGATCGCTTCCGCATTGATTTCGCGGGTGTGCCTGAATCGACGACAGTCAATCAGACCCGCTGGGGTGGTACGGTTGGCGCCGGTTTTGAATTTGGTTTCGCACAGAACTGGTCCGCTGGTTTCGAATACGACCATCTGTTCATGCAGGACAAGAACGTCGCCTTCGCCACGCCGGCAGGTGTGTTCGTCGGAGCCGACCGCATCCGTCAAGACGTCGATCTGGTCACCATTCGCGTGAACTACCGCTGGGGCGGCCCGGTCATCGCGAAGTACTGAGTTTCGGGATTTAAGTTTCTCCGAGAAAAGGCCGGCCTCGCGCCGGCCGCCTTGTTGCGCCAGCTCTCCGACGTCGCGACGCTCAAATTGGCGATCGGCCGCCCGTCCTGGGTTTGCCGGACCTCCGGGCCTTGCCGAGGTTTCCGACCAGAATCACCTTGTTCACGCTTCCTGCCATCACTGCTCTCCACTTTCGAAAAATACTGTCGGGCAAGACGCCAACGCTTCAAGCGCTCCCTGCCCGAGCGCCACCAACCGCGTTAGGCCATCGTTCCGGTTTTGTTCTGTGCTCTCTCAGCGGCAATTCCGATTGGAACGGAATTTACCACCTGAGCCTTGGCCCTGAGCCTCAGCCACACCGCCGGGTTCCCTGCAGTTCCCATCCGAAATGACAAAAGACCTGACATATCATTAACTTCCTGGGGCTGCAGTTCCTCGCCAAGTGTTGCTTTTGGGAGACGGTATTTCCGGGTGAATCACGTATATTCGCGGCCGAAATAGGGTGGACTAAAGCGCTCGCGACTGAATTCGAAACGCTCCGGGGACCAACGGAAGCGAACAGGCTGGAGAGACAGGATGAAGAAGATTTTGTTGGGTGTGATCGGTTTGGCCGCGGTGGGCATGTCTGCACCCGCTTCTGCTGCCGACCTTGCTGCGCGGCCCTACACCAAGGCGCCGCCGCCGATGGTGGCTGCCGTCTATGACTGGACCGGATTCTATCTCGGCTTTAACGGTGGTGGCGGCTGGGCCCACAAGTGCTGGGACATCAATAACGACCTCGGCGTGCCCATCGGTACCGTCCGCGAAGGTTGCCACAATGCAACCGGCGGCCTGGTCGGCGGCCAGTTGGGCTATCGCTGGCAGGTGGCCTCCTGGGTGTTCGGCCTTGAAGCGCAGGGCGACTGGGCGGACTTCAAGGGCTCGAATTCCAGCCTGTTCTTCCTGAATACCACCAACCAGACCAAGATCGACGCCTTCGGTCTGTTCACCGGTCAGGTCGGCTACGCCTGGAACAACTTCCTCTGGTACTTTAAGGGCGGCGCTGCCGTCGCCCACGACAGCTACCGCGGCATTACGACTTCGACAGGTATTGCCTTCGACACCGCGCACGACACCCGTTGGGGTGGCGTCGTCGGAACCGGCATCGAGTTCGGCTTCGCGCCGAACTGGTCGGTTGCGTTCGAATACGATCATATCTTCATGGGCAACCACAACGTCACCTTGAACGCCGTGGGGACCAACCTGCTATCCCGGGTCGACAACATCCATCAGGACGTCGACATGGCCACGGTCCGCGTGAACTGGCGCTGGGGTGGCCCGGTGATCGCGAAGTACTGATTTTCCGGATTTTATATCACCTGAGAAAGAGGCCGGCCTCGCGCCGGCCTTTTTGCTGTGTCCGAGCTGCTGCCTCCTCTTGCCATTTCTCCTGCCATTGCAATTCCTTATTTCTTTTGCGCGTTTTCTTCACGCGAACCGGTCCCACTTCGCTTGAAAACGCTATGCAGCCGCAACAAACCGTTGATGGCTTGCGGAGAACACTGGAAATTCTCTCGCGTTCTTCCTACGTTCCGATCCTGTCCCTTGGCGTTGATCCCGGACCTCCGGCGAAGCGCGCCTGAACGCTGGCGCTATCCACCGCGCCTGGGAATGCCGACATGGATGAAGTGCTGAAGTCGCGACGCCAGCAGGCCGGTTCAGCGACGCGCGCGATAGCGATCCGCGGCGCGCGCGAACACAATCTCAAGAACATCGATGTCGAGATTCCGCGCGACAAGCTCGTGGTGTTCACGGGGCTCTCCGGCTCCGGCAAATCCTCGCTCGCCTTCGACACCATCTATGCCGAGGGCCAACGGCGCTATGTCGAATCGCTCTCCGCCTATGCCCGCCAGTTCCTGGAGATGATGCAGAAGCCAGACGTCGACCAGATCGACGGCTTGTCGCCGGCGATCTCGATCGAACAGAAGACCACCTCGAAGAACCCGCGCTCCACGGTCGGCACCGTCACCGAGATCTACGACTACATGCGCCTGTTATGGGCGCGGGTCGGCGTGCCCTATTCGCCGGCCACCGGTCTTCCGATCGAGAGCCAGATCGTCTCGCAGATGGTCGATCGTGTGCTGGCGCTGCCGGAGGGCACGCGGCTCTATCTGCTGGCACCGGTCGTGCGCGGCCGCAAGGGCGAGTACAGGAAGGAGCTCGCCGAATACCTCAAAAAGGGATTCCAGCGGGTCAAGATCGACGGCACGTTCTACGAACTCGCCGAAGCCCCCGTGCTGGACAAGAAATTCCCGCACGACATCGACGTGGTGGTGGACCGCATCGTGGTGCGGCCGGATCTCGGCCAGCGGCTGGCGGAGAGCTTTGAGACCGCGCTCAAGCTCGCCGAGGGGCTGGCGGTGATCGAATATGCCGATGCGCCGGCGGCGATCGCCGACGAGAAGAAAAAGACCGCCAAGATCCACGACAAGAGCGGACCGGAGCGCATCCTGTTTTCCGAGAAATTCGCCTGCCCGGTTTCCGGCTTTACGATTCCCGAGATCGAGCCGCGGCTGTTCTCCTTCAACAACCCCTATGGCGCGTGTCCGGCCTGCGGCGGCCTCGGCGTCGAGCAGCATATCGACGAGGACCTGGTCATTCCCGACAAGGAATTGACCTTGCGCCGGGGCGCGATCGCGCCGTGGGCCAAATCATCCTCGCCCTATTACATCCAGACCCTGACCGCGCTGGGCAAATTCTACAAGTTCACGCTCGACACCAGGTGGAAGGACCTGCCGAAGAAGACGCAAGCCGCGCTGCTGCACGGCTCCGGCGAGGACGAGATCAAGTTCTCCTACGAGGACGGCGTGCGCTCCTACGATACCAAGAAGCCGTTCGAGGGCGTCATCACCAACATCAATCGCCGCTACCGCGAGACCGAGAGCGAATGGGCGCGCGAGGAGCTGGCGAAATACTTCTCCGACGTTCCCTGCGCGGCCTGCAACGGTTATCGGTTGAAGCCGGAGGCCCTGTGTGTCAAGATCGGCGGCAAGCATATCGGCGAAATCTCGGAGCTCTCGGTGCGCCGCGCCGGCGAGTGGTTCGAGAGCGTGCCGAAGGAGCTCAACGCGCAGCAGAACGAGATCGCCGCGCGCGTCTTGAAGGAGATCCGCGAGCGGCTGTCGTTCCTGCTCGACGTCGGCCTCAATTACCTGACGCTGTCGCGCGCCTCCGGCACGCTCTCGGGCGGCGAAAGCCAGCGCATCCGCCTGGCCTCGCAGATCGGCTCCGGGTTGACCGGCGTGCTCTATGTGCTGGACGAACCCTCGATCGGCCTGCACCAGCGCGACAATGCGCGGCTGTTGGAGACGCTCAAACGGCTGCGCGACCTCGGCAATACCGTGATCGTGGTCGAGCATGACGAGGACGCCATTCGCTTGGCCGACCACGTGCTCGATATCGGCCCCGGCGCCGGCATGCATGGCGGCCATATCGTGGCGCAGGGCACGCCGGCCGACATCATGCACAACAAGGCCTCGCTGACCGGCAAATACCTCACCGGCGAATTGTCGGTCGAGGTTCCCGAGCGGCGCCCGCCGAACCATCGCCGCACCATCAAGGTCGTCAATGCCCGCGGCAACAATCTGAAAAACATCTCGGCGGAAATTCCGCTGGGACTGTTCACCTGCGTGACGGGAGTCTCCGGCGGCGGCAAGTCGACGCTTCTGATCGACACGCTCTACAAGGCGATCGCCCGGAAACTCAACAATGCCAGCGAGGGCGCCGCGCCCCATGATCGCATCGAGGGCCTGGAGCATATCGACAAGATCATCGACATCGACCAGTCGCCGATCGGCCGCACGCCGAGATCAAATCCTGCCACCTATACCGGCGCGTTCACGCCGATCCGCGAGTGGTTCGCGGGCCTGCCCGAAGCCAAGGCGCGCGGCTACGAGCCTGGGCGGTTTTCGTTCAACGTCAAGGGCGGCCGCTGTGAGGCCTGCCAGGGCGACGGCGTCATCAAGATCGAGATGCACTTTTTGCCCGACGTCTACGTCACCTGCGACGTCTGCAAGGGCAAGCGCTACAACCGCGAGACGCTGGAAGTGCTGTTCAAGGGCAAGAGCATCGCCGACGTGCTCGACATGACGGTGGAAGAAGCCGCCGACTTCTTCAAGGCTGTCCCCCGCGTGCGCGAGACCTTCAAGACGCTGCACCGCGTTGGCCTCGACTACATCCATGTCGGCCAGCAGGCGACGACCTTGTCCGGCGGCGAAGCCCAGCGCGTCAAGCTCGCCAAGGAATTATCCAAGCGCGCCACCGGCCGCACCCTCTATATCCTCGACGAGCCCACCACCGGGTTGCATTTCCACGACGTGAAGAAGCTGTTGGAGGTGCTGCACGAGCTGGTGGCGCAGGGCAACACGGTGGTGGTGATCGAGCACAATCTCGAGGTGATCAAAACCGCCGACTGGGTGATCGACCTCGGCCCCGAAGGCGGCGACGGCGGCGGCGAAATCGTCGCCTGGGGCCCGCCGGAAGACATCGTCAAGGCGCCGCGGAGCTATACAGGCAAGTTTCTGGCGCCGGTGCTGGCGAAGGCTGGGAAGCCGCGCAAGAGCGGCGCGAGTGAGGCGGCGGAGTAGAGGAGTTTGAGCTTAGACGTAGCTCGTCTGGTCGCCCCAAACGTTAAGCCGCAACGCTCGCTCAGTGTGAGTCAATTGCTCGCGTGTCAATGCCGCATAGGCCGATCGCTGGCGGTCACCTGACAACGAAGTAGCCCGTAGGGCGGATTAGCGGTTAGCGTAATCCGCCATCTTGCGTATCGCGGTCGGCGGGTTACGGCTTCGCCTAACCCCGCCCTACTCGCGATTGCGCCGTCCAGCTCCGTCTCAAAGAATCTTGCTCATTGGGAAACTGGTCGTGCCAAATGCTTCGATCGGCTTTCCGATTTCGGTGTAGCCGTTCGACAAATAAAAGCGGCGAGCCGTCTTGGTGCTTTCAAGCGTGATCTTGGAGTTGCCGCGTTGTGCGCCCCGCCACTCGAGTGCATGAAGCAAGGCGCGACTGACGCCCTGAAATCTAGCATCCGGCGATACATAGTTGAGCCCGATTCGCCCTGCATCGGTAACGGAGCCAACCCCGAGGACAACATCTCCTTCGGCTGCCACCAGCAAAGAATTGTTCAGTTGCTCGATCCAGGTACGGAAATTCTGCGGCGTCTTGTTTCCCATCCAGCGCGCCAGAATGGCCGGATCGTTCCTGTGGTCGGCATGACAAAGCTCGGCGATTGAGCGTCTCATCACGCTGCACGCGGCTTCCGCATCATCTGGCAACGCCTCTCGTATATGCATTGCTCGATCATAGATTGAGAACTGAAGAGAGCAACAGCGTAGGCGGGCTGGATTGGCGTTAGAGCGTAGCCCGCATGAGCGTCAGCGATATGCGGGAGTCGTAGCCCGGATGGAGCGAAGCGCAATCCAGGCTCATGCAGCAAGCGGAGGTCCCGGGTTTCGCTGCGCTCACCCGGGCTACGTTCACTCCTCCACCACCGCGTCCACGAACCCCACCGGATCGCTGCAGAACTCGCGCATGACCTTGTAGTGGTCGGTCTGTTCGACGGTGACCTCGTCCAGGCCATACTTCGACAATCGCAACAAGCGCGCACCGGGATAGGCCATCAGCATCGGCGAGTGCGTGGCCATCACGACCTGGCAAATTGTCGATCGCTCCATGCGGCGCATCAGCTTCAGGAATTCCATCTGGCGCGCGGGCGACAGCGCCGATTCCGGTTCGTCGAAGATGAAGATGCCCTGCCGCTGGCAGCGTTCCTCGAAGAAGCGCATAAAACCCTCACCGTGCGAATGGGAGAGGAAATCCGGCGGCGGGCCAGGCGATCCGACGGAGGCTTCATCCAGATATCTCGCGACGGAAAAGAAACTCTCGGCCCGAAAGAACCAGCCGTTGGTGATCTTCGGCAGCCATCCCGCACGAAGCGCGCTGGAAAGCTGGCCGCCCATCACCTCCATGGCGTTGGAATGGTCGACCGGCCGATAACCCTTGCCGCCGCCGGCTTCGTCATAGCCCGCCAGCACAGCGATGCCTTCCAGCAAGGTGGATTTACCGGCGCCGTTTTCGCCAACGATGATCGTGATCGGCCGATCGAAGCTCAGCTCGAAATCATCGCGCAGGAACGGCAGGCAGAACGGATAGGCCGCACGGTCATCGATGCGGGCTGGATCGAGCCAGACCCGCCTGAGATACGGCGCCGGCATATTGATCGTGTGATTTCGTCGTCGGGCCATGCGGTCGGATCCAAATAATCAACGCAAATCCAGCGCTCCAATGCCAGCATAATCCTGTGGCACACTATCCGGAACATAACAAGAACAATCTTGGCCATGGCCAGCGCCGCCTACAGCCTCTTCCGGAACGCGATCCTCGCCGAGCAGCAGATCGTCTGCACCTACGAGGGCCGCCATCGTGAACTGTGCCCGCATATCATCGGCACCAACAAAAACGGCGACGAGGTCGTGCTGGCCTGGCAGTTCGCCGGCGACAGCTCAGGCAAGCTGCCGCAATGGCGCTGCCTGCGGCTGGCCAATGTCAGGGACGCCCGTGCGCGCGACGGCCGCTGGCATGAGGGCGGCTCGCACAAGACCGAGCAGCGATGCGTCAGCGCGATCCATCTCGATATCAACGTCCATGTTCGCAAGCGGCGATGACTTGATGGCGCGAAGCGCGATCCGCGTCAGACAAGATCTGTCAGATTTTTTCCGGATTCCGTTCGGCGCACCGACCGAGAGCTTGCAAATCCGATGCGCGTAAAATCTAATTTGCTGAACGGATTCAAGCTGATTTGGGTCGTCCAGTCCCGTTGCAAAAAATATTTCGCTTAACTCGACGAGGCTGGGCAAGAACTCGGCATTTTCGGCGATTGATGTACGATTCAGCTTATGACGAATCGCATGTTCAAGACCGGCGAGAGCCGGGACCAAGCCAGTCTGCTCCCTCCTCGGATTGACGATTATGTCGGGTCGGACAATCCGGTGCGGGCAATCGAGAGCTTTGTATGTGCGCTCGACCTTGCCAAGCTCGGCTTCCGCCATGCGGATCGTGCTGCGGACGAGATGGGACAGCCGCCCTACGACCCGGCCGACCTGTTGAAGCTTTATCTCTATGGCTACACCAACCGGGTCAGGTCGTCGCGTCGGCTGGAGCAGGAAGCCAGCCGCAATCTTGAGCTGATCTGGCTGCTGAGGAACTTGAGGCCGGGCTATCGGACGATTGCCAATTTCCGCAAGGAGAACTGGGAAGCGCTGAAGGCGGTGAACCGCAGCTTCGTGCTTCTGATCAGGGAGCTTGGCCTGGTCGGCGGCAGTGTTGTCGCGATCGACGGCTCGTTCTTCCATGGCGATGCCAGCAAGGCTTCCATCTTCACGCGCAAGAGGCTCGCCGAACAGATCGCAAAGCTGGACCAGGAGATCGAGGCTTACGGCAAGTCGCTTGAGGACAATGATGCGGCGGAGGCAGAGGCGGACCGCACCGACGGTCCGGATGTTGGCGGCGGAGATGGCGGCGATCTTGGCGCAAAAGTCGCGGAGCTGATGGCCAAGCGCTCGTGTGCACAGGCCGACCTTGCCCGGCTGAAGGAGAGCGGTGAGACGCAGCTGTCGCTGACCGATCCGGACAGCCGGCTTCTGGTCAAGAGCGGTCAAGGTGTTGCGGGCTACAATGTGCAAATCGCCGTCGACGACAAGCACAAGCTTATCGTCGAGAGCGACGTGGTGAACGACAGCAGCGATGTCGGCCAGCTCCATCCGATGGCCAAGGCGGCACAAGACATCCTTGAAGCCGAGACGCTGCAGGTTCTGGCCGATGAGGGCTATTACAGCAGTCTCCAACTGAAGGCGTGCGAGGATGATGGCATTACAGCCTATGTGCCGGTGCCGGAGGGCAGGCAGCTGAAGAAGGGCCGCTTCGCGCTCAAGGATTTCAGCTACGATCCTGCGGGGGATGCTTACCGTTGCCCGGCGGGCGAGCTGCTCCGCCCGATGGAGGGGCGCTGGCAGAACGCAAGTGGCCGCATCGAGATCCGCTATGCGAGCCGCACAAGGACCTGCAAAGCATGTCCGTTAAGGTCACGTTGCCTGAGCCCGAAGGCATCTTTGCGGACCATCGCGCGCTGGGAGCACGAAGACGTTCTCGACCGTCATCGTGCGCGGATGCAGGATGCTGGCGAACTGATGCGCCGTCGTTCGGGGATTGTCGAGCATCCCTTCGGCACCATCAAATGCCGCGCCGGCTATCGCCATTTTCTGGTCCGCGGCCTCAACAAGGTCCGCGGTGAATGGAGCCTGATGGCGCTCTGCTACAACTTCACCCGTGTGCTCAATATCCTGGGCTTCGAGCGCTTCATGGACTATCTCGCCAAGTCCCTTACTTGGCCCTGCGTGCTCTCGCGGCCCACTTAAACTTCGTCCAGGCAGCCCTGAGCGCATTCGGGACCTCTCGCCCGCTTCCGAGCGCCGTTTGCGGTCAGCAACAAACACAAGTGGCCTGACCGCAAGTTCTTGCTCAGCCTGGTCGGGCAAATCACCTCTAGGACTTTGCCCGTCTCGCCCAAGAGAGGGGCGTTGGCCATCGTCACGAACGTTGGGCGGGATGCGATGGACGCTTTGGCTTCGCAAGACGAGCGAGGCTTGAGGCGGACTGCAAAGCCGTGTGGTCCTGACGCCCCGATGCTGGCGTCAAGTTGGCGGAGCGATCCGCAAGCGATGGTGGCAAGAAAGCCCGGTCACCAGGGAGAGCGCGTTATAAGCCGTAAACCATTGCGCAGGGAAGGTCGGATTGTTTCGACGAACCTGTGGCGACTACGCTCGTGTGCTTTTTTTCTGCACGCGAGGCTATGGGTGCGGCGAGCACCCGGCTTTCCCTGCGTCCTCCATCATTCCGAGGGTAGTTCGTACAACAACTCGGGCGCTATCGGCGTCGCGAGGATGCGGCTGCTCGCGCAGCCGTCATTGCGAGGAGCGCGAGCGACGAAGCAATCCATCTTTCTTTGCACGGCGAAATGGATTGCTTCGTCGCCTTGCTCCTCGCAATGACGAGCTGAATTGGCTGTTTGACAATTGAATCAGAACGCCTAAAGGCATCGGCGAACCACCCGCGTCATGGCCGCGCATCGTCCCGGCCATTCACGTCTTTCTCGCTAGGTCACTGCAAGGACGTGGATGCCCGGCACGAGGTCAGGCATGACGAAAACAAAAGTGCCGGCGATGACGAAGCATGAGTAGCGTTCACGCCCCCTCGCCCAGCACCTCCAGCACGAGCTCCATGGTCATCAGTACCGGGTTATCGCCGCGCACCAGCCGGCCCACGGTGAGACCCCCGAGATAGTCGACAAGAGCGACGTCATCCGCAAAGCGTGCGCCGATGATGCTGCCGACGCCGCCATGGAGTTTGGCGCGGACGATCCCCTGCTCCCTGCAAAAGACCTCCAGGCTGCCTGCAAAATCCTGGTTCGGCCGCAGCCGCAGCGCATAAGCGCGGCTGGTTGTACTTGCAGCGGTGGCTGCCGACGGTATCGGCCCGAACAGCTTGAAATTGGTCTCAGGATCAGGCTCCGCCGTGAACAGCGCGCCATCGAGACCGAACGCATCGACCTCGAAGGGCTCGGCGACAATCGTTTCCTCCGGCAGGATGTGCCCGCCGCCGGCGCGGCCGTCGGCTTCAGTCCACAGTCCGTGGCAATGGAAGAACGGAGCGCCGTCGCGCTGTCCCAGCGTCATGGCTCCCATCCTGAGCCGCGTGATACCAGGGGGCCGAAAAATGTCGCTGTAAAAGGCCGCGTGCTCTTTCGTCTTCGACAGCGCCGGCATCACATAGGCGAGCGGGCCGAGCGACCCACCCTTGATGTTGAGGACACCGCCGGCAAATCCGTGCGCAGCAAAACCGCGGCGCGCGGCTTCGAGTAGCGGCAAGCCCGCTTCAAGCTGACACGAGAAGGCGCGGCCGCGCGCTTCCGCCCATTGGATGCGCTCGGGCGCTGGCCGGCCGGGCTGAAGGATGTGTCGCATCAACTTGTCTTGGTGAGATCGAGTAACCCGCGCGCTTCCAGCTCGTCACGCACCAGCCGCTTCGGAATCTTGCCGTAGCCGGATTTTGGCAACGCATCCCAGAAGAAGAAGCGCTTGGGCATCTTGTAGCGCGGCACTTTCGGTGCAAGGAAGCCGGCCATCTCGGCTTCGGTCACGGGCTTGGCACCCTCGCGCGGCACGCAGACGGCAACTCCGACCTCGCCCCAGACCGGATCGGGCACCCCTAGCACGGCGACCTCGCCAATCGCGGGATGGGTGAGGATTTTTTCCTCGACCTCGCGCGGGTAGATGTTGGAGCCGCCGGAGATGTACATGTCGGAGGCGCGGCCGGTGATGTAGACAAAGCCCTCCTCGTCCATGTGGCCGAGATCGCCGGTGCGAAACCAGCCGTCGCGGAACGCTTTGGCGTTGGCTTGCGGATTGTCGTAGTAGCCGGCGAACACGGCGGGACCGATCACGCAGATCTCGCCGGTCTCGAACGGTTTCAGTTCGCGCCCCTCGTCGTCCTGGATCTGGACCTGCATGCCCGTGCGTTCGAAGCCGCAGGTGCCGATCCGCGCATGCGGGGTATCCTCGGGATCGTGCAGCGCCGGCGGCAGCACGGTGATATTGCCGGTGACCTCGCCAAGCCCGAAATATTGCACCAGCACGCCGCCGAGTTTTTTCAGCGCCGCCTTCTGGTCCTCGCGGTACATCGGCGCGCCGGCATAGATCACGTAGCGCAGCGAGGAATGATCGTAGCGGTCGACGGCGGGATGCTCGACCATCATCTTGAGGATCGTCGGCACCGTGAAGAGATTGCTGACGCGGTGGGTTTCGATCAGACGAAACGCCTCGTCGATGTCGAACCGCTCGGTCGAAAGCAATATCGTCTTCACGCCACGCGCGGTCTGCATGAGCTGGTGCACGCCGGCACCATGCGACAGCGGTGCCACGACCAGCGAGGCGTCCGCTTCCGTGGTGCCGGGCGTCAGGTCGGCGAGATGATTGGTCACGACAAAGCCCATCTGGCCGTGGGTCAGCACCGCCGCCTTGGAACGGCCGGTGGTGCCCGAGGTGAAGAAGAACCAGCAGGGATCGTCATACTCGACCGCGGCATTGTCGAGCTTGATCCCGGCATGCGCCTTGATCGCATCGCTCACCGATCTCTCGCCGAAGGCACCCTCACCGATCCGCCAGACGAAGTCGGGACCGGATACCGCGTTGGCGTGATCGGCGAAATCGCCGTGACAGAGAAACGCCTTGGCGCCGGAGGCAGTGGCGAGATAGGCGACCTCGTCCGGCATCAGGCGGAAATTGGTCGGCACCCAGACCGCGCCCAGCCGAAACGCCGCGAACATCGACCAGAACATCTCGTCGCAATTCTTGGAATGGACGAGGACGCGGTCGCCCTTGACGATGCCGCGCGCGGCAAACGCTGCCGCAAGCGACGAGACCAGGGAATCGATCTCGCGCCAGGTCCAGGACCGCTCGCCCCAGACGAAACCAATGCGATCGCCGTACCGGCGGGCATTCTGGGTGACGAGATGGGCCAGGTTCATCACCCGGCGCGACATCCGCAACAGCCCGCCGCGCGGCGCCGCCATGCCAGGTGCGGTCGCCTCGCTCACCGCCGCCCCATCCACGTGCCGGCCACGATCAGCACGAGGCCCGCCACGCCCGAGACGACGCCGTGCTTGTAGTGCATCCGCGTCACGCCGGTCTCATGTCCGGGGAAGAAGCCCGGCAATTGATCCGCCGGAACCAGGAAGTAGACGGCGGCAATGATGAGCAGGACGACGCCGAGCGAGGTCAGTATCATCTTCATGGATGTTTCCTCTTGGACAAGAGCACGGCATCAAATCTCGCCGAAGCGACCAGCGAAGTCCGCTTCTGCCACCCTGTTTATCGCCTTCTGCCGACGGCTCGCAAGGGTGGCGGGGTTTGGCGCGATCAGCCCGCAATGGAAAAGATTTCGCAGGACTATGATCGCACTCGATCTGGTCTATACATCCGGCTTGGCCGATATGAGGTACCCCGCATGATCTCCCGCCGAACGTTCGTTCTAAGTGGTGCCGTTGGCGCCATGGCCGCCACCAAGACCTTCGCCGAGACGCCCTCGCCCAACGATCCCACCGCAATGCTCACCGCGATCTACAGCCGCGCCGCCAAGGGCAAAGGCGATGGCGGCGGCGCCTTCGTGATCGAGAGCAAGGCGGCCAAAGTCAAATATCTTTCGAAATCGCTGGTGGAGCTATGGGCGAAAGCCGATGCCCACACGCCGAAGGGCGATGTCGGGCCGGTCGATTTCGACCCCGTCACCAACTCCCAGGAACCGGATGTGAAATCGTTCGAGTTGCGGGTGGAGAAGCCTGAGGCCGCGAAGGCCACGCTCGCGGTGACGATCACCGGACACCGCACCAGCGGGAAACCTTCCGATCAGGTTGTGCATTATGATTTCGTGCGTGAAGCCGGGCAATGGAAAATCGACGACATCAGGGGCTCCAGCGACGGCGAGCCTTGGTCGATCCGCGCCATGCTCGCTGGCTCCTTAAAGAACTGATCGGCCATAGCAATGAGCGACATCATCGACAACAAGACGCAGCATCGCTTCGAACTCGAGGTCGACGGCCATCTCGCTGCGACCTATTACAAGATCGACGACGGCGTAATCACGTTTCTCCATACCGAGGTGCCGCCCGAACTCGGGGGCAAAGGCATCGGTTCAAGGCTGATCAAGAGCGCGCTCGACCAGGTCCGCGCCAAAGGCCTGAAGGTGATCGCCGAGTGCCAGTTCGTCAAAGCCTTTATCGGCAAGCACCCTGCCTATCAGGATTTGCCGAAGAGCTGAACCGGATTACCAATCACACGATCCGAATCGACATGTCCGGCAACCCCTCTAGCTTGCACAAGAGCACATCGCCCTTCACAACGGGGCCGACATTTTCAGGCGTGCCGGAATAGATGATATCGCCGGCCTTCAGCTCGAACGCTTCAGAAAGCTTTGCGATCTGCTCGGCGACACTCCAGATCATCTTGTCGAGGTTGGAATCCTGCCGCACGGTGCCGTTGACCGCAAGCGAGATTGCGCCCTTGCTGAAATGCCCGGTCTTGGTCGCCGGATGGATCGGCCCGATCACGGCGGCATGGTCAAAACTCTTGCCGATTTCCCACGGCTTCTTCTCCGCTGACATGCCGTTCTGCAGATCGCGCCGGGTCATGTCGAGACCGAGTGCATAGCCATAGACGTGATCGAGCGCAGCGGCCGGCGCGATATTGGTGCCGCCCGATTTCAGGGCCGCCACCAGTTCGACCTCGTGGTGATAATTCTTGGTCAGCGACGGATAAGGATGATCGGCAACCGCGCCGATCGCAACGTTCTGGATCGCATCGGTCGGTTTCTGGAAAAAGAACGGCGGTTCGCGACTGGGATCGGAGCCGCGCTCGATGGCGTGCGCCGCATAGTTGCGGCCGATGCAGTAGATGCGGCGGACCTGGAACACATCGCTCTCGCCGACGATCGGGATCGTCGTAGCCTGCACCTGGAAGATCGGCTTTGGCCCGGCTTGCGCCGCGGCTGGCGTGCTCTGGGCTGCGGCGCCAGTCAGCGCCAGCGCGCCGCTAGCCAACAGCGTCCTGCGATCGACTGACCTCATCGGCGCATCTCCTCATTTCGTCCGTCATCGCGGTGACTAGACCGGAATTCACTGGGCGGCAAGATAGCCGCGCGGGTAAACCGAAGACAAAAAAAGGCCCGCGATATTGCGGGCCCTTGCGGCGCGCGTCAGACGGGCGTTACCACTTGACGTCTGCCGGTAGCTTGCCGCCATTGGCGGCGAGCTTGGCCATCACCTGCTTGTGCAGCCAGATATTCATCGTCGCGGAATCATTGGTGTCGCCGGTGTAGCCGAGCTCCTTGGCGAGCTCCTTGCGGGCGCCGAGACTGGAATCGATATCGAGCGCCTTCATCAGATCGACGATCGAGGTACGCCACGCCAGCTTTTCCTTCTTAGCCGCGACCGCCTTGTCCAGGATGGGCGCGACATCAACCGTCTGGGCCGGCGCGGCTGCCGATCCTCCCGCGGCTGTACTGCCGCCCGCTACCGTGCCGCCAGCCGGCGTTGCACTAGCCTTGCTGCCGAAGATCGCGCTCATGATTTTTCCGAAGATACTCATCGCTTGCTCCCGTTTAACCCAGAAATCGAGTGAAGGGCTTCGACGACATTTCTGCCGGCGGCATCGGCCGGCTCGCGCCTACGAACCTAACCGTCCAGGCTGCGCTTGCCAATGTGAACGGGAAGTTGGTGAAAACTTAATTGGATGCAATGACGTTGGCGTGAAATGACGCAGGAATGACACACTTGAGTTCGCGTTTCGCGAGTGTGCGTTGCACATTAGAATTTCTCACTGAAGCGTGAGCGACACCGCGCGGCTTTGGGAGTACGCTCAAGGCTACAATTCCAACGGCGGCGCTTGCGCCCGCGTGACGCAAATCTGGCCGCTGCGGCAAGGGAGCTAGCGACCATGGCGACGTCATTTCGCGACAATGTCCCAACGATGGTGCAGTCCGCACAGGACAACGCGGCTGCACCGAAGATACGAACCATCGGCCTCTCCGATCTGCATCAAGCGCTGCGGCTCGGCTGGGAAGATTTCAAGGCGGTGCCGAGCCACGCCATTATCCTCTGCGTGATCTATCCGGTGCTCGGACTGGTGCTGGCGCGCACCGTGCACGGTTACTCGGTGCTGCCGCTGTTGTTTCCGCTAGCCGCCGGCTTTGCCCTGCTCGGCCCGTTTGCGGCGCTCGGTCTTTATGAATTGAGCAGCCGGCGCGAACGCGGCGAAAGCGCCACCGCATGGGATGCCGTCGAGGTGCTGCGTTCGCCCTCGTTCGGCGCCATGCTCGGGCTCGGTGTGTTGCTGTTCGCGTTGTTCGTGACCTGGGTTGCGACCGCGCAGGCGATTTACGTAGCTGCGTTCGGCTACGAAGGCGTGACCGGAATTTCCGAATTCGCCAATCGCGTGCTGACCACACCGCAGGGCTGGTGGCTGATCGTCGTCGGTTGCGGCACAGGCTTCCTGTTTGCTCTGGTGGCGCTGTGCATCAGCGTCGTCTCGTTTCCCCTGATGCTCGATCGCCATGCCGGCGCCGGTGAAGCCATGGTGGCGTCGCTCCGTGTAGTCGCCCAGAATCCGGTGCCGATGGCAGCCTGGGGATTGATCGTCGCGGCACTCCTGGTGGTAGGCACGCTGCCCTTCTTCCTTGGGCTCGCCGTCGTCATCCCGCTACTTGGCCACGCCACCTGGCACCTCTATCGCAAGGTGATCATCTCGGATCCCAATGCCCGGCCGGTCCCACCCCCGCCTCACCGCGAACGCAAGCCCGCCGCGGATTTCCCGGCCAACCTGTTCCCATGGCGGCGCAAGGGGTAGCGGATAGGGCCGTACGGGAAAAGTATTTAGACCGAGCCGCCCGGTTGACGGGCGGTTTGGTCTTTGCTCGATGGTGTAGTATCTGCCCTGCGGCAATCGTGGTCGGGTCAACTTCGGAATAGCAGACCTAGCCATGTTTTGGCCGCGGTTGACGCTAACATTTTGCACTGCACGATAACCACATCCCACGTGAATCGGATTCTGCAGCGGTGGCATCGAGAACCTCTCACCTTCTGATCAGGACGTTTGCACTTTGCGCTCTGCTGAGCTTGTCTGGTGGGCCGGCGCTGGCCGCATCTTGCGGCACCGGCAATTTTGATGCCTGGTTGACCAGCTTCAAGAGCGAGGCTGCCGCCAACGGAATTTCGCAAGCTGCCATCACGGCTGGCCTCAACGGCGTGACGGTCGACCAAACCGTGCTCGCCCGCGATCGTTCGCAGAAGGTTTTTAGCCAGAGTTTTGAAGAATTCTCGGGCCGCATGGTGCCGCCTCGTCTCACCCGCGGCGCCAACATGATGAAACAGTACGGCTCGGCGCTATCCCGCATCGAGCAGGCCTATGGCGTGCCGGGCGAAGTGCTGGTCGCGATCTGGGGATTGGAAACCGATTTCGGCGTCAATACCGGTAAATTCCAGACCCTACGCTCGCTGGCGACGCTCGCTTATGATTGCCGGCGCGCGGACGAATTCCGCAGCGAATTGATGGATGCGCTGCGGATTGTCGACCGCGGCGATCTTTCGCCGCAGGAAATGCGCGGCGCCTGGGCCGGCGAGATCGGCCAAACCCAATTCATGCCGTCGTCCTGGATCAAATATGCCGTTGATTTTGACGGCAACGGCCGCCGCGATCTTTTGCACAGCGTGCCTGACGTGCTGGCGTCCACCGCAAATTACCTCGCCGGCCATGGCTGGCAGCACGGCAAGGACTGGGAGCCCGGCGGCGCCAACTTCGCGGTGCTTCAGCAATGGAACAAGAGCGAAGTCTACGCAAAGACGGTTGCGTATTTTGCCAGCCAACTCGCGCACGCACCCTGAACAAAGGGCCGATCGCGGCACAATCGGCCCTTCTGCGAGGCTCACCTTTCGGGTGGGATCGGCTGGAATGAGGACCGGTACTGGGTTTGATATGGGGCCGGGCGTTGGTACTGGGCCTGGGCCTGATAGGGGGCCCCAAAGGGCGCTTGGGCCAAGGAGCCTGAGTGCATCGCGCTGCTGAGATGGATCGCGCAACCGCGCATATTCCCTTTGAGCATCGCGTCTTGTGCCGCAGCGATTTCTCTTTCCGCCCCGAACTTGGCCGGACCGTCTGCCATCGCTTCGACCGTGGACTCGGCCTTCGTCTGGTCTGCACCACTACAGCCAGCGGCGGATGCCGGAACGGTTGGGTATATCAGGACGGCCATTGCGGCTGCTCCGAGTAACTTATTGATCATGTTACTTTCCTTTCCGTCTTGCGCAGATCCGGCATTATTGCCGGTATTTGTGGAACGTCCGGTGCAAAGCCTCCGAAATGGATTTCGACGCACAGCTTCGGAATGAATTCTGCGCGATAAAAATGTGATGGGGCGCGCTCTGCAAGGCGTTATGCATCAAGCGCGGCTTCGGTGGTCTTTAAAAAAGAGTCTGGCAAGTAAGCCACGATCGTCCTCCCCGCCACATGATTGTGTCACCAAGAAATGATGATTTGTTCACAAAATGGTGTTGGATGCGCATGCGAATCAAGCATGATCACGAGCGCTCTTGCGACCACACTCCCTGACGAGAGACCCGGCATTCGTCCTTGAATCGAGCCGATCAAATGCTCAATTAAGCTTAGATAAAGAATCCCTAGAAACATAGTAACTAACTGATATTACGCGTTCCTTTGGTCTGTGTCCGATCCAACCGCCAGATACTGCCTAGCTAGAGGCGCGGCTCTGCCAATATGTAAATTTGGCGTTGCGTCTGTTATGCGTTCTACACCTAGCTGCACCGCACCATTGGAACTTCTGCAATGCGGAATCTTGCCCTATATTCATTTCAACGATGAGGTTCCTCCAAGGGCTGAATCGAAACTGCAAGGAGACTACCATGTTGCTCTCGCTCATCCGCATGATCCAGGCATTCCGGGACTATCAGCGCAATGTCAGCGAACTGTCCCAGCTCAGCGATCGCGAGTTGGCCGATATCGGCCTCGATCGCTCGGACATTCCGCGCGTTGCAGCCGGGAACTACAACGGCTGATCTTCCCTCAGCCGAAGTGACGAACAGCGCCCGCCTTGTGCGGGCGTTATCGTTTTTGGCTTCTGCACATTCCACTGCGGCGGAAAAGGCGCTACCTGTCTCGCCATGACAGGCATCCAAGCAGCTCCCGACACCGTGCATGTTATCGGCGCCGGCCTGGCCGGTTCCGAGGCGGCCTGGCAGCTCGCCAATGCAGGCGTGCATGTGGTCTTGCACGAAATGCGCCCCACCAGAATGACCGAAGCGCATCGCACCGATTCGCTCGCCGAGCTCGTCTGCTCCAACTCGTTCCGGTCCGATGACGCCGCCAACAATGCGGTCGGGCTGCTGCATGCCGAGATGCGACGGCTTGGGTCGCTGATCATGCGCGCGGCCGACGCCAATCAGGTGCCTGCCGGCGGCGCTCTGGCCGTCGATCGCGACGGGTTTTCCGCTGCCGTCACCAGGGCGCTGCTCGATCATCCCGGAATCGAAATTCAGCGCGGCGAGATCGCAGGCCTGCCGCCCGCGGACTGGGGCAATGTCATCGTCGCGACCGGTCCCCTCACCTCGGCTTCGCTTGCCGGCGCGATTTGCGAACTCACGGACGAAAACGCGCTGGCGTTCTTCGATGCGATCGCCCCAATCGTACACAAGGATTCGATCGACATGTCGGTGGCGTGGTTTCAGTCGCGCTACGACAAGCTTGGCCCTGGCGGCACCGGCGCCGACTACATCAATTGTCCGCTGACCCACGAGCAGTACGATGCTTTCGTCGACGCCTTGATCGCGGGTGAGAAGACCAACTTCAAGGAGTGGGAAACCAACACGCCCTATTTCGACGGCTGCCTGCCGATCGAGGTCATGGCCGAGCGCGGCCGCGAGACGCTGCGTCACGGGCCAATGAAGCCGGTAGGGCTCACCAACGCGCATGATCCTTTGGCAAAACCCTACGCCATCGTGCAGCTTCGCCAGGACAACAAGCTCGGCACGCTCTACAATATGGTCGGTTTCCAGACCAAACTGAAATACGGTCCGCAGCAAAGCATCTTCCGCACCATTCCGGGGCTCGAGCATGCCGAATTCGTCCGGCTCGGAGGACTGCACCGCAATACTTTCCTGAAGTCGCCCAAACTTTTGGACGCGCAACTGCGACTGCGCGCGCAGCCGCGGCTCCGCTTTGCGGGGCAAATGACAGGCTGCGAAGGCTATGTGGAATCCGCCAGCATAGGCCTGATCGCCGGCCTCTATGCCGCCGCCGATGCGAGCGGACAGCCGCTGCCAGCGCCGCCGGCAACCACTGCGCTGGGATCGCTGCTCGGCCACATCACCGGCGGTCATATCGAAACCATCGAACAGGGCGGCCGCTCGTTCCAGCCCATGAACATCAATTTCGGGCTGTTTCCGCCGCTCGCCCATCCGCCGACCAAAAAGCCTGACGGTTCGCGGCTGCGCGGCAACGAGAAGACGATTGCAAAGAAACAGGCGATCAGTGCCCGTGCGTTGTCCGATCTCGATCGCTGGATCGCCGACAACCTACGCTTCGCGGCGGCGGCGTGAGCATCCCATGAAATTACCCAAGGAGGACGCCGCCGCGCTGGTGGCGCGTTGGACCGAAGGGGTGCTGCTCAAGCGCGACGTGTTTTCAACCGTCGAACGCGGCAGGTTTCGCAGCGACGCCGGCGAGGTCGAAGCAGTATTGCGCCGGCTCGATTTTGTACCGTGGTGGTCCGTCATTCCGGCGCACCATCTGTTCGCGCGCGAGCGGCGCGCGCTTTCCCTCGCCAAGGGGCTGCACGTCGGCCCCGAGCTGTTATGGGCCGGACGCCGGGCGCTGGTGCGTGGCTTCATCGACGGCGTGGCGCTGCATCTTGCAAAGCCATTTGGTGATGCCGCCTATTTCCGCTCCGCGAAGCTTGCGCTGCGCCGGCTGCATCGTGCCGGCATCTGCCACAACGATCTCGCCAAGGAGCAGAATTGGCTGGTGGGCCGCGACGGCCGCGCCTATCTCACCGACTTCCAACTCGCGGCCTGCTTCAAGACGCGGAACCGGCTGTTTCGCATCGCGGCTTACGAGGATCTCCGGCATCTGTTGAAGCACAAGCGCAGCTACGCGGCCGACGCACTGACGCCGAAAGAGCGAAAGATCCTGGCGCGCAAATCGCTGGTCGCCAGTGTCTGGCTCGTGACCGGCAAGAAGGTCTACCGCGCCATCACCCGCGGCCTGTTCAACTTCACCGATCGCGAGGGCGGCGGCCGTCGACTGGTCAATGACGCGCCGGTACTCGTTGATCTCATCCGGCGAAATCCCGCCGTACGTGATACGGCGATTGTGGCGTTTGCGGATCGCCGTACCGGCGTCGGGCTCTATGCCTTTGTCGAAGCCGGTCAGGCCGGGCTCGAAGCGCAATTGCGCGACGAGCTTGCGGCCGCGAAAGGCCCAAAACCGCCGGAACATATCCAGGTGGTTCAGGCACTGCCGCGCGATGCGGCCGGCAAACCTCGTACCGAGATCCTGCAACTCGTCGCAATGAACCAGCTCGACCTGATCGAGCCGATGATGCGAAGTGACACCGACCGCGCCTTCCTGAAGGGCATCCTGGAGCAGCGGAAGAATTTGCGCGACCGTTTCAACTTCGAGGCGGCCGATTTCGCGCCGCCTTCTGTAGACGTCGTCACCCGCCAAGGCGGGTGATCCAGTGTTCCGAAGCGCTGGTGACGGAATCGAGACGCTACCGCGTGCTCGATGGCCGGCATTCGCGGAGAATGACGGCCAATGTGACGGGGCACCCTATCCCTTGAACTCCCGCGATCGCGACACGCGCCATAGCGTCCAAAGGACCTGAAACCTCGGGGTTACGCGAGGAACGAACGGATCGGCATCGGCACGCGACATCCGCGCCAGATCGCGGCGAACCAGCGCCAGCGGCAGGAAGATCGGCCTCACCTCCGGCGGAACGTCGGCAAGCAGGGCAAAGGCGGGCTGCAGGTGGCGTTGCGCCTCGCCTATCAACTGATCCAGCGCGGCGCGCACGCTTGGCGTCTGCTTGCCCGCAAATATTTCCTCGATGTTGCTGCCGTGTTGCTGCAGAACTTGCAGCGGTACGAATAATTGCCGCCGCGAGGCATCGAACGGCAAATTGGCGATCACCTGAGCAATCCCCTGCGCCAGGCCAGCGTGGCGCGCGAGGTGATCGATCTCAGGGGATTGCCACCCTGCGATCCGCGCGGCGAACAAAAAAAGCGCCGATGCGGTGTCGTTGATATAGCCTTCCAGCGCCGCCATCGACGGCATCGGATCGTTATAGAGATCGAACTGGTGCTCTTCGATCAGCCGCGTCAGCGGCTCGACCGGCAGGCGGAAATGGCGGATCGTCAGCAATAGTTCGGCCGCCACCGGATGGCCCTCGACGTCGCCATGGTCGACGCCCGCGAGCATATCGGTCCACCAGTGCAAGCGGATTTCGCCGGGCAGCGGCTGGGTTACTTGCTTGCGCACCCTGGAAATCTCGGCGTTGAAAGCATACAGCGCAAGCAGCGCGCGACGCAGATCCGATGGCATGAACAACGTGGAAGCGTAGCGGGCAAAATCATGGGTGCGCACCAGATCGGCGCTGAAGCTTTCGGAGCCGCTGGTGTCCGCACCGCTCATGGCACCGCGATCAAGGCCGCCGCGACGCGCCGCCGCTCGCCGATCATGACGTTATAGGTGCGGATCGCGGGTCCGGTCTGCATGGCGTCCAGGGTGACCCTTAACGCACGCAACGCGTCGCGAAGCTCGCGTGGCGGCAGCCAGACTTCGGTACCGGTGCCGACGATCAGCGTATCGATGACATTGGACGCCGCGAATACCCGATCCAGCGAATATTTGTCGATCTGGCGCGGCGTCGTCACCGGCCAGGCCCAGATCGCATCCGGCAGGCAGAGCAAGGAGCCGCGGTGCGACATCCCGGCAAACACGAAACCGCCGTTGCCGTAGGCCTCAATCGGTGCCGACCTCGGAAGATGCGGAGCGTCTGTCTTGGGCATCGGTTCCCCCTGTTCGGGATCATGCCCTATTTCTTCGACGGCACGTCCGGGGCATCGGCGCGGTGGGTGCCGACGCCGAGATAGATCAGGATCGGCGCCGCGATGAAGATCGAGGTATACGTGCCGACCAGCACCACGCCGAACATCATGACTGCGGTGAAGCTGTGGATCGCCTGGCCGCCGAACAACAGCAGCGCCAACAGCGCGAGCGTCACCGTGACGTGGGTGACGATCGATCGCGACAGTGTCGAATTGATGGATTCGTTGAGCAATTGCGGCATCGGCATTTTCTTGTAACGCCGCAGCATTTCCCGGATGCGGTCGTAGATCACGACCGTGTCGTTCAACGAATAGCCGAGGATCGTCAACAGCGCGGCGATGCTGGTGAGGTCAAAATCGACCTGCGAAATCGACATGAATCCGATTGTCAGCACGATGTCGTGAACGTTGGCGATCATGGCGCCGAGCGCGAACTGCCATTCGAATCGGAACCACAGATAGATCAGGATCGAAAAGATCGCGAGCATCAGCCCGAGCATGCCGTAGGCCAGGAGTTCGCCAGAAACGCGCGGTCCCACCACCTCGACGCGGCGGTAATCGACGGCATCGCCAAGCGCGCCGCGAACCTTCTGCACTGCCTCCTGCTGCGCCGCATCACCGCCGGGTTGTTCCGCCACCCGGATCAGCACTTCGTCGGGTCCGCCGAATTGCTGCAACTGGATGTCGCCGAGACCGAGTGTGGCGAGGGTGGCGCGCATGGCCGCGATATCGGCCGTCCCCGACTTGGCGCGTACTTCCAGGAGTGTACCGCCCTTGAAGTCGATACCGAAGTTCAGCCCGTGGGTAAAAAACAGCGTGATCGCAATGATCGAAAGCGCCGCTGAGATCGGAAAGCTGATGCGGCGGAACTGGGTGAAGTCGAAATGCGTGTCGTCCGGGACGATGCGCAGCGACGGCAGGATGCCGAGCACACTGACCACGGCCAGCACGGCAATGAGAACGCCGAGAGCAATAAGGACCAAATGAGTCACGATCGGCTGCTCCGCATCAAATTGGCACGCTTTGCGGCCGCTTCCACCGCACCCACCACGCCACGATGAGGCGGGTCAGGGTAAAAGCGGTGAAAACCGTGGTGATGATGCCGATGCCGAGCGTGACGGCGAAGCCGCGCACCGGCCCGGTGCCGATGTAGAACAGCACGGCCGCCGCGATGAAGGTGGTGATATTGGAATCCAGAATGGTCGCGAGCGCGCGCTTGAAGCCCGCATCGATCGCCGAGATCGCATTGCGGCCGCCGCGCAACTCCTCGCGAATGCGCTCATAAATCAGCACGTTGGAATCGACCGCGATACCGACCGTCAGCACGATGCCGGCAATGCCGGGCAGCGTCAGCGTCGCGTTCAACAGCGACAGCAGGCCGAAGATCATGGCGACGTTGATGGCGACCGCGATATTGGCGAACACGCCAAAGAGGCGGTAGGTCACCAGCATGAACACGATCACCATGATCGAGCCGACGTAAGCCGCGAGCTCGCCCTTTTCGATCGAGTCCTGGCCGAGGCCCGGACCGACCGTCCGCTCCTCGATGATCGTCAGCGGCGCCGGCAGCGCGCCGGCGCGCAGCAGGATCGCCAGATCGTTGGCCGCCTGCACGGTGAAATTGCCCGAGATCTGCCCGGAGCCCCCGGTGATCGGTTCGCGGATCACGGGCGCGGAAATCACCTCGTTGTCGAGCACGATGGCAAAGGGTTGCCCGACATTCTCCAATGTCGCCTGGGCGAACTTGCGCGAGCCGGCGCTGTTGAAGCGGAAACTGACGATCGGCTCACCGGAGCGCTGGTCGAAGCCCGGCTGGGCATCGGTCAAGTCGCCGCCGGAGACCAGCACCTGCTTCTTGATGACGTAGGGGATCTTCGGCGAGGTCGAACTCATCAGCACCTCGGAGTCGGGCGGTACCCTGCCCGCTTGCGCCTGATCCGGCGGCACCGTGCTGTCGACCATGCGGAATTCCATCTTGGCGGTCTTGCCCAGGATGTTCTTGAGCTGGGTCGGATCCTGCAAGCCCGGCACCTGCACCAGGATGCGGTCGGTGCCCTGCCGCTGGATCAGCGGCTCCACGGTGCCGAGTTCGTTGACGCGGCGCTCGACGATCTGGATCGATTGTTCGATGGTCTGGCGGATACGGTCGGTGATAGCGGCTTGCGGAACGCTCAACCGGATCAGCCCGCCGCCGGCGTCGCTGACTTCGAGCGTGCGCTGGCCGCTGGAGCCGACCAGTCCGCCCAACGGTTGCGACAGCTCGCGCAGCTTGCCGAGCGCGTTCTGCAGGTCGGTATCCTTGACGCGGACCTCAACGCTGTCGGGCCGCGTCGCAAGCCCGGTGTATCCGATCTTGGCGTCGCGCAGCGTGCGGCGCACATCATCGCGGATCTGATCGAGCTTTTCTTTCTTGACGTAGTTGGAATCAACCTCGAGCAGCAAATACGAGCCGCCCTGCAGGTCGAGGCCGAGCACCAGGCGTCGCTGCGCCCATGCCGGCCAGGTCTTGACTTTGGCTTCGGGGAAGAAGTTCGGGACGGCGCAAAGGCACACCACCAACGCCGTCAGAATGATGCCGAGCGCCTTCCACCGCGTAAAATACAACATCGAATAGACCCGTCACAAAGCGGCGCGGAATAGCGGAATGAAGATCAGCTCGCGGACGTCTCGTCCTTGGCGATTTCCTTCGCCGGTTCGCCCTTGGCGCGTACGCCCGAAATCATCTGGCGCATCTGCCGCACCCGGACGCCGTCGGAGATTTCGAATTCGATCTGATCGTCGTCGACCACTTTGGTCACTTTGCCGACCAGGCCGCCGGACGTGACAACGGTGTCGCCGCGGCGAATGTTCTTCACGAGCTCGGCATGGTCTTTGACCTTCTTCTGCTGCGGCCGCAGGATCAGGAAATACATGATCACGAAGATCAGCGCGAACGGCAGCAACGACATCAACATGCTGTTGGTGTCGCCGCCGCCCGCGGCCTGGGCAAACGCAGGGGTAATCAGCATTCGGACAATCCTCGTGAAACGGGGAATGAACCGGCAATGCCTGCTGGCTGTTGCCGGTCCGGTCAAATTCGCGCGGACTATAGCGGCCGCGGTCCCAATTGCAACGCTGGCAGAGCCCTCATTTGCATGGCTTGCGGGACCCTTGCAGGCCCGATAAGGCTGCGCGGTCAGGAACTTCTCAGATGTCCAGAAAGCCCCGCAAAACCGCAACTGCCGCCCCAGTGCGGCCCGCCGTGCGCAAGCCGCAGCAAGTCGCGACAAAACGCCCTGCGGCGAAGTCACCCGCGGGCGATACCCCAGAGCGGATCGCGCGCGCATTGGAGGCCATCGCCTTGCATCTATCCGCGACCGCACCTCACGGCCCGGCACCTCATTCGTTCGGCAACGCCGAGGCCTTTGTCTGGCATCCGGATGGTCGGCTGACGGAGGTCGCCCGCGTCAGCCGCGTCGACCTTGGCCTGCTCAAGGGAATCGACCGGATGCGCGACATCCTGATCGAGAATACCGAGCGTTTTGCCGATGGGCTTCCCGCCAACAATGCACTGCTGTGGGGGGCGCGCGGCATGGGCAAGTCTTCGCTGGTGAAAGCCGTGCATGCCGATATCAATGTCAGCCGCAAGCCGGCCGACCGGCTCAAGCTGATCGAGATTCATCGCGAGGATATCGAAAGCCTGCCGCCGCTGATGGACCTGCTGCGGGCTTCCGACTTTCGCTTCATCGTGTTTTGCGACGATTTGTCGTTCGACGGCAACGACGCCTCCTATAAATCGCTGAAGGCGGTGCTGGAAGGCGGCATCGAAGGCCGGCCCGATAACGTCATCCTCTACGCCACCTCCAACCGCCGGCATCTGCTGGCGCGCGAGATGATCGAGAACGAACGTTCGACCGCGATCAACCCGGGCGAAGCGGTCGAAGAGAAGGTGTCGCTTTCGGATCGATTCGGTCTGTGGCTCGGCTTCCACCGTTGCAGCCAGGACGAATATCTCGCGATGGTGAAGGGCTATTGCGGCTATTTCGGCATCAAGCTTGCCGAAGACGAGCTGGAACGCGAGGCGCTGGAATGGTCGACTACCCGCGGCTCGCGATCGGGCCGTGTCGCCTGGCAGTTCACGCAGGAATTGGCGGGAAGGCTCGGCGTGAGGCTAAAGAGCTAAGCGCTCACGCCCCGTTGAGGAATTGAAGCGGGTCAACCGGCGTAGATCCTTTGCGGATCTCGAAGTGGAGCTGCGGCGACCCCACCTCGCCCGACTGACCCGATTTGGCAATGATCTGGCCGCGCTTGATCGTGTCGCCGCGCTTCACCAACAGCTCACTCGCATGGGCATATGCGGTGACGTAGCCGTTGGAGTGCCGAACCAGAACCAGATTGCCATAACCCTTCAGTTCATTTCCGGAATAGGCGACGACCCCATCCTCGGCCGCCTTCACCGGTGTGCCTTCGGGCACCGCCAGGTTGATACCGTCATTGGACTTGCCGTTGGTCTTGGCGCCATAGGTCGTGATCACCTTGCCGCGCACCGGCCAGCGGAAGGTCGGCAGCGCGCCGGTTGCTTCACTCGCCTTGACCGGAGCCGCCGCGGCAGCCGTATCCTCAGGCGTCGGGGTCGCTTGTGCGAGCCGCGCGCTTTGCGGAGAAGCGGATGCTGCGGCCATCTTGGTGGCCGGCGCGGTCGCGATGGCGACCGGCTGGACGACGGCCGGCGCCGGCACCGCCGGTGCCACTGCCGCCGTCTTGGCGCCGGGCACCGTCAGCCTGGTGCCGAGCCGAAGTTTCGCCGATGCGTCAAGATTGTTGGCCTTGGCAAGCTCAGCTACCGAAACGTGATTGTGACGCGCGATGCCGGCGAGCGTATCGCCGGGGTTGACGACGTGAACGCTTGGCGCGGCGCTTGCGAGCGCAACGGGCTTGGTCGCGGGCGCGACGGGTGCCGCCGCGGTCGTAGTCGCATGTGGAATGATGAGTTGCTGGCCCGGTGACAATACCCGCGGGCCCTTGTAGCCATTGGCAGCCAGGATCGCCGCGGGCGTGACGTTGTAGCGGCGCGCCAATACTTCCAGCGTATCGCTGGTGCCGACGATAATGGTGCTGCCGTGATTTGGCACGTGTGCCGCAGCGATCGAGCGCGGAGGCACGCTGGCGGTGGTCTCAAGCTGTGGCTGGGTCGGCGGCGCGTAGGAGGCGAGCCCGCGCCCGCCGCCGGACACGCCCGCGCTGGCGACCGGATAGGATTTGGGTGCCACGACCGCGGGTGGCAGCGGCGAGGAGGACGATTGCGGGCGGGAATATTGCGGCAATTCGCGCCGTTCGACGGCGGCGGGCGGCACCGAGCCCGTGGCTTCTCCTTGCGAGGCAAAGGGATTTTGCGAGAGCCGGCTCGACATGTCGGCACTGCAGCCGGCAAGACCAAACGAGATCAGCGCCAGCGCCGCGACATGCGGTACGCGGCGCGAGCCAAACAGCTCGACAATACCGGACATGGTTACTCACTCGTACGCAACAAACTATGATTTTGAGTAAACACCGCCCCAGTAAATAACCGCTTAACCCCCCGAATAAGGTATTGGCCGGACAGCTAATCCGCAATTTCAGAGTTCGCGGGCAACGCCCGGAAGCGCCGGCACAAAACGCACGTCCACGAGCTCCTTGCGCTCGATCCCGGCGTCGGTTTTGACAAGCCGCATCAGGGTCTGGGTGCCGTGGTGCGATCCGACCGGCGCAATGAGGATGCCGCCGGGCTCGAGCCGTTCGATGAGGCTTTGGGGGATCTGCTCCATCGCGGCGGTGACGATGATGCGGTCGAATTGACCGGCGCCCGGTGGAACGTCGAAGCCGTCCCCGAACATCACCTCGACGTTGTCGCAGCCGAGCGCCTCCAATCGTGCGCGGGCCGCATCCGCTAGCGTCCGGAAGCGCTCGATCGTCAGCACCTGACCCGCCAGCCGTGACAGGATCGCCGCCTGGTATCCGGAGCCGGTCCCGATCTCGAGCACCCGGTGCCGCTTCTGCAATTGGAGCTGCTCGGTCATATAGGCCACCACGAAGGGCTGGCTGATAGTCTGCCCACAGGCGATGCCAAGGGCGCTGTCGCGGTAGGCGTCCTCGCGATCGCCCTCCTCGACGAAGGCCTCACGCGGAATTTCTTCCATGGTGCGCAGCACCGCCTGGTCGCTGATCCCGCGTCGCCGCAGGGTGAGCTGAAACATCATCTTTTCCGGCGGCGCTTGCCTCAGGGCCATTTCGATCTCACTCATCTCTCAACAAAATTGATATGTGTTGATTCCGTTCCAGCCCGGAACCCACTCCGCACATTCCCCGGCGATCCCTCGGCGAACTTTAGATTCGAAAGGACATTAGAAATCCACTATTCTGGTGTGGTTTCCGTTCAGAAGGTCTCTTGACCCATCTGCGGCGAAGATGAAAATGAAGAGAGCCTCTGAACCCTCACACTAGCCGCAAATCGGTGTGGAGTATCGCTGGGGCGCGCACCGCCCACTCAAGATTGCGCCGGGTGGCGTTATTTGCGAACCTCAGGGCATGGGCAAGGAACTCACTTGATGACTGCGACACGGCCGCGCGCCGGTTCTGTGTTCCTCGTCGAGGACGAGGTCATGATCAGGATGATGGTCGCGGACATGCTGGAAGAGCTTGGTTACCGCGTCGTGGCCGAAGCCGGCGACATCGGCGAGGCGATCCGGCTTGCGCAATGCACCGATTTCGACCTCGCCATCCTCGACGTCAACGTCAACGGCAAGGTGATTTCGCCGGTAGCCGATCTGATCAAGGCGCGCAACCGGCCCTTCATCTTCGCAACCGGCTACGGCTCGTCGGGCCTGCCCGAGGAATACCGCGACCGTCCCTCTCTGCAAAAACCATTTCAGTTGGAGACCTTGAGCCGGATGATCGACACCGCGCTCAAGGATGCCGCCGCTTAGGGCCTGGCGTCACTTCAGCGTTTGCGTCAGCGCTTCCGAAAACGCTTCGTCGGTACGGTCGAGCCGAAGCGGCGTGACCGAGACATAGTCCGCGGCCAAAGCCGCGAGGTCGGTACCCTCGGCCGGCGTATCCATCATCGCGGCACGCTCGAACCCGATCCAGAAATACGGGTTGCCGCGGCCGTCCCGGCGCTGGTCGACCTTCAGAAAGCCGAGATTACGCGTCCCCTGCCGCGTCACGCGGATGCCCTTGACGTCGTCAGGCGCGCAAGCGGGAAAGTTGACGTTGATGACGGTGTTCTTGGGCACGCCGGCGTCGATCACCCGGCGCAGGATCTGGGGTCCAAATTTCAGCGCCGTGGCCCACGGCGGCTTCTCGCGGGTTTCCATGGAAAACTCCTGCGACAGCGCGAATGACGGCAGGCCCAGGATGGTCCCCTCCAATGCACCGGCAATGGTGCCGGAATAGACCACGTCCTCGGCGACGTTGCGGCCCTTGTTGACGCCCGACAACACAAGGTCCGGCATCTTCTTTCCCAGGATGTGGCGCGCGCCCATGATGATGCAATCGGTCGGGGTGCCCCGCACTGCAAAATGCCGCGGGCCGATCTCGCGCAAGCGCAGGGGATCGTTGAGCGACAGCGAATGCGAAACGCCGGACTGGTCGAGCTCCGGTGCCACGATCCAGACGTCGTCCGACAGCGCGCGCGCAATCTCCTCGACGACCTTCAGGCCGGGCGCATGGATACCGTCATCATTGGTGCAGAGAATTCGCATTCTCCTGGAGACCTCTTCGAGCGATTCCGTGGCAAGTACCACGGCGTCGTCTTATCCGTTGATCACGGATCAGGCAAACCCCGCAAGGACGCGCTAAAATCCCGGGTTTTGCCCATTAATGATTACCGATTGCCGGCTTTTGCCTCTCTTGGAAAGCCCTCCGGTTAAGTCTATTTTGCTGGCCCATTTTGGGGATGGCGAAGGGTTTGATGATGACCCGCTTATTTGCCGCTGCCGCAATTTCAATTTGTTCGCTTTTCTTGATTTCAGTGCTGGTCAAGGCGCAGACCGATAGCGACTGTTTTCCCTGGCAGGAGATGAGGGATGGCCGCTGTGTCCCGAAGGGGACATCGGCGCCAACGCGAGTGCCGAGCATGTCGGCTCCCTGCATTGGCGGCACCAATGATGCTGGCGGCCAATGTCTGTGCCCGGCCAACGCGCACCTGGACGACGCGAGCGGAAGCTGCCTCGTCAACGCCGTCCCGGCCGTCCCGCAAGCACCCCAGCCCGCCGCCAACATCGTCTGCGAGGGCGGTCAATTGAGCGGCGGCACCTGTAGCTGCCCCGCCGGTTTCAGGCTCAAGCCGCCCGGCGACAACATCGCGGCCGGCGGCAGCTGCGTGCGAACCCATGCCGAGAATTGCCTCGGCGGTGAATTGACCGTTTCGGGCACATGTTTGTGCGATCGGCACGTCATCATGTCCGGCGAAGAATATGCGCTTGACTACGTCAACGGCAAATGCGTCCCGCAACGCTGCTCGATCGCCGCTTTGAAGGAAGGCAAGTGCGTCTCCACAGCGGCGAAATCCACGAACGGCGAATCTGAGGAAAAGACCAAGTCCACCTCACCCGGGGTCGTCGCGGAGGAGCCGAGCAACGGCGCCATTGCGGGCATGGCATGATCCGCACCCATTCGGGCTGCGTGCCGACGCGGCGACGATATCCGGGCTTCTACGAAAGCCGTCCGGCGGGGTTCTCGGGCTATTATCGGTCTTATCATTATCCGGGTTATTCAAACCCACCGCCGGTCCAGAATTGACACCCCGCTAGCGACGGACGCGCCATTGCGGGAGAAATCTCGCGAGTGAGCCTTCGACCCGCAACTCCGGGATCGGCAGTGCCGGAGCTGGCCGCGTCACGGGCGCAGCCTCGCTCGGCCGTGGGATGCTTGCCGGCGGTGGCGGCGCCACCGGTTTCGGCAGTTCCGTTCTCGAGGGTGCTTTTGGCGCAGGTTGAAGCAATTCCAAAACGCTTTCCACGAGCGGAAGCGGTTTTCGAGGGGGCATTGGGAAGCGTGTCCGCGCTATCGCGAGCGCCCGGTCGAAATCCTCGCCATTGAGCCAGTCGTGGGCACGCATCCGCTCGGAAAGACTGTCGTCCCATATTCCGGTGACATCGATGTCGAATGCGCTCCTGCGCTTTTGATCGACCGCCTGAATTCCAGCGCCGGTGACCGCCCACTGCCTGCCCACCCAATAGATGTCGCGATGCATGGCCATCGGTACGCGTTTTCTAAAAGCACTTTCAGAGCGAGACAAACAAGGATAGCGGCGTGGCCCGTCTTCGCAACCGCGAAGGCGGATGGGGACAAGAAAATTTGCAGCCGAATTATTTTTCGTGCTCGATCACCTTGAGCCCGCCCATATAGGGCTGCAGCACGTCGGGCACGGCGATCGAACCGTCCTGCTGCTGATAGGTCTCCATCACGGCGATCAGCGCGCGGCCCACCGCCGTGCCGGAGCCGTTCAGCGTATGCACGAAGCGTGGCTTGCCGTCGCCCCCACGATAGCGGGCATCCATCCGCCGCGCCTGGAAATCGCCGCACACCGAGCAACTTGAGATTTCGCGGTAGGCACCGCCCTCGCCCTGACCGGGCAGCCAGACCTCGATGTCGTAGGTCTTCTGCGCCGCAAAGCCCATGTCGCCGGCGCACAGCGTCATCACGCGGTAATGCAAATCGAGCTGCCGCAGCACTTCCTCGGCGCAAGCGAGCATCCGCTCGTGCTCATCCTTGCTGGTTTCCGGAGTGGTGATGGACACCAGCTCGACCTTGATGAACTGGTGCTGCCGGATCATGCCGCGGGTGTCGCGACCGGCCGCACCCGCTTCGGCGCGGAAGCACGGAGTCAGCGCGGTGAGGCGCATCGGCAATTCCTTCTCGTCGACGATGGATTCGCGAACGAGATTGGTGAGCGGCATTTCGGCGGTGGGAATGAGCCATAACCCCTCGCGTGTACAAAACATGTCGTCTGCAGACTTCGGGAGGTTACCTGTTCCATACGCGGTTTGTTCGCGCACCAAGAGCGGCGGATTGACTTCGGTGTAGCCATGCTCGTTGCTGTGAAGGTCGAGCATGAACTGCCCAATCGCGCGCTCCATGCGGGCGAGCCCCTTCTTGAGCACGACAAAGCGCGCACCACTGAGTTTGGCGGCGGTCTCGAAGTCCATGAAGCCGAGCGCGCCGCCGAGATCGTCATGCGCTTTTGGCGCGAAACCGTAGCTGCGGGCTTGGCCGAACACATGACGCTGCACGTTGCCGTGCTCGTCGACGCCGTCAGGCACCTCGGGCAACGGCAGATTCGGGATCGCCGCCAGCAAGCCATTCAACCTGCCCTCAAGCTCTCTCGGCGTCTTCTCCAGTTCAGCTATAGCCGCCTTAAGCTGCGTAACCTCGATCATCAGATCCTCAGCACGCGCATCATCTTTTTTCTTTTTTGCTTCGCCGATTTCCTTTGAGGCTTCATTGCGCCGAGCCAGCGCCCTTTCCAGATGAGTTATCGCCGCACGTCGCCCTTCGTCGATCGCCAGCAACGACGAGGACAATGGCGCGAGCCCACGCCGTTTCAGTCCGGCGTCGAAGGCTCCGGGATTGTCGCGGATCGATTTGATGTCGTGCATGGTGAGTATTCCTGGGGCGCCATTTGCGGCGGGGGTGCACTTACCACATCTGTCGTCGCCCGCGAAGGCGGGCGATCCAGTATTCCAGAGCCGTCGGTAATCAGTCGAGAGGTCGCGGCGTACTGGATACGCTGCTTTCGCGGAGTATGACAGCCACTGCGTCGCCGCTACACCCCTATTCCGCCGGATTGGCGGCGGGCGGCGCGCCGGTCGAGGCCTGCGCGGATGCCGCCTTCTTCTCCACGATCCGTACCGCGATGATCGAGCCTTCGTAGAGCGCGAGCAGCGGAATTGCGAGCGAGGCCTGGCTCAGCACATCGGGCGGCGTCAATACGGCGGCGATGATGAAGGCGATGACGATGAAGTACCGGCGTTTGGCGCGCAACATCTGCGAGGTGACGATGCCGATCCGTCCCAACAGCGTCAGGATCACCGGCAACTGGAACGCGATGCCGAACGCGAAGATCAGCGACATCATCAGCGACAGATATTCGCCGACCTTCGGCAGTAACTGGATTTCTGCGGTCTCGGGTCCGCCCAACTGCTGCATTCCGAGCGAGAACCGCACCAGCATCGGCAGCACGACGAAATACACAAGCATCGATCCTAGCACGAAGAAAACCGGCGTTGCGATCAGATAAGGCAGGAACGCGCTGCGCTCGTGCTTGTAGAGGCCGGGCGCGACGAATTTGTAGATTTGCGTCGCCACGATCGGGAACGAAATGAAGCCGGCGCCGAACAGCGCGAGCTTCAGCTGGGTGATGAAATATTCGAGCAGCGCCGTGTAGATGAACTTGGAATTCTCCGGCCCCGCGACCCAGACGAACGGCCACACCAGCACGTTGTAGATCTGCTTGGCAAAGAAGAAGCAGAAGATGAAGGCAACGCCGAATCCGAGCAGCGCCTTGATCAGCCGCGCGCGCAGCTCGATCAGATGGTCCATCAGTGGAGCTTTGCTGGCTTCGATGTCGTCCGCGCTCATGACGCTTTGGCGTCCTTGAGTTTTTCAGTCGCCGGCGGCGAGAGGTCCACGGGCTCGGTGGCCGCATGCGCCTCGGCCTCAACGAAGGTTTGCGGCGTCGGTGCTTCCGGCGTTGTCGGGGAAACCGGCGCTTCAATTGAAGTCGCCGGCGGCTCGGTGGCGGGCGTAGCCGGCGGCTCGATCGCGGGCTTGTCGATGTCGCCGATATGCAGCGCGTCGCCGACGTCCTTTTGCAGCGAGGTCATGACGTTGCCGCTAGCCAATCCGCTCGCCGCATCCCTGACTTCGTCAAAGCTTTTCTTCAGGTCGGCCATTTCGGCCTCGCGCATCGCTTCCTGGAATTGGCCCTGAAACTCGGCGGCCATCTTGCGCGCCTTGGCCATCCATTGCCCAACCATGCGCAGCACGCCCGGCAGTTCTTTCGGGCCGATGGCAATCAGCGCGACGACCGCGATGACGACCAGTTCACTCCACCCGATGTCAAACATGGAAAATTCCGCTCACGCGAGGTTTGCCCCATTCCCCGTGAACAGGATTGGGCGCCGGCTCGCGTCTGCCTACCGGCCCTTGCTTCAGACAGCCTTGCTGCCGACGTCCGATCGCGCCGCCGTCGATGGCGCGGCGCTGTGATCGATAGACTTGACCGGCTCGGTCTTCTCGGCGGTTTTTTCGTCGTCCTGCATGCCCTTCTTGAAGGCCTTGATGCCTTGCGCGACGTCGCCCATCAGATCCGAAATCTTGCCGCGGCCGAACAGCAGCAGGACCACTGCGATCACCACGATCCAGTGCCAAATGCTAAGCGAACCCATCCTGCAACCCTCCAAACGGGCCGGCAGCCGGCCCAAGCTTTCTTCGAAAGTAGGCCTGCGGGGTGTCAAAAACAAGGACCTCGGCCGCGGCAAATCGCGGTCGCGCCTTTCGTATTATTGCTGGTATTAACCGGAATAAATGGCGCTGCAGATTTAGCTTTTGTCGTCGCTTTCCGGCTCGACCGCGGGCGCCAGCGCCAGTTCCAGATCGCCGATTTCGAGCGGATCCTCGTCCTCGCGCAACGCAGGGTCGTCCGACGGCGTCGGCACGCTGAAGCCCGTGGGCAGCCGCGAATCCAACAGCCCCGTTCCCTTCAGTTCCTCCAATCCCGGCAGATCGGACAGCGCTTCCAGGCTGAACTGCGACAGGAAGGCTTCGGTGGTTCCAAAGGTTAACGGCCGGCCCGGCGTCTTGCGGCGGCCGCGCGGCCTGATCCAGCCGGTCTCGAGCAGCACGTCGAGCGTTCCCTTGGATGTGATCACGCCGCGGATCTCCTCGATCTCCGCGCGCGTGACCGGCTGATGATAGGCGATGATCGCCAGCACCTCGATTGCCGCGCGCGACAGCCGCCGCGTCTCGGTGGTTTCGCGCGTCATCAGCCAGGCCAGGTCGCCCGCCGTACGAAACGTCCATTTATTGGCGATGCGCACCAGATTGATGCCGCGCGTGGCGTACTCGGCCTGCAATTGAGCTAACGCAGCCTTGATGTCGACGCCATCCGGCATGCGCTTGGCAAGCGCTGCCTGATCGAGCGGCTCGGTCGAGGCGAACAGCATCGCTTCCAACAGCCGCAACTCCTCGGGCCGCGCCTGCGGATCGGCGGGGGCCTCCTCGGCATCGGCTTTGCGTTTTTCCGCCAGGCTTGCCATGGCACGGTCTCCTTCTTCCACTTACTCGACCGGTAAATCCGACATCGCGCCGGATGGTTGCGGCGGGCGTTTTCGAAAATAGAGCGGAGCAAACGCCGCTTTCTGGTTCAGTTCGATCTCGCCTTCGCGCACCAATTCGAGTGCAGCAGCAAAGCTCGAGGCAAACACGGTCGCCCGCTGCGAGGGGTCGACGACATAGCTCATCAAATATTCGTCGAGGCAGCTCCAGTCCTCCGCCATGCCGACGAGGCGCTCCAGCGATGCTCTCGCTTCGGAAAGCGACCACACCGTGCGCTTGGCAAGATGAACCGAGGCCAGCACGCGCTGCTGCCGCTGCGCGGCATAGGCGGTGAGCAGGTCGAACAGCGTTGCGGTAAATCGCGGATGGCGGATTTCGGCAATCGTTTCCGGATCGCCGCGCGGAAAGATATCGCGCTGCAGTTGTGGGCGATTCATCAGCCGGTTCGATGCTTCCCTGATCGCTTCGAGCCGCCGCAGCCGGTTGGCGAGCGCAGTCGCCATCTCCTCGGCGCTCGGCCCGTCGGGGGTTGCAGGCTCGGGCAGCAACAGCCGCGATTTCAGGAATGCGAGCCAGGCCGCCATGACGAGATAGTCGGCGGCGAGCTCGAGGCGGATCTTTCGTGCCGCTTCGATGAACTGCAGATATTGATCGGCCAAGGCCAGAATGGAAATCTTGGCGAGATCGACCTTCTGCTGCCGCGCCAACGCCAACAACAGGTCGAGCGGGCCCTCGTAGCCCTCGACGTCGACGACCAGCGCGGGCTCGCCATCGGCGAGCTCCGCTGGCCGCCCGGTCTCAAAGGACAAGATTTCAGCCGTCATGCGCCCGCCGCTCCCGTCCGATCGATCAGCGCGTCCAGCTCGGTCCGCGCCGCCAGCCGGTCGAACGGCTTTGGCGCCTTGCGTGACGCCAGCGCGTTGCGGGCGCGCTCGAGCGCCTTGCCCGACAATTCGGGTGTCTCACGGGCGACATCGCGCATTTCGTCGAGCACGCCGTTGCAATGAAGAACGACATCGCATCCCGCGGCAAAGATGGCCCGGGTGCGCTCGGCGAGGGAGCCGGCCAAAGCGTTCATGGACACGTCATCACTCATCAACAAACCTTGGAACCCGATCGCACCGCGAATCACCTGCGTTACCATTGTCGCAGAAGTGGTGGCAGGTTGGGTGGGGTCAAGCGCGCTGAACACAACATGCGCGGTCATCGCCATCGGCAGGTCCGCCAAGGGTCGGAATGCTGCAAAATCAGTTCTTTCGAGCTCGATCCTGGTCGCATCCACCCGGGGAAGGCTGAGATGGGTATCCGCGGTCGCCCTGCCATGACCGGGGATGTGCTTGAGTACCGGTAAAACACCACCTTCCACCAATCCATCGGTGACCGCCCGGGCAATCGCCGCGACCTTATCCGGCTCCGCACCGTAAGCTCGATCACCGATGACGTCGTTGGCGCCGGCGACCGGCACGTCGGCTAGCGGCAAGCAATCGACGGTAATTCCAAGCTGGTTGAGGTCATCCGCGAGCAGGCGCGCGCTCAGGCGTGCCGCCCTCAGGCCGAGCACCGGATCGATGTCATAGAGCCGGCCAAACGACGCACCCGGCGGATAAAGTGGCCAGTGCGGCGGCCGCAAGCGCTGCACCCGGCCGCCCTCCTGGTCGATCAGAACCGGGGCGTCCGGCTCACCGCCGGCATCGCGCAATTCCGCAACCAACGAAGTCACTTGTTGCGGGGTTTCGACGTTGCGCCTGAAGAGGATGAAACCCCAGGGGCGTTCACGGTGGATGAACTCGCGCTCGGCGGCGCCAAGCTCCGTTCCGGATACTCCGGTGATGAATGCGCGGGTGCTCATGGCGGGCCGATTAGCCCGCAGTTCGCGGGAGGGTCAAGGAAGCAGCGGGTCAATTCCTTTGGACGACGCACTGGCCGCCGGCAGTTTTCAGGTTGCCGCAGAATTGCGAGGCCTCGTCCGCCGATCCAAATGGACCGACCATGGCGCGGTAATAGACACCCTTGTCACCCAAATCGGCGCGCTTGATCAGTGGCGACTGCGATCCCAGCACGGTCGGGAACTTGCTCTGCAGGGCCTTGAACGAAGCCTGGGCGTCGGCTTCGCTCCGTTGCGAGGAGACCTGAACCACATAGCCGCCGCTGCCGCCCGTACCCGCCGGGGGCGATGGAGCGGTCTGTGCGGGGTTACCGGTCGTGGCGACCCGCGTCCTCGTTTCGGCGGGAGCCGCGGCCGGAGCCGGTTGAGCAGTCTGCGGCGACAACGACAGCGGCGCATTCGCGTTCGCATCTGCCGATGGTGCCGCGCTTCGCGAGGCAACCGCCGCGGCCTTCGGAGCCGCTGTCGGCTTTCCTGCCGGCGACGCAGCCGCAGCTACCGGCGCGCCGGTGCCGTCTGCTTGGTCGCCGCGCACCGAGAACGTCTTGATCTTGCGCGGCTCGTTGTTCGGCAGCGTACCGTTGCTCGGTACCGGACCGGCGCTTGCGACCGGCACATTGCTCGGAGCCACGCTCGCAACCGAGGGTGGGTTGCCGTTCGGGTTCAGCGGTGGGAACACCACGCGCGGGCCACCGCCAGCCCTGGCATTGACGTCGACCGGCGCCTCTTCGCGCGGGACGATTTTCTCCGCTCCGTCGCCGGCCGGCATGCGATCCGGGGTCTTGCTGGTGGTATCGCCTGGCGACGGCACGATCTTGGTCGGGCTGTTGTCAGCCCTGATGACCGGCGGGTCTCCGCTGCGGGGCGTCCCAACATAGCTGCGATAGGCAAAGGCGGCGCCGGTGCCGACCACCGCAAGCGCCAGCACCGCGATCACCGTGACGAGACCGCCGCGGCGCCGCCCGCCTTGATCGTCCCCGCCGTCCTCGTAGCCGTCCTGATAGGCGTAGGGATCGTCCGGATAGGCCGGCTCGCGCTGATAATCCTGCGCGCCCGATTCGATCTGGCCATACAATGCGTCGTCATAGCGCGACGGATCGACCTCGCCTTCGGTTTCCTCGCATTGCTGCTGGTCCGAATCCTGTTGTGGCGCGGCGTGCTGATGCGCCGCGTAGCGGTGCAACGGATGCACCGGGCTCGGTTCATAGTCCTGCTCGGGCAAGGGCTCCTCGTCCTGCTCGGGTTCCTCGTAAGCCGGCTTCTTGATTTCCTGCCGGTTGGCGCGCTGCATCCATGGTGGCGGCCCCGCAGGAGCGTCGTCTTCCACTGCTGGCGGCGGCTGATGTCGATAGGGATCAAGTGCGGGAGCGCTGCGTGGCTGCACCTTCGGATTGGTGCGGCCCACGGTGCCGAACGGGTCCGTCTGACCGATTAGTCGCGCCAGCTCCGCCAAGGGATCGCTCTCGCCCTTGTCGTCATCGGCGGGAAAAGGCCTGCCCTGATATCGATCAGCCATCGTGATGATGCATCCCCTTCGGGAAGCGCCAACCCGCTACGACAAACGAATTGGCCCCTGCCTGCCAGATGCTTTCACAAATCCCCATTCGTGAAAGCCGTCACCCTTTATGCTTACCGCATCTCGGTCGGGGCGTTAACGCCCAGAATGGCCAGCCCCGATGCCAGAACCGAGACGACGCCCTGTACCATCGCCAGTCGCGCCTTCGTGATCTCTGCATCATTATTGATAATGAAGCGTAAATAGGGCAAATCGCGCCCCCTCGTCCATAGGGCATGAAATTCGCTGGCAAGATCATATAGATAAAAAGCGATTCGGTGCGGCTCATGTGCCGAAGCCGCCGCCTCGACCGTCCGGGGGTAGAGCGCGAGTCGCTTGAGCAGCTCGATTTCCTCCGGTGCCGTCAGTCGCTCAACGGGGGCATTTTCAAGGTACGCGGCCCGTGTGCGTCCCTCCTCTGGCAGCTCCGGAACCACTTCCCGTGCGTTCTTGAAGATCGAATGTCCGCGGGCATGGCCGTACTGGACATAGAACACCGGATTGTCTTTCGATTGCTCGAGGACCTTGGCGAGGTCGAAATCCAGCACGGCGTCGTTCTTGCGGAACAGCATCATGAAGCGCACCGCATCCGAGCCGACCTCATCGACCACTTCGCGCAAGGTGACGAAGTCGCCCGATCGTTTCGACATCTTCACCGGCTCGCCATGACGCAGCAGTTTGACGAGCTGCACGATCTTCACATCGAGCGAAGCCTTGCCGGCGGTGACGGCCTTCACCGCGGCCTGCATGCGCTTGATATAACCGCCGTGATCGGCACCCCAGACGTCGACGAGGTCGCGAAAGCCGCGGTCGAACTTGTCCTTGTGATAGGCGATATCGGAGGCGAAATAGGTATAGCTGCCGTCGGACTTGAGCAGCGGACGATCGACATCGTCGCCATAGGCGGTGGCGCGGAACAGGGTCTGCTCGCGATCCTCATAGTCCTCAATCGGACCGCCTTTGGGCGGTGGCAGACGGCCTTCATAGACGTCGCCTTTTGAACGCAGGAAGTCGATGGTCTGGGCAACCTTGTTGTTGCCGGTTTCGATCAGCGAGCGCTCCGAGAAGAAGACGTCATGCTTGATGTTAAGCGCGGCGAGGTCGCCCTCGATCTCCTCCATCATCATGGCAACGGCCTTGTTGCGCATGATCGGCAGCCATGCACTTTCGGGCACGGCGGTGAGCTTGTCGCCGTGCTCGGCCACTAGCGCTTGCCCCACCGGTTTCAGATAGTCGCCGGGATAAAGCCCGTCCGGAATCGCACCGATGTTCTCGCCAAGCGCCTCGCGATAGCGCAGGTGTGCAGAGCGCGCGAGCACGTCGACCTGGGCGCCGGCATCGTTGATGTAATATTCCCGTGCCACCCCGTAGCCGGCGAAGGTCAAGAGACTCGCCAGCGCATCGCCAAACACCGCCCCGCGGCAATGGCCGACATGCATCGGGCCGGTCGGATTGGCGGACACGTATTCGACATTGACCTTTTCGCCCGCGCCGATCGCGCTTCTGCCGTAGCACGTGCTTTCGCGCAGCAGCGTGCGCAACTCGTTCGCCCAGGCTTTTGGCTTTAGCGTCAGATTGATGAAGCCTGGACCTGCGACGTCGACGGAGGCAATTAACTCATCGGCGCGCAACTTGGCAGCGACCTGTTCGGCGAGATCACGCGGTTTTGCCTTGGCTTCCTTGGCAAGCACCATTGCGGCGTTGGTGGCCATGTCGCCGTGGCTGACATCGCGCGGCGGCTCGACCACGACGCGCGACAGGTCGATGCCGGCGGGCCAATTGCCCTCCGTTGCGAGCGCACTGCAGGCGGCATGCACGCGCGCCAGCACGTCGGCAAAAAGGTGTTGCGGGGGCGATTTGTCGGCCATGGCCGCCGCCTAACGCAAATCCGGGGTCGAGTCAAAAAGCCTTTGATGTTCGATAAGCGCGAAACGGTCGGTCATCCCGGCAATGAAATTGCCGATCCGCCTGGCGCGCTCGGCTGCGGTCTCGGCTTGCGTTCCTTCCAACCATTCGGCCGGGAGATCGCGGGGGTTATCTTGATAGCGCGCGAACAGGTCGAACAGGATCGCTTCCGCGTCGTCCATCACCCGCATCACCCGCGAATGACGGTACATGTGCTCTCTCAGGAACGCTTTGATCTCAGCCTCTTCTTGCGCGACATCAGGCGGAAACGCGATCAGCGCGTGGTCTTGTCGGCGCACGACATCGGCGGATTGCGGCTGTTCGGCTTGCAGCCGCGTTGCCGCCTCCGAAAACACTCCTGAAATCAGATAGGAGATCAATTCGCGCACGAACTCGGCGCCGCGCCTGATGTCGTCGAGACCAGGGTAGTGCTTGCCGATCGCAGCGATGATCTCGGCGGCGAGCGGCATCACCTTGAGGTCGTCGACCGCAAATAGCCCGGCGCGCAGGCCATCGTCGATATCGTGCGCATCATAGGCGATGTCGTCGGCGATCGCGGCGACCTGGGCCTCCAGCGAGGCAAAGCTCCACAGTTCGAGGTCATAGAGATTGACGTATTCGGCGATTCCGACCGGCACGCCGCGATCCCTATATCGCCCGATCGGCACCCCGCTTCGGTCGATCATCGGGCCGTTGTGCTTGACGATGCCTTCCAGCGATTCCCAGGTCAGGTTGAGCCCGTCGAATTCGGGGTAGCGATGCTCCAGCGCGGTCAGCACGCGCAGCGTCTGGGCGTTGTGATCGAATCCGCCATGGGCCTGCAGGCAGGCATCGAGCGCGCGTTCCCCGGCGTGCCCGAACGGCGGATGACCGAGGTCATGGGCCAGCGCCAGCGTCTCCGTGAGATCCTCGTCGAGGCCAAGCTGGCGCGCCAGTGCGCGGGCAATTTGAGCCACTTCGAGCGAATGGGTCAGCCGGGTGCGGTAATGATCGCCCTCGTGGAACACGAAGACCTGGGTTTTATGCTTGAGCCGGCGGAAGGCGGTCGAATGGATCACCCGGTCGCAATCGCGGCGAAATGGGCTGCGGGTCTTGCTCGGCGGCTCGTCAAACAGTCGGCCCCGGCTGTGGTCGGGGTCGCAGGCATAGATCGCGCGAGGGGCAGCCATTCCGACCGACACGGTATTTTCTGTCCTTATCCGTTTGATTCTGCGTGTTTACGCACTTAACTATGGAGGGCGCGGGATACCAAATGAATTGGATATGACGCAGCCCTTGGAGAGACCGATGACCACAGCCGTCACCATCAGCGAGCGGGCCGCCCGCCGCATCGGCGAAATCCTCAAAAGCGAGGGTGATGGCGCCAAGCTGCGCATCAGCGTCGAGGGCGGCGGTTGCTCCGGCTTCCAATACAAATTCGACATCGACCACGCCCAGGCCGACGATGATCTCGTGATCGCGCGCGACGCCGCCGTGGTGCTGGTCGATCCCGCGTCGGTGCCCTTTCTGGCCGGATCCGAGGTCGATTTCGTCGACGACCTGATCGGCGCGTCGTTCCGTGTGCACAATCCCAATGCGACGGCGTCGTGCGGTTGCGGCACCAGTTTTTCGGTCTAACAATTGGCACCTAAAACCTGATCTATGCGGCTTTCGGCCGGAACCTCTTCGCATGCGCATCGCCACCTGGAACGTCAATTCGATCCGCCAACGGCTGGAGCCGCTTATGGCCTGGCTGAAGGATTGCTCGCCCGACATCGTCTGCCTGCAGGAGACCAAGTGCACTGACGAGGCCTTTCCGCGGTTCGAGTTCGAAGCGCTCGGCTACAACGTCGTCACCCACGGCCAGAAAACCTTCAACGGCGTGGCGCTGTTGTCGAAGCTGCCGTTCGACGAGACCAAATCGGGGCTCGCCGGCGACGATGAAGACGCCCACGCCAGGTTTCTGGAAGGCGTAGTCACGCTGAAAAAAGGCGTGTTGCGAATCGCCTGCCTCTATCTGCCTAATGGCAACCCGGTTGGCTCAGACAAATACCCCTACAAGCTCAACTGGATGTCGCGGCTTCTTGAGTATTCGAAAGAGCGCCTCAAGACGGAGGAGCCGCTGATCATGGCCGGCGATTTCAACGTCATTCCGAAGGCTGAGGACGTCCATAATCCGGCGGGGTGGGTCGAAGACGCCCTGTTCCGCTCAACCACCCGCGAAAGCTTCCAGTCGCTATTGGGCCTCGGGCTCACCGACGCGCTGCGCGCGGTCAACGAGGCGCCCGGCCAGTACACGTTCTGGGATTATCAGGCCGGCGCCTGGCAGAAGAACTGGGGTTTGCGGATCGATCATCTGCTGCTGTCGCCACAGGCCTCAGACCGGCTTATCAATGTCGGGATCGACAGTTACGTCCGGGGCTGGGAAAAGCCGTCGGACCATGTGCCGGTGTGGGCCGATCTCGATCTCGAAGCGGCGTAAGACGCCGGTGGTTCGGACGTCATTGCGAGCAAAGCGAAGCAATCCAGAGAGTGCGGCGGTATGGATTGCTTCGTCGCTTCGCTCCTCGCAATGACGAGCGGAATCAGTCCCGCCGGCCCTGCACCCAGTGCTCGAGCATCTGCAGCGCCGTGGCACGGTCATCGTCCGACGCTTTCGCAAACGCCCGGTTGTAGCTTTCCTTGATCCAGACTTCGTCCGAACTCGCGCCGTCACGCGCGAGCGTCAGCCACATCAGGCCGCGCGCGGCCTGCCGCGGCAGCCGGTCGCCGTTGAACAGCATCTGGCCGAGCAAGGCCTGCGCCTGATGTTGGCCCTTCTGCGCGGCAAGGCCGAGCCAGCGCGCGCCATAGGTGAAATCGTCCCGCGACGCATCGGGGGTCTTCAGATAGAGCCGCGCCAGATCGTATTGGGCGTCGGCGCTGCCGAAGTAGGAGGCAGCATAGGAGAACATCTCCCGCGCCCGATCCGGATCGGACTTGATCTTCGAATTGGGAATGCCGTTGAGGTAATAGCGCCCGAGCGCGACAAAGGCGTTGGCGACGATCGCCGATTGCGGCGCCGAGGGACTGTCCTCCGCATGCGCGCTGGCGATGCGGCTGAAATATTCGAAGGCGCGCACGTCGTCCTGGGCGACGCCGTTGCCGTCGGCATACATCCGGCCCAATTTCCACTGTGCGATCGGATGGCCGCCCTCGGCGGCATATTGCAGTGCGGTCAGCGAAGTATCCGGGACGCCGGCCGCTGGAGCCTGCTTCTTGAGCGCGGCCGCGGTTCCGGGCTGAGCGGAAATCACCGGGATAGCCGTATCCTGATTGACCGGGGCGCCGTCAAAGGCGTGCGCGGGACCAGCCAGCGGAGCTGACCCCAGCATCAACGCAAAAATGATACGCTCAGATGTCCGCATAACACTGTCTCTCGCGCGCGCCCCCCGGATGGGTCACAGCCCCAGCCGATGCTGGCCCAACCTGCTGGGCATACTTCCAGAGCGCACCCGACGTATGGTTTGTCTCGCGAGGTGCCCATTTGGTTCTGCGTTCCGACAGTTCGGCGTCGGTCAATTTTACGTTAAGGGTTCCGGCGACGGCGTCGATCTCGATGATATCCCCGTCCCTGAGCAGCCCGATCGGGCCCCCAACGGCGGCTTCGGGGCCAACATGGCCGATGCAGAAGCCGCGGGTGGCGCCGGAGAACCGGCCGTCGGTGATCAGTGCGATCTTGCCGCCCATGCCCTGTCCGGTCAGCGCAGCCGTGGTCGAGAGCATTTCCCGCATGCCGGGACCACCCCGCGGTCCCTCATAGCGGATGACGATGACCTCGCCTTCTTTGTAGGTTTTGTTCTGGACCGCCTCGAATGCATCGTCTTCGCGATCGAAGCAGCGTGCTGGACCGGAAAACCTGAGATTCGACATGCCCGCGACTTTCACGATCGCCCCCTCTGGCGCGAGATTCCCCTTCAAGCCGACCACGCCGCCGGTGGCGGTGATCGGCTTGTCGGCGGGCCGCACCACATCCTGGTGCGGATTCCATTTCACGCTTTTGAGGTTTTCGGCGATCGTTCGGCCCGTCACGGTCAAGCAATCGCCGTGCAGGTAGCCATTATCGAGCAGCGTCTTCATCAGCAGCGGAATGCCGCCAGCTTCAAACATGTCTTTGGCGACATAGCGGCCGCCCGGCTTCAAATCCGCGACATAGGGGGTCTTTTTGAAGATTTCGGCTACGTCGAACAGGTCAAACTTGATGCCACATTCATTGGCGATCGCGGGCAAATGCAACCCAGCGTTGGTCGAGCCGCCGGAGGCTGCGACCACGGCGGCCGCGTTTTCCAGCGCCTTGCGAGTTACGATGTCGCGGGGCCGGATATTTGACGCGATCAATTCCATCACCTTCTCGCCCGCGGTCATGCAGAAGGCATCGCGAATCTCGTAAGGCGCCGGCGCGCCGGCCGAATACGGCAAGGCGAGCCCGATCGCCTCCGATACCGTCGCCATCGTGTTGGCGGTGAATTGTGCGCCGCACGCGCCGGCCGACGGGCACGCCACGCGCTCGATTTCGTCGAGATCGGCATCCGACATCTCGCCGATCGAATGCTTGCCGACGGCTTCAAACATGTCCTGCACCGTGACCTGCTGGCCGCGGAAATTGCCGGGCAGGATCGAGCCGCCATAGATGAAGATCGAGGGCACGTTGAGCCGGACCATTGCCATCATCATGCCCGGCAAAGACTTGTCGCAGCCGGCAAGCCCGACGAGCGCGTCGTAGGCGTGGCCGCGGACAGTCAATTCGACCGAGTCGGCGATGCAGTCGCGTGACGGCAACGAAGAGAGCATGCCTTCATGGCCCATGGCGATGCCGTCGGTGACGGTAATGGTGCAGAACTCGCGTGGGGTGCCGCCGGCTGAGGCGACGCCCTTCTTGACCGCCTGGGCCTGGCGCATCAGCGCGATATTGCAGGGTGCGGCTTCGTTCCAGCAGGAGACAACGCCCACGAAGGGCTGATGAATCTGCTGGGTGGTCAACCCCATGGCGTAGAGATATGACCGATGCGGCGCGCGCGCGGGACCCTCCGTCACGTGACGGCTTGGAAGCCTTTGCTTGATATTGGTCTTGGCGTCCATCGCAACCCTGTTTCCCAGTCATCTCTTGTCGGATGAGGGAAATTTGGAATTTCCCTTCGCCTTCGCGAGCGCCGTGGCCATAAGCCTTGCGAAACATCATTTCATGGAGGGGTGTGGCAAAAAAGCGGCGCGAGCAAGAACGGGCCGCGGCGGCCAACAAATGTTCGTTAACTGTTGCGGCGTCGCAACATTCGTGGCGCAACGGCAACCATTTTTAACCGACAGGTAGTACAAGGGCTCACGGGGCGTGATGCGTGCGACCCCATTATCGTGGGCCTAGTCCACCTTGACGTTGGCGGCCTTGATGATCGGCCACCATTTGGCGATCTCGGCCTGCTGCCAGGCGCCCAGCGCCTGCGGCGTCAGTTTGTCCGCCGGCGGCATCTGCAAGCCGAGATTTTCGAGCTGCTTGCGCACAGTTGGATCGTTCAGGGCATCGACCGCCGCGGCATTGAGTTTTGTCGCGATCTCCTGCGGTGTGCCCTTCGGCACCCACAGGCCGGACCACAGTGTCATGTGAAATCCGGGAAGACCCGCCTCATCGGTGGTCGGGATATCCGCCGCCTGCTCGACGCGCTTGCTGTCTGTGACGGCATAGGCGCGGATCGTGCCCGCTCGCACCTGGTTGATGGAGTTGGAGAGCTGATCGACGATCACATCGATCTGGCCCGCGACAAGATCGTTCAGTGCGGGCCCGGTGCCACGGTACGGCACATATTGCAGGGTGATGTCGGCCGCGGCTTCGAAAGCAAGGCCGGCGACGTGACTGCCAGAGCCCGCACCAGCGGTGCCGGCGGTGGCCGGCTGAGGCCGCGACTTCAACCATGCCAACAACTCCGGCAGCGATTTCGCCGGAACAGCGTTCTTGCTGACGATGATCATGGGATTGCTCGGCAGCAGCACTACCGGCTCCAGATCGTTGACGAGGTCGTAGCCAAGCTTGTAGATCGCGCCGTTGGCGACGTGGGTGCCGAGATGGCCGAAGCCCACGGTGTAGCCGTCGGGCGGCGAGTGCACGACGCGGCCGACGCCGATGGAGCCGCCGGCGCCTGTGGTGTTCTCCACCAGGATCGTCTCGCCAAGCGTCGTCTTCATGCGCTCGGCGAGAATTCGCATCATCGCATCCGACGGACCACCGGCGGAGAACGGCACCACGATAGTGATGGGGTGGGTGGGGAATTTGTCGGCGGCGAACGCGATGCCGCCAAGCGTCAGCAGCGCGGTGACCGCGGCCAGAATTGTCCTACACATTTCACCTCCCGGTCGTCATTGCGAGGAGCGAACCGACGAAGCAATCCATTCTTTCTTTTTCGTGGAGGCATGGATTGCTTCGCGCAGTTTATCATCGGGCGCGCATTCGCGCGACCCGTTGGCTCGCAATGACGGCTGCTAATGACGATTCAAAGCTTCGCGTAGTCGATCGGCTTGTGGCGATCGAGCGTGCGGTCGACCTTCGGCAACGGGTATTTAAGGCCCGTCGCACAGTTGAATAGCATCACCCGATCGTCTTTCGTAATCCGACTATCGTCGAGGCTTTGCTTGTAGGCGGCGTAGGTCGCAGCACCCTCCGGGCACAGCAGCAAGCCCTCCTCGCGCGCGACTTCGTTGAGCGCCGAAGAAATCTTCTCGTCCGTCACCGCAATCGCGAAACCTTTGCTCTCGCGCACCGCCCGCAGGATAAGGAAATCCCCGATCGCCTGCGGCACGCGGATGCCCGACGCGATCGTGTGCGCATCTTCCCAGCGCGGCGCGTGCTCACTGCCGTTCTCGAACGCGCGCACCATCGGCGCGCAACCCGCAGCCTGCACTGCTACCATACGCGGCCGCTTCGATCCGATAAAGCCGATTGCTTCCAGCTCAGCGAACGCCTTCCACATGCCGATCAGCCCGGTGCCGCCGCCGGTCGGATAGAAAATCACATCGGGCACTTCCCAGCCGAGCTGCTCGGCGAGTTCCAGCCCCATCGTCTTCTTGCCCTCGATGCGATAGGGCTCCTTGAGCGTCGAGGTGTCGAACCAGCCGGCCTTCACCTTGCCCTCGCCGACGATCTTGCCGCAATCGTCGATCAGGCCGTTGACGCGATAGACGGTTGCGCCTTGCAATTCGATCTCGCTGACATTCACTTCCGGCGTATCGGCGGGACAGAAGATCGTGGTCTTGATGCCGCAATTGGTCGCGTAGGCCGCAAGCGCCGCGCCGGCATTGCCGTTGGTCGGCATCGCCATGTGCCTGATGCCGAGCGCCTTGCCCATCGAAACTGCCATCACGAGGCCGCGCGCCTTGAACGAGCCGGTCGGCAGGCGGCCTTCGTCTTTGACGATGATCTCGCCGCCGCCGAGTTTCTTGCCGAGCTTGGGCAGACGAACCAGCGGCGTGGTGACTTCGCCGAGGCTGACAATATCGGCGCATTTGCGCACCGGCAGCAGCTCGCGATAGCGCCACAGGTCGGCCGGCCGCTGGCGGAGCGTGTCTTTTGTCAGCGCCTTCTTCACCCCAGCGAGGTCGTAGCGCACCAGGAGCGGTTTCCCGGCTTTGGAAAGGTTGTGGATCTGGTCGGCGGGATAGCGATCGCCTTCCATCGCGCATTCGAGGTGCGTCACGAACGTCGGACGTTCGGTGGTCAGATTGTCGTTGTCTTTCACGGATGGATTCTTTCCTCTCATGCCAAAGGCATCTTGTTGCTCGTCATTGCGAGGAGCGTTAGCGACGAAGCAATCCAGACTGTTTCCGCGGATGTATTTCTGGATTGCTTCGCTTCGCTCGCAATGACGCCAGGAGTCAGATGTTCAACACGCGGCCATAGGCATCGAGCACGGCTTCCTTCATCATTTCCGACAGCGTCGGATGCGGGAAGATGGTGTGCATCAGCTCTTCTTCCGTGGTTTCGAGATTCATCGCAACCACATAACCCTGGATCAGTTCGGTGACTTCGGCGCCGATCATGTGCGCGCCGAGCAGCTGGCCGGTCTTCTTGTCGAACACGACCTTGACCAGTCCCTGATCTTCACCGAGCGCGATCGCCTTGCCGTTGCCGACAAACGGGAAACGGCCGACGCGGATCTCGCGGCCGCCCTGCTTCGCAATTGCCTCGGTGAGGCCGACGGAGGCGACTTGCGGGTTGCAATAGGTGCAGCCGGGAATGAGGTTCTTGTCGGTGGCATGCGGATGCAGGCCCTTGATGGCCTCGACGCACACGACGCCTTCGTGCTCGGCCTTGTGCGCCAGCATCGGTGGCCCCGCAACGTCGCCGATGGCATAGATGCCGGGCACGTTGGTCTTGCCGTAGCCGTCGATCACGACGCAGCCGCGATCCGTCTTGACGCCGAGTTTCTCAAGCCCAAGATTTTCGATGTTGCCGACCACGCCGACCGCCGAAATCACCCGCTCGAATTCAACTGTCTGCGGCTTGCCTTTGCCATCATCGATGGTGGCAACGACGCTGTCGCTCTTTTTTTCGAGCTTTGTGACCTTGGTGCTGGTGAGGATCCTGATGCCCTGCTTCTCAAAACGCTTGCGGGCAAGGCCGGCGATCTCCGCATCCTCAACGGGAAGGATCTGCGGCAGTACCTCCACGACGGTGACGTCCGAGCCCATGGTGTGGAAGAACGAGGCGAATTCAATGCCGATCGCGCCGGAGCCGACCACCAGGAGCGACTTCGGCATTTTCTCGGGGATCATCGCCTCGAAATAGGTCCAGACCAGCTTCTTGTCGGGCTCGAGCCCCGGCAGCACCCGCGGCCGGGCGCCGGTCGCAAGGATGATGTGCTTGGCCTGATAGGCGCCCTCACCGATCGCCCCCTTTGGAGCCTCGACCGGAGATTTCTTCACCGTAACCTTGCCAAGCGCATCGATTGAGGCCTCGCCCCAGATCACCGTGACCTTGTTCTTCTTCATCAGAAAACCAACGCCGTCATTGAGGCGTTTTGATACCCCGCGCGAGCGCTGAACCACGGCCTTGGGATCGTACGAGACTCTCTCCGCCGAGAGCCCATAGTCCTTGGCGTGCTGCATATAGTGAAAGATTTCCGCCGAGCGCAGCAGCGCCTTGGTGGGAATGCAGCCCCAATTCAAACAGATGCCGCCCAGATAGGACTTTTCGACAATCGCGGTCTTGAACCCGAGCTGTGCGGCGCGGATCGCGGTGACATAACCGCCGGGCCCGGAGCCGATGATGATGATGTCAAAGGATGTGTCGGCCATGCTTATGCGCTCGTTCTCAACCGGACTGACTACCTATCGTTCGTCATTGCGAGGAGCCCACGACAAAATTGCGAAGCAATTTTGCGCAGGAGCGACGAAGCAATCCAGCCTGCCGGT
>VAZV01000061.1 GCA_005884765.1 Alphaproteobacteria bacterium
CTATAAGGTCAGCTAGGCGCTTGCGAGGCAGGAGGCAAGATTCCAAATAATTTCAGCTGTTCCGCCGCTCGCCGCGCAGCGTCGGCAATCCGATCCCGGCGGCGTCGAAGCCGCCGTCGACCGCGAGGATCTGTCCGGTGACATAGCTCGAGCGGTCGCAGCTCAGGAACAACACGGCCTCTGCGAGCTCTTCCTCGAGGCCGTAGCGGTTGAGCGGGATCGCGTCGTGGTAGTCGGCGCGGATTTCCGGTGTATGGACCGCTTTCGCCATGGCGGTGTCGACCGGACCCGGCGCCACGCCGTTGACGCGGATGCCGAGGCAAGCCAGTTCGACCGCGAGCTGTTTGGTGAGATGGGCAAGCCCCGCCTTGCTGGTGCCGTAGGCCGAGCGCAACGTGGAAGCGCGCACCGCAGATATGGAAGTAATGTTCACGATCGCGCCGCCGCCATGTTCGCGCATCAGGGGCACCGCGGCCTTGGTGCAAATAAAGGGCCCTGTGAGATTGACCGCGAGCACGCGGTTCCAGTCTTCATCGCTCGTCTGCATCAGCGGGGCGAACACCGCAACGCCGGCATTATTGACGAGCGCGTCCAGCCTGCCGAAGCGCCGGCCCAGGGTGGCGATCGCAGCCGTCACCGCGACGGCGTTGGAGACGTCGCAGGCAAGCGCCAGCGTATGATCGGGCTTTTCGAGCGCGGCGACCGCGTCTTGCGGCAACTCGCCCTCGATGTCGAGCAGCGCCACGCGCCAGCCCTCGGCCAGGAAGCGTTTTGCGACCGCAAGCCCGATGCCGCGTGCGGCGCCGGTCACCAGTGCGACTTTTTGCGGAGAAGGGGTCATCGACAGTCCCATGGCGAAAGCGGGTTTTCAGTTGTTGCTGGCACGCGGGGCCGTCATACTCAAGAGCAAGCGGAGCACGGCGTTGTCGATGCGCCTGCTCCGCTCGTGGCTGCTTGACCTGTCAGGCCGTCGCCCGGTTCTTGATGGCGCCGACGATTGCGGTAAGAACAGCGCCGGCCACGCCGCCACCGGCCACCTGGCCGATGATGCTGCCGATATCCGGTGTCGCGGCGCTATTGGCGAGCAGCGGAATCAGCATACCGAGGAGCTGTCCCCCGGCGCCGCCGCCGATCGCACCGGCGATGGTATTTCCAAGCGTACCGAGATCGATATTCTTGGCCGCGCCGGCGGCGACATTGCCGCCGACGGCGCCACTGATGATCTGGATGACCAGATTGATGAGCAATCCCGACATGACGTGTTACTCCCGGGTCCGGGGTTCAACTTCAGGGATGTGTGCGCGGCGCCGGACTACCGCCGGGCGAAGCACTTTAGGCGCTTGAAATCGCAAGGTCATGCTGCACGCGCGAAGGATTCACTTGAAATGCGAGCGGCGACCTGCCGCTTGCAACGGACGATGAAAGGACGAACTCGATGAAAGCCGTTATCCCTGAGGACGATGCGTGGGAGGCGTGGCGGCCGGGCGTGGAGAGCCGCATGCTGGTGTCGGCCCGCAACGGCGCCGCGCAACTATGCATCTTCGAACAATGGGCGGCGCCGGGCGCCGGCGCGCCGACGCACAGCCATCCGGTCGAGGAAGTGTTGACGGTGCGCGAAGGCGAGGCCGAGATGTGGATCGGGGACGCCCATATCACGCTATCGGCCGGGCAATCGCTGATCGTGCCGGCCGGGCGCCTGCACGGTTTTCGCAATTGCGGCACCTCGAAGCTGCATATTCATGCGGTGCTGGCCTCGCCGATCTTCGAGGCTGTGCCGGAAGGCGCGACGGAGGTGACGCGACGGTGGAGTATCCCGTCATCCTGAGGAGTTCGCTGCGCTCGCGCCTCAGGATGACGGAAACCGCCTTTCGGTCAACATAAGATCCGATCGCGGCTATTTTTTCCTCGCCACCACTTTCTCATAAGCCGCCTGCAAGCGCTCGCCGGCCGATGGCCCCGCTTTCCTGCGCCGCTTGACGCCGAGATGGGTCTCGCGCAATTCGTCCATGAATTCCGCCCACATTTTCGGGCCGCCTTCGCTCAATAGTCTGGCGCGGATGCCGAGCTCTTCGCTGACCGGCAAATATTTGTAACCCCAGGCCGACATCTGCGCGAGGATCGGCAGCAGCTCGACGCCCTGTTCGGTGAGCGAATAGATTCCCTTCTGCTTGTGGCTCGGATCGTCGTCGCGCGTGATGATGCCCCGCTCGAGCAGCGTCTTCAGCCGGTCGGCGAGGATGTTGGAGGAAATGCCCTCGTCGGATTTGGTCAACAGCTCGCGAAAATGCCGCCGGTTGCCGAACATCATGTCGCGGATCACGAGCAGGCTCCATTTGTCGCCGACCACTTCGAGCGTGAGATTGATCGGGCAGCCGGAGCGCTGAGCGTCGGTCATTGGCAGGTCCCAGGAGCGAGGCGAAAATCGCCACGAAAAAACCACTTGCTATTTCGCATCAGTCATCCCAAACTGCAACCAGTTGCATAATGCAATTGGTGAGGTACACGCATGGCACTCACGCTGCATTACCATCCGCTGGCGTCGTTCTGCTGGAAGGCGCTGATCGCGCTTTACGAGAACGACGTCCCGTTCACGCCGAACCCGGTCAATCTCGGCGACGCGGCGGAACGCGCCGCGTTGCTCAAACTGTGGCCGATCGGCAAATTTCCGGTGCTGCGCGATGAGGCGCGCGGCGAGACCGTCCCGGAATCCAGCATCATCATCGAATACCTCGACCGGCATTATCCAGGCCGGACGCGGTTCATCCCGGAAAATTCCGAGCTCGCGCTGCAGACGCGACTGCGCGACCGCTTCTACGATCTCTATGTGCATCTGCCGATGCAGAAGATCATGGTCGACCGGCTTCGCCCGGCGGACAAAAGGGATTCGCATGGCGTGGAGGAGGCGAGGGCGCAACTCAAGACATCGTATCGCATGATCGAGCAGCAGATGGCGGCCGGCCGCTGGGCAATCGGCGAAGCGTTCACGATGGCCGATTGCGCCGCCTTGCCGCCGCTGTTTTATGCCAGCATGGTCGAGCCGTTCGGTGACAACAAAGGCCTCGTCGCCTATCTCGAACGCCTGAAGGCGCGGCGGTCGATCGCGCGCGTGATGGAGGAGGCCGAGCCGTATTTCGGCATGGTCCCGAAGGAGGATGGGTGAATGATCTCGACAACCCGCGCGGCAACCATCCGCGCCATTTTTAACGCCTACATGAGCAATGACCGCAGGGTCGTGGAGGATGCGCTTGCGGACGATTTCCGTTTCACCAGCCCCTATGACGACCAAATCGACAAAAAGACCTATTTCGAGCGCTGCTGGAAGAACAGCGACTGGATCGAGCGGCATGAGCTCGAAAAAATTTTCGTCGAGGGCGACGAGGCTTTCGTGACCTACCGATGCACAGCCAAGGGCGGCAAGAGCTTTCGCAACACCGAGTTTTTCGTTTTCGCCGGCGACAAGGTCAGGCGTATCGACGTCTATTTCGGTGCCAGCTACCAGGACGGCGCATTCATCAAACAGCCGGAATAAAAAAACGGCGGGCATGTCGATTTCGCCTGGTCTGATTCGTCTTGCTGTTGTCGCAGGATTCGATGTCTCCGAAAGGGAATACAAAATGCAGGAAATGAGCAGCGTCGGCGGGCTGTCGAAAGCGCGCCTTAGTCGCATGCGCGGCATCATGGCCGGCCACGTCGAAAGCGGCCATCTGCCCGGCCTGGTGGCACTGGTAAGCCGCAACGGCGAAGTTCATGTCGACGTGATCGGCAAAATGGCGATTGGCGGCGCGCCCATGCGGCGCGATTCGATCTTCCGGATCGCCTCGATGACCAAACCGGTGACGGCGGCGGCCGCCATGGTCCTGGTCGAGGAATGCAAATTACGGCTCGATGACCCCGTCGATCCCTGGCTGCCGGAACTGGCCGACCGCAATGTCCTGCGCGTCATCGATGCCGCCATCGACGACACCGTGCCGGCCAGCCGCGCGATCACGTTGCGCGATCTCTTAACCTTCCGGCTCGGGCTTGGCATGATCGCCGTGTTTCCCGATCGCTATCCGATCCAGAAGGCGATCGCGGAAGCGGGCTTCGCGCCGGGCCCGGTATTCCCGTCATTTGCGCCCGACGAATTGATGCGGCGCTACGGCACGCTGCCGCTGATCTATCAACCGGGCGAACGCTGGCTCTACAACGCCGGAGCCGAAATCCTCAGCGTGCTGATCGCGCGCGCCGCCGGCATGACGTTTGGAAAATTCCTGCACGAACGCATCTTCGCTCCGCTCGGAATGAAGGACACTGGATTTAGCGTGCCCGCTGAGAAGCTCGATCGGTTCGTGACCGCCTATAGGCGCGATCACGCAACGGGAGAGTTGAAAGTGTTCGATGATCCCGCAACCGGCAAGTATGCAAAGCCGCCCCTGTTCGAGAACGGCAGCGCCGGTCTCGCCTCGACCGCGGATGATTTCAACGCGTTTGCGCAGATGATGCTGAACGGCGGACGGCTCGGAAGCGAGCGGATCCTGTCGCGGCCGTCGGTCGAACTGATGACGACCGACCAGCTCACCTCCGAGCAGAAACAGGGCTCCGAACTGTTTTTCGACAACAATAAGGGCTGGGGCATGGGTCTTTCGGTGTGCAACAGGCGCGATGACCTCCACACCGTTCCCGGACGGTTCGGCTGGGAGGGCGGCCATGGCACCTCCTGGTATTCCGACCCCAAAGAAAATCTCACCGGAATTCTGCTGACGCAACGGCTGATGGATTCACCTCAGCCGCCCGCGGTGATGGCGGATTTCTGGACCTCGGCCTATCAGGCGATCGACGATTGAAGGCGCGCCACTCACGCGTTTCCCTCATGGTGAGGAGCCCGCCGTGGCCCCGAAGGGCGAAGGCGCGTCTCGAACCATCGGGCATCCTCCCGATCTCCTGCAATTACCTGCGAAATAATTCTGTCCGACATGTCGGTGCCGCAAAACCCCTTTCGTCTTGTTGACGAGCGCCGGCTTTAAAATCGGCCCGCCGCAAAGAAATCAAACGGAGAGTGACGATGCGATTCATGGTGATTGTAAAGGCGAGCCAGGAGACCGAAGCCGGAAACATGCCGAGCAGGGAACTTCTGACCGCGATGGGCAAGTTCAACGAGGAGATGGCCAAGGCCGGCGTCATGGAGGCGGGCGAAGGGCTGCACCCGACCGTAAAGGGCGCGCGCATCAAATATTCGGGCGGACAGGGCGCCGTCAGCCGCGGCCCGTTCAACCTGACCAATGATTTGGTCGCGGGCTTCTGGCTGATCCGGACCAAATCGCTGGACGAGGCGATCACTTGGATGAAGCGGGCGCCATTTGACGGCGGCGCCGAGATCGAGATCCGGCAGGTATTTGCGCCCGAGGATTTTGGCGAAGTGCTGACACCCGAATTGCGCGAGCAGGAAGAACGCCTGCGAGCCCAGGCCGCGAAGAAGTAAACAACAACGAACAGGACGACACGACCATGCGATTCATGATGTTGATGATCCCCCTGGGCTATGAGACCGCGCCGCCGGATGTGCAACTCGACCCCGAGCGCGTGGCCGCAATGATGAAATACAACGAGGCGCTAAAGGACGCGGGCGTCCTGATCACGCTCGACGGGCTGCATCCGCCGTCAACGGGCGCGCGGGTCTCGTTTGCCACCGGCAAGCCGGTCGTGACCGACGGTCCCTTCACCGAGGCCAAGGAAGTGCTTGGCGGTTACTGGATGATCGATGTGAAGTCGCGCGAGGAGGCGATCGCCTGGGCGAAGAAGTGCCCGGCTTCCGCGACCGAGATCATCGAAATCCGCCGGGTGCAGGAGATGGAGGATTTTTCCCCCGACGTGCAGCAGGCCGCGGCCGGATTTAGCGAGCTGCAGCAGGGGTCCGTCCGCCGTTAAGTCAAGCGTTCATCGTCAATCGTTCAACCGCAAAGGGAGAAACCATGAGCACCAACGATACGTTCCTCGCCGTTTTCCTCGGCAGCAAGACCAGCCCGAAATGGGCGGCGTGGAATGCGCTGCCGGAGGCGGAGCGTCACAAGCGGGGGCAGCAGGGCATGGCAGCGTGGCAGGCCTGGGTCGAAAAGCACCAGGCGGCGATCGTCACCATGGGCGGCCCGCTGGGCAAGACGAAGAAGGTTGATGCTGGCGGCATCGCTGAGATCTCAAACGAGATGGGCGCCTTCACGGTGGTGCGCGCGCCCTCGCATGAGGCCGCCGCGAAACTGTTCGACAATCACCCGCATTTTGCGATCTTTCCCGGCGAACGCGTCGAGATCATGCCGATCCTCCCGATCCCGGGCGGTTAGCTTTGCCTGAGTAGCCCGCATGAGCGCAGCGACATGCGGGGCATCATCGAGAGGTCCCCCGGATGTCACTTCGCTCATCCGGGCTACCCTTCGCGTCGCCTAATGGCGCATTTGGCTCTAGTGACTCGGCGCCAGCTCATGTAAAAGCCTTTCACATGAGCTGGCGCAAGGAACGGGGCCGCGCCGAGCGCGGCTATCACCACGGCAATCTGAAGGAGGCGCTGCTGCAGGCGGCGCTCGACCTGATCGCGCAAAAGGGCGCGGCCGGATTTACGTTTGCCGATGCCGCACGGATGGCCGGTGTCAGCCCCGCCGCCCCCTATCGCCACTTTCGCGATCGCGACGAACTTTTGTCCTCGATCGCGCAGCGCGGCTTTGAACAGTTCGAGGCGGTGCTGACGGCGGCCTGGGATGACGGACGCCCGGACACGATCACCGCGTTCGAGCGGGTCGGCAAAGCCTATCTCGCCTTTGCCCGCGACGAGCCGGCGTTTTATTCCGCGATGTTCGAATCCGGGCTTCCTGCAGACCTTAATCCGACTTTGCTGGCGGCAAGCGAGCGTGCCTTCGGCATCCTGCGCGCCGCCGCCGAGCGTCTCGCCGCGTTGGCGCCACCTGGCGCGCCGCGGCCGCCGGCGATGATGATGGCGTTGCATATCTGGTCGATGTCGCACGGCGTCGCCTCGTTGTTTGCGCGCGGCGATGCGGCGCGCCGCAAGCTGCCGATGTCGCCGGAAGAATTGCTGGAAGCCGAAGTGCTGATCTATCTGCGCGGCCTCGGCTTCCCGACCGGTGCTGGCAGCGCTGCTGCAGACGAAAAACCGGCCGGCGAGCGGTCAGGGCCTTGGGGCAAGCCGAAATAAAGTTGCGAAAATAATTCGGCCGCCGCCGGTAGCCCCCGGCTTGACAAAAAACCGGGATGGTTTAGGTATGTAAATGTTATTTACATTCACAACGGCGTGATGCCGTCATGGAGAGGGAAATGGCCTACACCGCAGATGTCAATCGATGGCGCGGCCCCGCGGAAGAACCCTATCGGCCGCATATGCTTGATAGCCCCTGGCACCCCGGCTGGATCGCCGTGACTGTCCTCGGCTTCATCATCTGGTGGCCGATCGGGCTTGCCCTTCTCTTTTTCACACTAGGGAGCAGAAAAATGGCTTGTTGGGGTCACCACGACCGCTGGTCGAACAAGATGGAACGGATGCAGTGGAAGATGGAGCGGATGCGCAACCGCATGGAGCGGGGCGGCTTCGGCTTCGGGCCGCCCTCGAGCGGCAACCGCGCCTTCGACGAATACCGCATGGAAACCTTGCGCCGGCTCGAGGAAGAGCAGACCGAATTCAAGGAATTCCTCAATCGCCTGCGTCACGCCAAGGACAAGGAAGAATTCGACCAGTTCATGGCCCAGCACCGCCAGCGGCCGACGCCGCCGAACGACCAGCCGCAGCAGCCGCAGGGCTGAACATCAAGAGGTCCAGAGCCTCAGGCGTAATGCCCCCATAACACCTGATGGCGACACGACCGCCCGTTGGCAAAAGCAGACGGGCGGTTTTGTGCGTCGCCGTGGCCACGCTGTTCACCGCGGTCCAGCCCTGCGGCGAGCGCGGCGCAACCCGTCAATCCTGCTTATTTTCAACGTACGTTACCCGTCGCTTTCGCGCCGGGCCTGTTCCTTGACGTCCGATGGCGTCATGCCAAAGCGGCGGCGAAAGGCGCGCGTGAAATAGGAGAGGTCGCCGAAGCCGACCTTGAAAGCCACGTCGCTGATCGAGCGTTTGGCTAAACGAGAATCGCTCAGTAACCGGTTGGCCTCAAGCAGCCGTCGTTCAAGGACGTATTCCGTAAAGGTGGTCCCGTCGCTCTCGAAAAGCTTCTGAATGTAGCGGGGAGTGACACTGAAACGCAAAGCCACGTTGGTAATCGACAGTTCGCGCTTCTCGAGATTGTCGACGATGTCGAACATGATTGCCCGCATTCTCGCCGAACGGATGCCGCGTTCTTCCGCGAGAAGCACCGTGTTCTGCGTGGCGCCGAGTGCGGAAGCGAGCAGATCGTGGATATGCGTGACGACCGTACGCTGCAACTCCGGCGCGGAAAGCTTGTCAACTTCGTTCAAAATGCCGAGATAGCCGGTGAGCAGCCGCAGCGCTTCGTTCTGTCTTGGAATCGGATGCACGAGCATCGAGTTTGGCTCAACGACCATTATGGATATCGCGTCGCGCGGCACGGAAAGCGTTATAAAGCGGCCTCCGGAGTGCAGGGTGCTGATGCTCGGTTCGGTCGCGGACATCAGCAATGCCTCGCCGGCTCCAATGGTTGCCTCGCGGTCCCGTTGCGAAATGATGCCTACGCCGTTGGTGACGACGGCGAAGATCAGGTTGTCGGAGGAATTCGCCGCGAGCTCGCGCGTCATGCGATAGCGCGCATCGGACCTGTGACCCGAAGCGACTCCCAGGCCCGGGAACGAGCGCAATGTCACGCCTGCGCGAAAAGGCATGTCGTTAATAGGTTCGATGTCGAATTTTGCGATCGTGCGGCCATAGACCTCGCGCCACATTGTCAGGCGCCGGTCAACCGGAAAGGCATCGGTCGAGATGTGCAAGGGTACGAACGGGGGCGGCAATGCTGTCATACCTCGTTTGTCACCTCGGAACGAAAGGCGGTTCGTTCGCATGAACGGACGCCAAGGCCCGGCGGGGTGTTGCACGATAGCACCACGCGATAAAGAACGGCTCGAGTACGCCCGAGTTAAAACATCGTTCGTTCCAGACCAAGCGCATTTCGGGCGCTGCCGATAGGTTCGACATGACGTCATCTCAACGGGATTCGGGCGTCGAAGACATTGGAGCGCCGAAATATGTCCGTTCGTCAATTCACCATCGGCATGCTGTTGGCTCTGATAGCCGTTGGCCCGGCCCGGGCCGCCGATCTCGCTGACCGCCCGTACACTAAACCGCCTGCCATGGTTGAACCGGCCTTCAGTTGGTCAGGGTTCTATATTGGCGGCCATGCCGGGGCCGGCTTCCTGCGCAATGCCGCTGCAGCTGTTGACCCGGCTGACGGCTTGACCGCTACCCACTTCGGGATGAACCTGACAAATGGGTTCTTTCCGAGAAGTTATAGCGCTAATGGCTCGGGCTTCATGGGCGGTGCACAGCTCGGCTACAATTGGCAAACGCGGAATTACGTGTACGGCCTAGAAACCGATTTCTCCATCCCCTCGGCTAAGGCGCATCAGGAAATAGATACTGCTGTCCCCGGGCTTGCCCCGTCAGTCGGCACTTTCGATACCAAAATTCTTTGGTTTGGTACGACTCGGGCGCGCCTCGGTGTGCTCGTAGACCCTAGGCTTCTCGCCTGCGCGACGGGTGGCGTAGCCTATGGAAGCGTACGTCGCCAGTTTTCCTTTGGTTTCCCCATAGTTGGACCCATTGAGCAGACTTTTGCCGATCATACGAATATGGATTGGGGTTGGACGGCAGGCACCGGTATCGAGTGGGCCGTGGCCGATCATGTGACTATTAGGGGCGAATACCAATTTGTTCGCCTGCAAGGAAATAGTTCGCCTACGAACAGCGCGGCCGGCTTCTGTAATTTTAGCCCAGCGCTTGCCTGTAACTTCAACGTCAACGGCCAAAGCATCGATAATCATTCCATCACTATTGGCATTAATTATATGTTTGGCCGTTAAAACGCCAACCTAGCCACCACGCCAACGCATTGGCGCGGGTGCTGCCGAGCCAATCCCTTGAAGGTCGGATCGCATGATTGCTCTTGCCGGATTACCTGGCACAGCAAGAGGCTGCGCCGGCTTGGCCCGAACGCGCGGCCTGAATAGGGGGACATGGCACCGAGCCGTATGAACAGAACACGCAACAGTCGCCGCCCGGCTTCGGCGGCAGTTTCGCACCACAGCCGGTGCATACGTAGAAAACTGGCAAGGCGGCGGTCGGCATCGGCTCCGATTTCGCTTTTGCGCAGTGCGGACATGTAACGACCGATTCAAGGAGGAGCATTGCACCTAGCGTTCCGTCCCGGAAATTCGTTGACAAAATCGGGCGAGTTTCTGGAGGATGGAGCCAGCGGCAACGTGCAGAAGCGCGCGTGTTCGCATCGTATATAAATTCGGCGATCCGATCGTCGCCCGCTACTGATCAATGTTTCTGCAAACAATCTCAAGCCTTGGCGCTGCCGGGGCTTCTATGGTGCGCCGGCTATAACGTCTGACGGCATCGAGCCGCTCGTTTGCGAGCCCCCCGCAGGCGGGCGGTTTGCTTTTGCGCGCCGGCAGCTCCCAAGGCCTTGGGTTCCCGCCTTTCCCACACCCGATTCCCCTTTGGTAACCGTACATTAACCATGATTAGCGTCTGTTAAGGGGCGTAAAGTCGCGCGAATAGCCCTCGTTTTGACATGTTGGCAGGGGATGCAGGGCCAGGCTTCGGCGGGGGCCTCCCATGCGACCAAACAAGGTTCACTCGCGCAGGCGATTTCCGCCGCGCCTGGTCGCGCGGCTATCAGACCCGGCAGCCATTTGCTCCCGGAGGGTTTGGGACAATGGTGTTGAGAGGATACCGCTTATGAATCCCGACACGATTCAGTCAGCATTGCCGGTTGTATCGAGCGATGTCTCGCTGATCGCGCTGTTCCTGCAGGCCGCCTGGATCGTGAAGGTGGTGATGCTCGGGCTGCTCGCCTGTTCGGTCTGGGTCTGGGCCATCGCCATCGATAAACTGTTTCTGTATTCGCGCACCCGCCGCGCGATGGATCGCTTCGAGCAGGCCTTCTGGTCCGGGGAATCGATCGAGGAGCTTTACCGCGCGCTGTCGGCCAAGCCGACCCAATCGATGGCGGCGTGTTTCGTCGCGGCGATGCGTGAATGGAAGCGTTCGTTCGAAACCCACGCCCGCTCCATCGCAGGCCTGCAGATGCGGATCGAGAAGGTGATGAACGTCTCGATCGCCCGCGAAGTCGAACGGCTGGAACGCCGGCTTCTGGTGCTCGCCACCGTCGGCTCGGCCGGCCCGTTCGTCGGCCTGTTCGGTACCGTCTGGGGCATCATGTCGAGCTTCCAGTCGATCGCAGCGTCGAAAAACACCTCGCTCGCAGTCGTCGCCCCTGGCATTGCGGAGGCGCTGTTTGCGACGGCAATAGGCCTCATTGCCGCAATTCCGGCGACTATTTTCTACAATAAGTTCATCTCCGAGGTGAACCGGCAGGCGCAGCGCCTGGAGGGGTTCGCGGATGAATTCTCCGCCATCCTCTCGCGCCAGATCGACGAGCGGGGCTAAAGGGGCGGTATGCTGTGAGCGGCATCGTGAGCACCAGATCATGGCGATGAACGCGGCAGGTTCGTCCGGCGCGGGAGGCGGTCGTCGCAGCCGGCGCAAGCCGGTGATGGCGGAGATCAACGTCACGCCGATGGTGGACGTCATGCTGGTGCTGTTGATCATCTTTATGGTCTCGGCGCCGCTTCTGACCGTGGGTGTGCCGCTCGATCTGCCGCAGACCCAGGCCAAGAGCCTCGACCAGGACAAGAATCCGCTGACGCTTTCGGTCAACCTGAAAGGCCAGGTTTTCCTCAACGACACCGAGATCAAGCTGGACGAGCTGGTGCCGAAATTGAAGGCGATCACCGACGCGCGGGGCGGGCTGGATGAACGGATCTTTGTCCGCGGTGACAAGAAGGTCGATTACGGTACCGTCATGAAGGTGATGGGGCGGCTTTCTGCGGCGGGCTTTCGACGCGTGGCGCTGGTGACGGAAGTGGATCAGGGATAGGCAAGAGTGAAAGTCGACAAGACACTCGTTGCGTCGGTCGCACTCCACGTCCTCGTGATCGGATGGGGGTTGATCTCCTTTTCCGCCCGTTCGCTCGAAGCACCGCCGCCGGAGTCGATGCCGGTCGACATCATCTCGGCCGATCAGCTTTCCAAGATGACCGCCGGCATCAAGACCGGCGAGAAGGACAAGCCAAAGCCGATGGTTGAAAAGGTCGCCGACCAGCGGCCGGCCGAGGACGCCATCGGCAAGATCACCGAGAAGAAAGAGATCGTGACCGCCTCGGCGCCGGAGCCGCCGCCGAAGCCGGTGGAAAAACCGGTCGAGAAAAAGCCCGATCCCCCAAAACCGGTCGCCGAGAATAAGCCCAAGGATGAGCCGAAGGTCGAGAAGAAGCCCGATCCGCCGAAAGAGGATCCGATCGCTGAAGCCCTGAAATCCGAGCAGGCCAAGAAACCGCCGCCGAAGCCGGAAGCCAAGGCGGCACCGCCGCAGCCGCCGAAGCCGAAGCAGGAGCGGGTGTTCGATCAGTCAAAGATCGCAGCCCTGCTCGACAAGCGCGATCCGACGAGGCAGGCCATCACCGGGGCGACGCTCAATTCGTCGGCCTCGCTCGGCACCACGCGCGGCACGGCGGCGACGTTGTCGCAGTCCGAGCTTGACGCGATGCGGGCGCGGCTGGCGAACCTGTGGAAGGTCCAGCCGGGTGTCGAGCATCCCGAAGAATTGTTTGTCACGGTCCGGATCCGGCTGAACCCCGATCGCCGGCTCGCGGGACCGCCGCAGATCGTCTCGACCGGCAACTCGCCGCGATATCAGGCGGCGGCAGAAGCCGCCGTGCGCGCCGTGCTGGAAGGCCAGCCCTACACAATGTTGCGAGATGAGACTTACGACCAATGGAAATACATGGACATCGATTTCGATCCCAAGCAGATGTTTCGCAGCTGATGTTTTTGGAAACGAGCCTGCAATGCGCGTGACGACGTTTTCGCTTCCTCCGCTGCCGCTTTCTCGCCGCGACGTCCTGATCGGCAGTGCCGCGGGTTTGCTGCTGCCGTCACGGGCCGGCGCCCAGACCAAATTGGTGATCCCCGAAGGCAATGTCGCACCCTTGCCGATCGCGATCCCGAACTTCCTGGCGGGAACGCCGGCGGACGGCGAGGTCGGCGCCGGTATCGCAGGCGTCATCACCAACAACCTCAAGCGCAGCGGATTGTTTGCGCCGATTGATCCGGCCGCGTTCATCGAAAAGATCACCGACAGCGACAAGTCCCCGCAATTTCAGAACTGGAAGACCATCAACGCGCAGGCGCTCGTCACCGGGCGCGCGACCCGCCAAGGGGATGGTCAGTTGAAGGCGGAATTCCGTCTTTGGGACGTCGCCTCCGCCCAGCAATTGACGGGTCAGCAATATGTCACTTCGCCCGAATTCTGGCGGCGGATCGCGCACATCATATCCGACCAGATCTACGAGCGCCTCACCGGCGACAAGGGTTATTTCGACAGCCGCGTGGTGTTCGTCGACGAAACCGGCGCCAAGGAGCGGCGCGTCAAGCGGCTTGCGCTGATGGACCAGGACGGCGCCAATGTGCGCTATTTGACGCGCGGCGCCGATCTCGTGCTGACACCGCGGTTCTCGCCGTCGACCCAGGAAATCACCTATATGGAATTCGGCCAGGGCGATCCACGGGTCTATCTGTTCAATATCGAGACCGGCCAGCGCGAGATCGTCGGCAATTTTCCCGGCATGTCGTTCGCGCCGCGCTTCTCGCCGGATGGCCAGCGTGTCATCATGAGCCTGCAGCAGGGCGGCAATTCCAACCTGTTCGTGATGGATTTGCGCTCGAAGTCGACCACGCGTCTCACCGATACGCCGGCGATCGATACCTCGCCATCCTACTCGCCGGACGGCACTCGCATTTGTTTCGAATCCGATCGTGGCGGCAAGCCGCAGATCTATGTGATGCCGGCGGCCGGCGGACCGGCGCAGCGCATCTCGTTCAGCAAGGATGACAGCAACGGCAGCTATTCGACCCCGGTCTGGTCGCCGCGCGGCGACTACATCGCCTTCACCAAGCAGGGCAGCGGCCAGTTCTCCATCGGCATCATGAAGCCCGACGGTTCCGGCGAGCGCATCCTGACCTCCGGCTTCCATAACGAGGGGCCGACCTTCGCACCGAACGGGCGGGTGGTGATGTTCTTCCGCGACCCGGGCGGCAACAGCGGCCCGTCGCTGTTCACCGTCGACATCTCCGGGCGCAACGAACAGCGTGTGCCGACGCCGGGCTTCGCGTCGGATCCGGCCTGGTCGCCACTGTTGTCGTGAGCGCATAGCCGCACGCCACGGTTGCTTTGCCTCTGGCCGGCAATCATTGCCTACTTTGCTGATTTATCAGGCAGATTTTCATTCTGGAACGCCCAAGACAACGTTCCGGTAACGATATTCCCTCAGAAAGACTTCATCTGCGAAAGGTAAAAGTAGGCACTGAACAGGAAGCCTACAGCCAAAATGCAGCTCGCAGCTCGGAGCGGAGAGCCCGATCAGAAAATGTCGCCGATACTTTCGGCGGCGCTGATCGATTCGCTGTTCGAGGCTCCTGGTACGGTGCTTACGGGCATCATCTTCTCGGCCATGGCTGCAACCATGACCGCGCTGAAGATGGGGCAAGGTCCGATCTGGGTATTTGTCCCGCTTCTCATCGTGGCCGGGGCTGTCCGGGCCTTCGATTTGCGGCGGTACCAGGCCCGCAAATCGACCCTGACCGCCGAAGAAGCTGCGCAATGGCAGCAGCGCTATCAGATCGGGGCGATGATCCAGGCCGCTGTGATCGGTCTGTGGTGCTCCGTCACCCTGTTGGTCAGTGACGACGCCGTTGTCCACATGATCGCTCTATCCGTCACCACCGGAATCGTGGCGGGAGCTGCGGGCAGGGCCTACGGACGGCAATCGATATTTCGTCTACAGGCCGTGCTCATGTTCGGTCCAGCCGTGATCGCGTTGGCGTTGCGTGGCACACCCTATTACATCGCGATGTCGGTCGTGTGCGCCGCATTTCTCATGGCCGTCATGCAGCTCTCGGCAAATTTACATAGGATATTTATGCGGGCGGTCGTGGCACGTGAACGCGAAGCCGCGCTCGCGGGCCAGTTCGACACGGCCCTTAACAACATGCCGCACGGGCTTTGCATGTTCCGCGCCGATGGGCGGCTCGCGGTCATGAACCACCGTTTCAGCGAAATGCTGAACCTGTCCGACGATTTCATACAGCAGGGCGCGCGCGCCGCCGACATCGTCAACGCTTGCGTGGTTGAGGGCTCGATCTCGTCTGCGAGCGGCAACATCATCCTGTCGGAGATCGAGAATGGCGAAGCGCGGGACGTCATCACCACCGATCCGGACCTCGCGAGGGGCCGCTCGCTGTCATGGACGTTCCAGCCGATGGCCGGCGGCGGCGCCGTCGTGCTGCTCGAGGATGTCACCGAGAGGCGCAACGCGGAGGCCAAGATCAGCCATCTGGCGCGCTACGACGAGCTGACGGCGCTTCCCAACCGGGTCAATTTCCGTGACGAGATCGAGCGCCTGCTGCGCTTTCCGCACGACGCCGACCAGCTCTCGGCACTGCTGTTCGTCGATCTCGACCAGTTCAAGCAGGTCAACGACACGCTCGGCCATCCCTGCGGCGATCAGCTCTTGTGCGCGGTCGCCGACCGCCTGCGCGAAATGCTGCGCCCGGAGGATTTCGTGGCGCGCTTCGGCGGCGACGAATTCGTGGTGTTCCAGCAGAATATCAATTCGGCCGAGGATGCCGCTGGTCTCGCGCGCCGCATCGTCGATCATTTGAGCGAGCGCTACAAGATCGACAATCATCTGGTCGAGATCGGCGCCAGCGTCGGCATCGCGATGACCTCGGCAGGCGTCAGCGGCGACACACTGCTGAAGAACGCCGACATGGCGCTATACCGCGCCAAGGCCGACGGTCGCGGCACCTTCTGCTTCTTCCGCGAGGAGCTGGCGCAGATCGTCGAGTCGCGCCGTGTCCTGGAACTCGACCTGCGCAAGGCGCTGGCGAACGAGGAGTTCGAGCTGTTCTACCAGCCGCTGGTCAATCTCAAGTCGGGAAAGGTCACCACCTGCGAGGCGCTGTTGCGCTGGAATCATCCGGTGCGCGGCACGGTGTCGCCGATCGATATCATTCCGGTCGCCGAAGACATGGGCCTGATCGTCGATCTCGGCCGCTGGATCCTGCGCAAGGCCTGCATGGAATGCATGAAGTGGCCGGAAGGCGTCAGCGTCGCCGTCAATTTCTCGCCGCAGCAATTCCATCAGCGCGACGTTCTGAGCGAGGTTCGCTATGCGCTCGAAATCTCAGGCCTGCCCGCGCAACGCCTGGAGATAGAGATCACCGAATCCTCGCTGTTGCGCAACACGCAGCTGACCCACGACGTGCTATCCCAGTTGCGCACCCTGGGGGTGAGAATCTCGCTCGACGATTTCGGCACCGGCTATTCCAGCCTCAGCTATCTGCACAACTTCCCGCTGCAGAAGGTGAAGATCGATCGCTCCTTCCTGGAAGGTATCGATTCCGACCGCCCGCTGACGCTGCTGCGTGGCGTCGCGCGGCTCTCCGCCGACCTCGGCATGTCGGTGGTGGTCGAGGGCATCGAGACCAACGAGCAGCTCGAACTGATCTCGGCCGACGGCACGGTGAGCGAGGCGCAGGGGTATCTGTTCAGCCGGCCGGTACCGGCGGTGCGGATGCGACAGCTCCTGAACGCGTCGCATGGGCGGCGTGCGTCGGAAGACCAGCTGGTGGTCGTAACGTCGCGATCGATCGCCTGACATTCTCCGAAAATTCCCTCGGCAGCGGACTTTATTTGCTCCGATAGCCCGATCCGACGGGTTAACCCTAGCGGCTTGATTTGTTTGCGTTTCGTTAAAAGGGTGTTAATCTTTTTCCCACGCGCGCAAGTTGTCGGTAAAGCGGGGGTATCAGATGAAGTCCGGAGCCGAACCACGGACTCCGCTCTTGGTGCGAGGGGCAGGGCTGTTAGATCGCATCGAATACCGGCTCATCGAAACTCCCGAGGAAAGAGATTCGGTCTACTTATTGCGCTACAGGGCCTATCTGCATGGCGGGTTGATCTCGCCGTCAGAATCGAAGCGCGTCTGCGATCGTTATGATGATGCGCCCAACGTCTGGATCTTCGGCATTTTTGTCGACGGCGAACTCTGTGGTTCTTTCCGCCTCCACGTCCTGACGTCAGAATGGCGGCTATCCTATACAACTGAATTGTTCGGCGATGTGCTCCATCCTCGCCTCGATCGAGGCGAAGTTTTCATCGATCCGGCTCGCTTCGTGGCAGATCCGGAAAAAGCTCAGCGGTTTCCAGAGCTTCCCTATCTGGCGGTGCGTCTGGGCTATCTGGCATGCGATTATTTCAATGCCGACACCGGGCTCGCGATGGTGCGTACCGACCACCAGACGTTTTATCGCCGTATCTTTCTGTCCGAGGCCATCGCTGAACCGCGTCCGTTTCCAGGCTGGCATACGAAGAAGGTGGTGTTGATGGCGTCCGATTTCCCGAATGTCCGGGAAAAGATCTTGGCGCGTTTTCCCATCATGCGCTCAAGTGCTTCCGAGCGGCGGATGCTGTTCGAGCGCGCCGGCAACCTCGTTTCGTCCCGGGATGCGGTCGTCACTTCATTCGAGCGCGCCTCGATCGTCCCCGATTCCTGACGAATCGACTGCGGTTCCCGCCCCTGGAGCCTGATGCGGAAAGCGGGCACCGGTTTTCCGAAAGGTCATGCTCAAACAAAATGGGTAGAGCGGACGACGATTCGAGGAAAAGTCATCGGCTCCAGGGCCAATTTGCGAGCAAGTGTTGCGCATCGGCTTCGGTTTGCGCCCTAAAAACCGCCCGACCGTCCGCACCCGGCTTGCTTCACCGTCGTGCCACATTTACAACTCATTAACTACCGCGGTTGCTTTTCGCCGAATGGGGGCATTTGACCGGCTCTGGCAACACCCCGTCAAGGTTGACGGAACGTTCGTTTAACCAACCCCCTGTAGACCGGATAACAGTCGAAAACGTGAGCGTGGAGGCTCCCGAATGAAATACCAGATGCGTATCCTCCAGGGATTGAGGTTGGCTGCGGTGCTGTCGATAGCGCTATCGATGGGCGCCTGCGCCAACAAGAACCTCGGCGCCGATGCAATGGCGAGTGCCGCGACCCCGGGGAGCCAGCAGGATTTCGTGGTCAATGTCGGCGATCGCGTGTTCTTCGAGAGCGACCAAACCGACCTCACGCCGCAGGCGATCGCGACCCTGGAAAAGCAGGCGCAATGGCTGCAGACCTATCCGCGCTACACCTTCACCATCGAAGGCCATGCGGATGAGCGCGGAACGCGCGAATACAACATCGCGCTCGGCGCCCGCCGCGCCCAGTCGGTCCGTACTTTCCTCGCCTCGCGCGGCATCGACGCCTCGCGGATGCGGACGATCTCTTACGGCAAGGAACGCCCGGTGGCGGTCTGCAACGACATCTCGTGCTGGTCGCAGAACCGCCGCGCGGTCACGGTCTTGAACGCCAGCTCCTAGAGGGGGCCCGCGCATCGGGCTATCGTTAAGGTTTTCCGGCGCCTTCGGGCGCCGGTTTTATTTTGGCGCACGCGGAGCCAACTCCCGTTTGTTCAGTCACAATTCTGGCGTACTCCCTTCTTCAATGTGCGGGGCTTTTCGCTTGTCTCGCCGATCTCGTCGTCAGGGCAAAATGTCACGCAGATTTCCCAAAATGACCTCCGCCGTGGCCGTCGCCGCGATGCTGGCGCTCGGCTCGCAGGCATTCGCCCAGTCGGAGGATGCGGATGCGGAAATGCGCATCCAGCGGCTGGAAAACCAGTTGCGGCAACTGACCGGCCAGAACGAGGAACTGCAATTCCGCAACCGCCAGCTCGAAGAGCGCCTGAGGCAACTCGGGGATGCGCAGGCGGCTCCGGCCGGGGCGCCTGCGGCAGTGCAGGGGGGCGTCGCCGCCGCGCTACCTCCGGCGCAGGCCAACCCTGCCTATCGCCCGCCGCAACCGCAAGGCGGCTACGGACAGCCTCAGCCGGGCTATGGGCAGGCCCAGCCGGGCTATCCGCAGCAGCAGATCGCGGCTCCCGCGCCGATCGTCCAGGAACCGCCGGCAGGGACGCCGGGCCGGCGCCGCGGCGATGCCTTCGATCCCAGCCAGAACCCGAATGCCCCTGGAGCGCCGCAGGCACTCGGTGGCGGCCAGCTTCCGGTCCAGGCCGAGCCGCCGATCGGCGCGCCAGGCGGCCGCGGGCCGGGCGAGCCGCTCGATCTCGCCAACACCGGCGCTGCGCGCTATCCGCAAAGCAGTCTGCCGCCACCGCCGCCGCGCAGCCCTGGCGGCGTCGCCCTTGCCACCGCGCCGCCCTCGCAATCGCCGCGCGACGAGTTCGATCTCGGCATCGGCTATATGCAGCGCAAGGATTATGCGCTCGCCGAAGCAACCATGAAGAACTTCGCGCAGAAATACCCGAGCGACCCGTTGCTCGCGGATTCGCAATACTGGCTCGGCGAGAGTTTCTTCCAGCGCCAGCAATATCGCGATGCGGCGGAGGCCTTTTTGGGTGTCACCACCAAATACGACAAGTCGGCGAAAGCACCGGACGCGCTACTGCGGCTCGGCCAGTCGCTCGCGGCGCTGAAGGAGAAGGAAGCGGCCTGCGCCGCGTTCGGCGAGGTGATCCGCAAATATCCCCGCGCCTCCACGGGGGTCAAAGCAACCGTGGACCGTGAGCAGAAGCGGGTGAAGTGCTAGCGCCGGCGAAATCGGTGATTCGGTCAAAAGGCTTCGGGCCATCGGCGAGCCCCGAAGATGCGGAGAATTTGCACCGTGTTGCCAACCAGGCGATACGGCACAATGAAGGTTGTCTTCGGGATCACAAGTTCGCGCGTCGCCGGGACGCGGCCCGGTCGTCCCACTTCGGGATTGCTCGGAAGTAGCGTTTCAATGGTATGGATGATGTGAAGCGCGACGCGTTATGCCGCTGCGGAATCGTCCTGTTCGATGTAGGCGCGGAGTGCGACGAGATCGCTGATTGCCTCCGGCGACCAGACCGGGGTCACGAGCGCTTAGGGATCGGCTGCTCTCGATCGCTGCCCCAGGATGCGATCCAATCCCTGACCTGCTGGTGCGGAACCCCCTCGCCACGGTCAAGAGAAGCGATCGCCTGCTTGATGCCGGAAACCTGCCATTCATTGACATCGAGATACTCGTTGATCGCTTCTGCCGCGAGAAAAGAACGGCTGCGGCCGGTATTCTTGGCCAGTCTCTCGAGACGCTTCTTGGCGACTGGATTGACCCGCACGGTGAAGGTTGTTGAGCGCATGATCTCTGTCCGCGTGCTTGCTTGTGTACAATATAGCGCAGGAACGGCCCTCGCAAGCCGGCTTTGAATCCCCGCAGCCTCCGCCGGCGTCAAGGCGACCGCCGATCGTGAGCAGCGGCGGGTGAAGTGCTAGCGCCGGTACCTTCGCACTAAGGGCCTTGCGCGCTCGCTTCAACGGCGGCACCTCGGACTCGCATTCCGCCTTCGCTCCTCGAGCGACTGTAGAACGGGGCGCACTTATAAATCGACCTTGTTGTGCGGACCGGCTATGCCCTCTCCACCTTTGCCGCGTAGCAGCCGGGTGAAGCAAAGTGGATATGCAGATAGTCAACGTTCGACGGCGTGAGCAACCGTTCGATGACTGGTTCGACCTCTTTCCCATCAACCAATCGGTGATCGACCATCATCCCTTTGGAGTCGAAAGCCCTCACTGCAAGCTTGCGCTTGCGAAGCTGCTCGGGGATCTCATTCACCTTGTCGTAGGTCTGATCGCCCTTGCGCACGAAAATCGCAAACCTCATCCGGTAAGGCGAGGCGACTGAGTGATGTTCGTAATTGACCAGCACGAGCTCCTCACCGGGCTGGGAGTCCGTGAGGCTGACCCGGCAGGGATAATTGCCGTCGGCGATGCGACGCACGCCGCCTACGGCTGCAAGATCGGCATCGGGCAGATCGAAGAGATGGGTGAACTCATTCGCCGGTAGTCCAACGATGCGAAAGTTCATGTTGGTGCTCCATTTTTAGCGCGACCACCTTCGCACCCGCGGCCCACCCAAGCCACCCGATTCCCGAAAACCCTTTTTGGGTTGCCGTCGGCGTGCACCGAACCGGGGTTCATTCGGCTAGTCCGATGATATCCGCCCTCCGAAAAGCGACCAAATTCCGCATCGCAGCGAATGATGCGACGTGCCAGATTCCGGCATGGCGGCCGTCAAGGCTTTTGCGTACTCTTGCCGATGAGTTCCGGTGTTTGGCGTTAGGTCTCCTTCGACAACGCTCCCGCGCTTTAGGTCGATTGGAGGGCGAGCACGCATGAATTTGCGCAATTGCTACAACTTCCATGATTTCCGACGTCTGGCCAAGCGACAGCTACCCGCCCCGATATTCGATTATATCGACGGCGGTGCAGACGACGAGGCTACGCTTCGGCGCAACACGCAAGCCTTCGAGCGCTGCGATCTGGTGCCGCACGTCCTGCGCGGCGACGAGAACATTGATCTCTCCGTCACCGTCATGGGCCAGAAGCTGGCGCTGCCGGTGTACTGCTCTCCAACCGCCTTGCAACGTCTCTTCCATTACGAGGGTGAACGCGCCGTCGCGGCTGCGGCTGCCAAATACGGGACCCTGTTCGGCGTCTCCTCGCTCGGTACGGTGAGCCTCGAAGAACTGCGCAAGGCGCACGACACTCCGCAGGTCTATCAGTTCTATTTCCACAAGGATCGAGGTCTCAACCGGGCCATGCTCCAGCGGGCCAAGGAGGCCAGGGTCGATATCATGATGCTGACCGTGGACAGCATCACGGGCGGCAACCGCGAGCGCGATCTACGCACCGGATTTTCCATTCCGTTCAGGCTGACGCCGGCCGGGATGCTGCAATTCGCGATCAAACCGACATGGGGTATCAACTACGCCACTCACGAGCGCTTCAGATTGCCCCAACTCGACGAACACGTCGACATGAGCGGCGGCGCCCTGTCGATCGGCCGCTACTTCACCGAGATGCTCGACCCCACCATGAATTGGGACGACGTGGCGGAGATGGTGCGGCAGTGGAACGGGCACTTCTGCCTTAAGGGGATCGTGTCCGCTGCCGATGCCAAACGCGCCGCGGAGATCGGCTGCACGGGCATCGTCGTCTCCAACCATGGCGGTCGGCAGCTGGACGGCTCACGGGCGTCCTTCGACCAACTGGCGGAAATAGTCGATGCCGTGGGTGATCGCATCGACGTGCTCATGGATGGCGGGGTCCAGCGGGGTACCCATGTCCTGAAGGCTCTCTCTGTCGGCGCCAAGGCGGTCGGCCTCGGTCGCTTCTATCTTTTTCCATTGGCTGCGGCCGGCCAGGCCGGCGTCGAGCGCGCGCTGGGCCTGATGCGCGCCGAACTGGAGCGCGACATGAAGCTGATGGGTTGCACTGCAATCAGCCAGCTCTCGCGCGACAATCTGCGGTTCAGATGAGCGATCTGCGATCAGAGTCACACGGTACGTCATTTCTGATTTTCAGAAATTCCACTTGACGGCGGGGTAGAAACAGGAATACAGCGAATGAGTCCCGCCTCACCAAGAGGGGCGGCTCGCGATCGTCACGAAACGCGGGGCGGGATGCGATGGACGCTGGCTCACGCTGAAGACGAGAGCGTGGAGCTGCGGACGGTGAAGTCGTGTGGTCCTGACGCCCCGACGCTGGCGCCAAGTTGGCGGAAGAAATTCCGCCGATGTGGGGAGAGCGCGTTATAAGCCGTAAACCATTGTGCGGGGAATGTCGGGTGAAACCGGTGTGACCGTGGTGACGATGCTCGTGCGCTTTTTCTTTTGCGTGCGAGGCTGCGGGCGCAGTGGGCGCCCGGCATTCCCTGCGCCCTCTGCATTCAGAGGACGGGACCTCCAAGCAAAACTCGTGCGGATGCGCAGCGAGATCGCGGGGCGTTGCCTGTCAAGGTATGAAAAACCCATTTGGCGGTCTATGACTTTGCAGGTTGTGACAGCACGCGTACATGCACATGCCGGACGACGATAGTTCCCCGATCTCGGCAAGCGATGCCAAGCGCCTGTTCGCGGACTGGAAGGCTGCGCCCGCACTCGTGCTTGCGGTCTCGGGAGGGCCTGACTCGATCGCGCTGATGTGGCTTGCGGCGCGCTGGCGGCGCAGCGTGTCACGCGGCCCGCGGCTTGTCGCGGTCACCGTCGATCACGACTTGCGCGAGGAGGCGGCACGCGAGGCGCGCGAGGTCAAACGGCTCGCGCATGCCCTTGATCTTGAGCATCGCACGATGCGCTGGCGTGGAGCAAAACCGCAAGCCGGAGTACCGGCCGCGGCGCGGTCGGCGCGCTATCAGTTGCTGGCGCAGGCCGCGCGCAGCGCGGGCGCCACCCATATCCTCACCGCGCACACAAGGGACGACCAGGCCGAGACGCTCCTGATGCGCTTGTTGCGCGGTAGCGGCATCGCGGGGCTCGCGGCGATGGCGCGCGAGAGCAAGCGCGACGGGTTGTGGCTGGCGCGGCCGTTGCTGGATGTTCCGAAGTCGCGATTGATCGCAACGCTCGGCAAGGCCGGAATAAACTTTGCCGACGATCCGACCAACCGCGACGCTGCTTTCACGCGGCCGAGGCTGCGCGCGCTTCTCCCGACGCTCGCCGCCGAGGGCGGTGATGCGCGCAGCCTGGCGCGGCTGGCCTGGCGGTTCGCGCGCGCCAATGCCGCGGTCGAAATTTTTGCCGATGGCGCAGAGCGCTATCTCGCGCTCCGGGGCAGCGAAGCACGGCCTGGCGGATACGATGCGAAAGCCTTCGCAGCACTTCCTGAGGAAATCCGGCTTCGGCTGCTCAAGCGCGCCATCGACCGGTACGGACATGAGGGACCGGCGGAACTTGGCAAGGTCGAGACCCTGCTCGCGGCATTGGACCGGGCGGTTGCTGATCAGGTCAGGCTGAAGCAGACCCTTGCCGGGGCGCTGGTGAGCTTCGCTCGGGACCGGATTCGCGTCGAGCCTGCGCCAATTCGCCGCCAAGGGACCAAGCGAACATCGTCATAATCCCGCTGGCAGCCTTAACCACCTCGGAAAAGGGCTGGTTTCGGTGCCATTATTTGAACGGGAATTGCGCTACAATACGTTAAATAGTCCTGCGTGGTTCCCTTGGCAGCAAGGCGAGCGGCACCTAAATTGCATTGTGGTCGACCGGGGGACTCCCTCGTGGTTACCTAGGGATACGTCCGAAGGACATGAGGCCGCGATCCGCGCGACCACGAAGGAAAATCGATGAACGCGAATCTGCGCAATTTCGCCCTCTGGGTCATTATTGTCTTGCTGTTGTTGGCGCTGTTCACGCTCTTCCAGAATCCGGGCCAGCGCGCCTCCTCGCAGGATATCTCGTTCTCGCAGCTTCTGACCGAGGTCGATCAGGGCCACGTTCGCGACGTCGTGATCCAGGGACCGGAGATTCACGGCACCTTCACCAACGGCTCGAGCTTCCAGACCTACGCGCCCAACGACCCGACGTTGGTGAAGCGCCTATATGACGGCAAGGTCTCGATCACCGCGAAGCCGCCCGGCGACAACGTGCCGTGGTTCGTGTCGCTGCTCGTGTCCTGGCTACCGTTCATCGCGCTGATCGGCGTGTGGATCTTCCTGTCGCGGCAGATGCAGGGTGGCGCCGGGAAGGCGATGGGCTTTGGCAAATCGCGCGCCAAGATGCTGACCGAAGCGCATGGCCGCGTCACCTTCGAGGACGTCGCCGGCGTCGACGAGGCCAAGCAGGATTTGCAGGAGATCGTCGAATTCCTGCGCGATCCCGGAAAATTCCAGCGGCTGGGCGGGCGGATTCCGCGCGGCGTGCTGCTGGTCGGCCCTCCCGGCACCGGCAAGACGCTGATCGCGCGCGCGGTCGCGGGCGAAGCCAACGTGCCGTTCTTCACCATTTCAGGCTCCGACTTTGTCGAGATGTTCGTCGGCGTCGGTGCGTCGCGTGTCCGCGACATGTTCGAACAGGCCAAGAAGAATGCGCCGTGCATCATCTTCATCGACGAAATCGACGCCGTCGGCCGCCATCGCGGTGCGGGTCTCGGCGGTGGCAATGACGAGCGCGAACAGACGCTCAACCAGCTGCTAGTCGAGATGGACGGCTTTGAAGCCAATGAAGGCGTGATCCTGATCGCGGCGACCAACCGGCCCGACGTGCTTGACCCGGCGCTGCTGCGGCCTGGCCGGTTCGACCGCCAGGTAGTGGTGCCGAACCCGGATGTCGTCGGCCGCGAACAGATCCTGAAGGTGCATGTCCGCAAAGTGCCGCTCGCGCCCGATATCAACCTGAAGACCATTGCCCGCGGCACGCCCGGCTTCTCGGGCGCCGATCTGATGAACCTCGTCAACGAGGCGGCGCTGACGGCGGCCCGCCGCAACAAGCGCATGGTGACGCAGGCCGAGTTCGAAGAGGCCAAGGACAAGGTCATGATGGGCGCCGAGCGCAAGTCGCTGGTCATGACCGAGGAAGAGAAACTCCTGACCGCCTATCACGAGGGCGGCCACGCCATCGTAGGCCTCAACGTCGTCGCGACGGATCCGATCCACAAGGCGACCATCATTCCGCGCGGCCGCGCGCTCGGCATGGTGATGCAGTTGCCGGAGCGCGACAAGCTGTCGATGTCGCTCGAGCAGATGACCTCGCGGCTGGCCATCATGATGGGCGGGCGGGTCGCCGAAGAACTGATCTTCGGGCGCGAGAAAGTGACATCGGGCGCTGCCTCCGACATCGAGCAGGCGACACGGCTGGCGCGCATGATGGTGACGCGCTGGGGCCTTTCCGAGGAACTCGGCACCGTGTCCTACGGCGAGAATCAGGACGAGGTGTTCCTGGGCATGTCGGTGTCGCGGACGCAAAATGCCTCCGAGGCCACCGTCCAGAAGATCGACTCCGAGATCAGGCGCTTGGTCGAGCAAGGCTACAACGAGGCGACCAAGATTCTCACCGAGAAGCGCGCCGACCTCGAGACGCTCGCCAAGGGCCTCCTGGAATTCGAGACTCTGACCGGCGAGGAGATCCAGGACCTCCTGAAGGGCAAGAAGCCCAACCGCGAATCGGTGCTGGAGCCAGCCGCGCCGCGCACCTCGGCGGTGCCGCCGGCCGGCAAGCCGCGCCCGCGTCCCGATCCGGATGCCGGGCTAGAGCCGCAGCCGCAGGCCTGACGGCGCTTGGCCGGTGCGATGGCCGGCCATTCCGGCAAATCCGTTGTGCAAAAGCTCGGCATCAAGCCGGGCTTTCGCATTTTTGTAGGTGGCGCGCCCGACGCCTACGACGATATCGTCGGCCGATTGCCCGCCGGCGTGACCATCACAAGCCGCCTGAAAGCGCCACTCGACATGGTGCATCTGTTTGCGACCAATGCGTCGGAGCTCGCCAGCGGGCTGCGCGGCGCCCGTGAGGCTATCTCGCCCGACGGCGTGGTCTGGGTGTCGTGGCCGAAGAAGGCGAGCGGGGTTGCGACCGATCTGAGCGATGTCGTGGTGCGCGATACCGCACTTGCGCTCGGCCTCGTCGACGTCAAGGTCTGCGCGATCGACCACATCTGGTCCGGACTCAAATTCGTGATCCGCAAGAGCGAGCGGCGGAGGCCGTCAATATGATTGGCGTCAACAGCGCCGCCATGGCATGTTTCCGGCGACAATGTCGCGCCTCCCAAGCGCGGGCAGAAGCAAGAAGCGCGGGCAGAAACAAAAAGGGGAGGGTAGCGATGCGTTTCGTTGCCGGATTTGCCGCGTTTGGCGCGCTCGCCCTCGTGGCGCTGCCCACAATATCCGAAGCCGCAGAGATGCGCGGCGTCAGCGCCGCCGAAATCAGAATAGGCCAGACCATGCCCTATAGCGGGCCCGTGTCGGCGTTCGGCGCGCTCGGCAAGGGCGAGGTCGGCTATTTCAAGATGCTCAACGATCGCGGCGGCATCAACGGCCGCAGGGTCAATTTGATTTCGCTCGACGATAGCTATGCGCCGCCGAAGACGGTGGAGCAGACGCGACGGCTGGTCGAGAGCGACGAAGTGGCCCTGATCTTTTCCTCGATCGGTACCGCGCACAACACCGCGATATCAAAATACCTGCAAGCCAAGAACGTGCCGCAACTGTTCATCGGCTCCGGCGCCTCCAAATTCTCCGACGTCGCACAATATCCACAGGCGACGATGGGCGTGCAGGCGCCGTTCCGTTACGAGGCGCGGCTTTACGCGCGCTATGCGCTTGCGAAAAACCCGAATGCCAAGTTTGCGGTGATTTCGCAGAACGACGACTACGGTCGCGATTATCTGCTGGGCCTAAAGGACGTGCTGGGCGACAAGTATGATTCCGTCGTGACGGCTGCGACCTATGAAATCTCGGACCCGACCATCGATTCCCAGATCGTCAAGCTGAAGGCGTCCGGCGCCGACGTGTTCGTGATCGCGGCGACGCCGAAGTTCGCCGCGCAATCGATCCGCAAAGCCCATGAGATCGGCTGGCGCCCGATGATTTTTCTCTCCAACGTCGCGGTCTGGATCTCGACCGTGATGCAGCCTGCAGGGCTCGAGGCCGGCATCGGCATTCTCTCGACCGCCTATGTGAAAGATCCCGACGATCCCGCCTGGCTCGACGATCCCGCCGTCAAAGGGTGGCGCGAATTCATGGTCAAATACGTGCCCGACGGCGACCTGCACGACACCAACTACGTCAATTCCTATAACAGCGCGATGGCGCTGGAAGCCGTGCTGAAGGCCTGCGGCGACGACCTTTCGACCGAAAATATCTTGAAGCAGGCGTATTCCCTCCACGACCTCGAATTGCCGATGCTGCTGCCCGGCATCAAGGTCAACACCTCGCCGACCGATCACGTGCCGGTCGACCAGATGCAGTTCATGCGCTTCAACGGCAAGACCTGGGAGCGCTTTGGCGAATTGCAGACCGGGAATTGAATTCATCGTTCGTCATTTCCTTGATCGCGACGCAAGCCGTGTAGCCCACCAAAATCCCCGCAAACGCCCTCAAACCTTAAGGTTTCTTAAGGGCTGTCCGGCCTATTGCTGATAGGCGTGCGCCTCGATCGCGCGCGAAGGGATGCCGCATGGCCGCAAGCCTACCCGTCCAGACGAACCAAGGGCGAGACGCCGTTCCCGCGGCGCTCTTCAACGTCTGCTTCGTGCTGTTCGTCGTCAACGCCGCGTTCTTTCCGGCGGCGTATTTTTCGCATTGGTGGATTTTTGACGAAAATGGCTTGGGCATCCCGACCGATTTCGTCAACGTCTGGTCCGCAGGCCAACTGGTGCTCGATGGCCATCCGGCGCTGGCCTACGATTGGGATATTCAAAAACAAGTTCAGGTCGCGGTGCTCGGCCAGAGCTATCCGGGCAACTTCGCCTGGCACTATCCGCCGCCGTTTCTGTTCGTGGCAGCCTTGCTGGCGCATTTTCCTTACGCCGTCGCCTTCGTGGGTTGGGCCGCGATCAGCTTCGTGCCTTATCTCGCGGCGATGCGCGCGATCGTCGGCCGGCCGTTCGGTCTGTTGCTGGCGGCGGCGTTTCCGGTGGTGTTCACCAACACGCTGGTCGGGCAGAATGGCTTCCTCACGGCAGCGCTGATCGGCGGCGCGCTTTATCTGATGCCGATGCGGCCGGTGCTGTCCGGCATTTGCCTGGGCCTATTGAGCTACAAGCCGCAATACGGATTGCTGTTTCCCTTAGTGCTGATCGCGGCATCGCAATGGACGGTGTTCTTCACCGCCGGCATCGTCGCCGTGGTGATGGCGACGGCGTCCTGGGTCGCCTTCGGAACCGAGAGCTGGCAGGCGTTCTTTCACTGGATGCCGATGTTCTCGCAGGCCTTCCTCACCGAGGGTCGCGCGCCATGGTGGAAGTTGCAGAGCCTGTTCGCGCTGATCCGCTATTTCGGCGGCAGCGAGCAACTCGCTTGGATATTCCAGTGGATCATGACCGCATCGGTCGCGGTCGGCCTGGTGCTGATGTGGCGCAGCCGGATCAGCTATCCGTTGAAGGCGGCGGCGCTCGCGACCGGTACGCTACTGATCACGCCCTACCTGTTCATGTACGACATGATGGTGCTGGCCATAGCGGTGGCTTTTCTGGCTCGCATCGCCCTTGCGACCGGCTTTCGCCGCTATGAGCTGCCGGCGTTGGCATGCGCGCTCATACTGATTGTTAATTTCATCTTGCTTGGGGTGCCCGGCGGGCTCGGCGCTACGCTGATTGTCGCCGGTCTGATCTTGCGCCGCGCCGGCCCATGGTGGCAGCGCCAATGGATGTCGCACGCCGCGCCTGCGGCCGCATAGCGTCAGCTTGCAAATCGTCACATTTGCTGCTTGTCATTTGGCCTGAATAGTTGTTCAGTTCTTGAAAGCGATTTGCGCCAAAATCGCGGGAAAACAGTGTTGCCGCGTTCGACCGAATCCCTCGGCTGAGCCGCGTGCTGGGACGGGGGAACGCGCCATGGTTTATCGGCGAACCCATCAAGTAGTGAAGCGCCTTGCCGCCCGCCGCAGCGCGATTCTGGCGGCGGCGCGGGACGCCGCGGCGGAGGCCGGCATGGCCGCGGTGCAGATCGCGCCGGTCGCGGTTCGCGCTAATGTCGCCGCCGGCACCGTCTATCGTTATTTCCCCTCCAAGGCCGACCTGATTTCCGAATTGATCGCGGACGTCTCGCGTGACGAATTGGCCGCGATCCGCCGCGCCGCGGATGCCGCGCCCGGGCCATCGTCGGCGCTGGCGGCGGCGGTTGCCACCGTTGCCGTGCACGTGCTGTCGCAGCGCAAGCTCGCCTGGGGCATCCTGGCCGAACCCGTCGACGTCGACGTCACGGCGTCGCGGCTCGCGAGCCGGCGCGAGATTTCCGGCGAAATGGCGACGCGGATCGACGCTGCGGTGCGCGCCGGACATTTGCCCGCCCAGGACACGGCGCTCGCCGCAACCGCGCTGCTCGGAGCGCTGCATGAATCGCTGGTCGGGCCACTTGCACCGGAAAATCTGGAGGACCCGGCAAAGCTACGCGATGCCGTGCAGACGGTGACCTTATTGGCGCTGCGCGCCGTCGGTGTGCTGGATGCGCGCGCCCGCGGCCTCGTGGTGCAGGCGACCGTGCCGGCAAGGACGCTGGTCGGGGCGTAAGGTCATATCTCGGCGTCGCCGTCCGGGCCGACGGAGGCGATGCGCAGCATGTTGGTGGTGCCGGGCGCGCGAAGCGGCACGCCGGCGACGATGATGACGCGCTGGCCGGATTTGGCAAAGCCGTCGCGGAAAGCAATGCTGCCGGCGCGGCTCACCATGTCGTCCAGGTTCTTTGCGTCTTCGGCGACCACGCAGTGCACGCCCCACACCGCGGATAATTTGCGCCCGGTTGCGAGGTTCGGCGTGATCGCCACCACCGGCGGTTTTGGCCGCTCGCGAGCCACCCGCAGCGCGGTCGAGCCCGAACTGGTCCAGCAGATGATCGCGGATAGATCCAGCGTCTCGGCGATTTGCCGCGCGGCATCCGCGATGGCATCGCCGACGGTCGGCTCCGGCTCGGCGCGCTGCGCATTGAGCACGCCGCGATAGGTCGGATCGCGCTCCACTTCCTCGCCAATGCGGTTCATGGTCGAGACCGCTTCGACCGGAAATTTTCCGGCCGCCGATTCCGCCGAGAGCATGATCGCATCCGCGCCTTCGTAGACCGCGGTCGCGACGTCGGAAACTTCCGCCCGCGTCGGCACCGGCGCCTGGATCATCGATTCCAGCATTTGCGTTGCCACCACGACCGGCTTGCCGGCGCGCCGCGCCAGCCGCGTCATTTGCTTCTGCAGGCCCGGCACCCGCTCCAGCGGCAGTTCGACACCGAGATCGCCCCGCGCCACCATCAAGGCGTCGCAGGCCTCGATGATTTCGGGGAGCTTGTCGATCGCCTGCGGTTTTTCGATCTTGGCCATCACGGCGGCGCGGCCGCGGATTATTTTCTTGGCCTCGACGACGTCGTCGACGCGTTGCACGAAGGAGAGCGCGATCCAGTCCACCCCGGTCACCAGTGCGGCCTCGAGATCGGCGCGGTCCTTCGGCGTCATCGCCGACACCGGCAGGTCGGTGTCGGGCAGGCTGACGCCCTTGCGGTCCGACATCTTGCCGCCGATCACGACGCGGGTGACGGCGCGCTCAGCCGAGGTTTCTTCCGCGATCAGCCGCACCTTGCCGTCGTCGAGCAAGAGCGCATGACCGGGCCTGAGCGCCGCGAGGATCTCCGGATGGGGCAACTGGACGCGGCTGTTGTCGCCGGGGGCCTTATCCGAATCCAGCACGAAGCTCTGGCCGTTGTGGAGCTGGACCGCGCCTTCCGTGAACGAACCGAGACGCAGCTTGGGTCCCTGAAGGTCGACGAGGATGCCGATGGGGCGGCCATAGCTGCTCTCGACATTGCGGATGGTCTTGACAAGCTCGCGCATCTTGTCGTGCGGCGTGTGGCTCATATTGATGCGGAAGACGTCGGCACCGGCCTCGAACAGGCGGCGAATCATCGCGCTGTCCGAAGATGCGGGGCCAAGCGTCGCCAAAATCTTGATGCGGCGCAGCCGTCTCATTGCTTGTTTCCGGGCGGTGCGGCTGGCGGCAGGCCAGACGCGCCCGGAGGCGTCCCGCCCGGCTGACTGGGCAGGCCTGGAACGCCACCCGGTCCCACCGTTCCCGGTATCCCGGGCACGCGCTGCTGAGCCGGCTGCTCGTTGGATTCGGTCAGTTGCACAGTCCAGGCGCGCTGCTCGCCGGTGTCGACCTCGAAGAAGCCGGTGCGGTCGAAACCACGCGCCAGGCAATTATCAGTCACCTTGATGGTAAATTCCTTGTCGCGTGAGCACATGAAGGCCTGCCCCGACCACTCGCCGCCGCGATCGTAGTCGAGCGCGTAGATGTAATAATAACGGGCGACCAGCGTTCCCTTCAGCAGCGTCTCACAGCTCCGCGAGGAAACGTTCCACCAGCCTTCAGTGGTCCAGCCTTCGGCATCCTTGTAGCCAAGCGCGATGCCGACCCGGCTGGAGGTATTATTGCAGAGACGAAAATCCGCCGCTGCCGGACTGCTCCAGAGACAGAGGGCAGCAAAGGCCAGCGCCGGTATCGAACCGGTGGGCAGCAGTGCAGAAATTCGATTGGCGTGGATGGAATTCCAGGGCGTCATATGCGCGAGGCTATCTCAATTGATTGACGATTTCGCGTAGGGCGGCGCGCACTGTCAACCGCCAGGTCGGTACTTTTTTCACAATCCGGAAACTTCCTGGTAACACCTTGTTTGCACTGCGATGTGGCAAAA
>VAZV01000062.1 GCA_005884765.1 Alphaproteobacteria bacterium
ATTTCGATTTGAAGCATCGGATAAACCGACTTCAGTGCCCGACCCGCGCCTTCTGCGCGTCGGTCGTGTCAAACTCCGACTTGAAATGACCGTCGACGACTGTCGCAAACCCTTCAGTAGGTGGCCGGTCAGCTCGTACGGCTTTCTTCGGTTCTGGCTCGTCAATCGAGAGAATGGGTCTTTTCATCATTGTTCCTTTTGTGATGCCGCGATCATGATCCTGCTTGAGCCCTTCTGGGCCTCGCTCGTTTGGCTTGCTCCGCAAGGAGCTGCCGTGCCCCTTGCGGGATGCCGCTTGGCCGTCGTTCAACTGATGGCTCAAGACAGCTGCTGAAATGCCGGCGGCAAGGGCTCACGGACGAGTTCGCTCAAGTTCAAAACCTCGCGGCTTTCCGTGATGTCGGAGAACAGAACCTCGACAAAGGGATGCTGGCGGTTGGCCGCGGCGCCGCGCTGGTATTTCGCGCTCACGATCCGCTCGAGCGCCGCAAGGTTTAGCTTGCCAAGCGCGTTGTATTGATTGCGGAACAGGCTTTGTCTTCCTCCAAGGTGCTCGATCGACTCGGCCTAAGTGCGGCATATGTCAGTGTTTCAGCAGGCATCGGCTGTTCTCCTGGAACGAACCGGGCGGTCTGTTAACCGAAAAGTAACCGCACGCTAGGCTGCGATGGTTAAGCGATCGTTAATGGGTGGGCGGCAATCCGCCACCTGAGCGTGCCGCGACCGGGATGCGTTAGCCCATCTGACTTTCGCCTAGGGAAGCGCCGGCATCGTCGGGCATGCCGAGCCAATCCGTGTTGTCCGCTCTACGTCGACGTCGACCCTACTCAATCACCTCGTCGACGACAGCAAGCAGGGACGGCGAATATATTGAGCGAATCAGGATCGCGCCTTTGAACCGCTTGAGGCATGGATCACAAGCCTAATTACCCCGACCAGGGCGATTACGCCGGACCTGAAGCGACAACGGGGCTCTGACGCAAGGCAGTTCCCGGCCGCAAGGCCGTCTCGCCGCTCCTTGCCGCGATGACATCTGTAACGGGGACGGTCACGCGCTTCTTGCACATCTGGCCCTGCCGAACGCTCGACGAGCGCGCGAGGCTGCGGGATGAGGCGCTAGCCGACGGCGTCTGGCCACCGCTTGGCGGACCGAGCCATCTCACGGCCCAGCAAACTGACATCTACTTGCCTGCTTCCTTCTCGCCGATGCGCTGATGGGTGTTTCGCGCAGCAACATGACGAAAACCATGACTGCTCATCGTCCGTCGCTCGCGCACCTCCTGCCCTCCGGAATTTTTGTGGTGCAGGTCGGCGCCGTGCCCCGCTTCACAAGGCCTGCTCAGATTGGCCCTCGCAAGATTTCTCTTGATCTCCCGGTGCACACGTCGTGCACACGCCGCCCTCTAAGTAGTTGAAAAACTTAAACTCTCGCTCCAATCCATCATGGGCAAGTTTGAGCTAACTTGAGAAAACGTCGTCGAACGAGGTCAGGTGAACGATCGCGCACGTCGGAACCTTTGCCCTCCGAAGGTACGTGTCAAGCCGGCTGGTGCGAAAAGTGAGGAAGAAAGAGTATTGTAATGCAAAGGCTTGCGAGGGATCAGCTGCACAACGCAGTCTGATGGATGGGTCTAAATCCCGGAGGCGCAACCACCGATACCGACATTCAGTTCAGGTTGCGATCTAACCGAACCGAGGTTTTTCATCTCTTTTCGCGTCCAACAACTAGCGACTTGGGCTTGCGCGCTAGGTTCTTCATCAAAATCCGTCCTCCGACCCCACGTTCTGAAGCTACGGTTTGCGCGGTGACTAGGGGTAAGCACCGCGTTAGCAAACAGAGATGCGCCCCTAACTCGGCTGGATAGAGCGCCACCCTCCGAACGTGGAGGCCACACGCTCGAATCGGGTCGGGCGCGCCACTTTTCGCGACATGATTTTCGGAAGTTGGTCGCGCCGCCGCGTTCCGGCAGCGTCAGACGGGCGACCGCTTCCTGAGGTGGAGGTAACCCGGATCGAAGTCGCCCAGGGTCCATCTTTTCGATGAAGAGACCCTGGGCGTCTGGAAGATCGCCGGAGATATGGAACGAGAGGTACTGACGGCGGCCCGTTCGGAGAAGGTGGTAGCGAGCGACCATGCCGACACCACAAGCGCCGCAACTTCCGGATCATCGCCTTGGCGGATGAAATCCTCGTTCGGCTTGAAATTGCGGGCCGTTCACGTCAACCGGCCGATCTCGGCCACGTCGTTTTCCGTGAGCTCGGAGTGCTCCCTCAGATTTCGGACTAGGACCGCGTGCGCCTTCTCCATGGAGAGCTCCAAAAAAGCCTGTTTGGCGTATCAATTGATACGTTGGCACCCCGGCCGCCCATCTAGACTGACGCCGTCCCACATGGCTTCAAAGCTTGTGTGGCGGTCCTGGAGTCTTTTCAGGCCGCAGCGGGCTGACCCAGATCGCTGTCGGACCCAACCGTTTTCCTTAGCAGCGGAACTTGCCGCTCATCCGCCTGCCCATATTCGGAGGAACCGGCATGACCAACAAACGTTTAGGTTCCCCGGACGAGCGGCGTCATACCGGTCCTTCTCGTGGTGCTCGGAATGGAGAGAAACAGGAAACAAGGGGCGACACCATGTCTACTACCGTTAGCGTCAACCAGTCACCTTTCTGGGGATCTGACCCAGAGGAGAGCGCTCTGCACCCGGAGGAACGCGCCCTGTGCGGGGGCGAGGCTTGGTACCGCGAGCTGCTCGCTTCGCTGCCGGCCGCCATCTACACGACCGACGCCGAAGGGCGCATCACTTACTACAACGAAGCCGCTGCAGAGCTTTGGGGGTGTCGGCCTGAACTGGGCAAGTCCGAGTTCTGCGGTTCCTGGAAACTCTATCGGGCCGACGGCCGGCCCATGCGGCACGATGAGTGCCCTATGGCGGTTTGCCTCCAGGTCGGACGTCCGATCAGGGGCATAGACGCGGTGGCAGAACGGCCCGATGGTACGCGCGTATCGTTTCTGCCATACCCAACGCCCCTTTTCGATTCGAGACGTAACCTGACCGGCGCTGTGAACATGCTCGTTGACATCGGTGAACGAAAACAGGCGGAGATGGCCGCACTGCGCCTCGCAGCCATTGTCGATTCTTCTGAAGACGCCATCGTCAGCAAAGATCTGAATGGAATCATTCAAACCTGGAATCAGGGGGCTGAGCGCCTCTTTGGCTACGAGGCAGCCGAAGTCCTTGGCAAATCCATCTTCATCATCATCCCGCCGGATCGTCACCACGAGGAACGCCGTATTCTCGAGTCCATCAGGCGCGGCGAGCGCATTGCGCACTACGAAACGGTACGGCAGCGCAAAGACGGCTCTTTGGTCGAAATTTCGCTGACTGTCTCTCCTGTCAAGGATGCGGCTGGCAGAATACTCGGCGCTTCGAAAATTGCGCGTGATACCACCGAACGCAGGCGAGCGCAGGCGCGGCAGGAGCTGCTGGCTCGCGAGATCCACCATCGCACCAAAAATCTGTTCGCAGTGGTGCAATCGGTGATCGCGCGGAGCTTTGTCGGCAAGCGGACTGTGAAGGAGGCCGAAGCGGCAGTTCGGAGCCGCCTGTCATCGCTGGCTCAAACGCATGTCATGCTGCTCGACAAGAACTGGGAGGGGGCTGACCTAACCGAGGTGATCGCCGCAGAGATGAGGCCCTACGGCGATCGGGTGAAGATCAGAGGTCCCCGGGTCGGGCTCAATCCGAAAGCCGCACAGAACGTCGCGCTGGCGATCCACGAGTTGGCGACCAACGCAGCAAAGTATGGGGCTCTGTCAAACGAAATCGGATGGGTCGACGTGAGTTGGTCAGTAAGCTCCTCGAATGGATCGAGCGCGCTCTGCTTCGCATGGCAGGAGTGTGACGGTCCACCAGCGACGACTCCGCAGAGCAAGGGCTTTGGGAGTACCGTCCTTGAGGTCGTGATGCGCGACTACGGTCAGCCACAGATCAAATACGCAAGCGAAGGCCTCATCTATCGTCTCACCGCTCCGCTTGACGCCATCGCTTGCGTCGGCGGCTTGCAGCCCGCATCCCGTAAGGACCATTTAGCCTCGCGCCCCAAGCCGGGTTTGGAAGTGTCCTAACGAGGTCGGGTACGCTTTGCGGCTCTCGATTCTTCGGAGCTTGGGACTCCTCCCAAGAAGCGCCGAGAAGCAGATTTGCAGTGTTTCATTTCCGCCTTGACATTGGCGCAAGCTGACGGGCGCTGTTAATGTAATGAGCAGCTGCGCGGCCGATGACCGTTCACGCCACACCGCCGGTCGCGGGTAACATATTCCCGACGCCGTCCTCGGAGACAGTCTGCGGAGAAGCAGACGGACTCGCGAGTTTCGCGCGCTGTTCGGCCACGGCCCGTGCAATCTCCAGCATGTCCTCCAAGGACGAAGCGTAGTCGTCGGCGCCCATCCTTGCGAGTTTCTCCTGGGGCTGCCTGGCGGATTTCTGAATCAAACCGAGAACGCGTGCATCGAGATAAAGCACGCAGATCAGGGCAACGTCGTCGATCTGCAAGGACGACAGTTTCTCGCGCGAGGACGCTTCAGCAATGCTTGTGCTCGCGGCCATATCTTCCTGTTCGATCAGCTGCGACAGCATCCTGGTGGCCAAGCCATCGAACGGACCGCGGCCGGAGATGCACAAGATGTGGGCGCCGCTCCCGAGAGCAGGTGCCGGGCCTGATGTTTGACGCTTGGCTTCCTGCTTGTGACCGAACTCTTGTGCAAAATCGATGAGCTCCTCAAAATTGGACCGAAATCTTTCAGCATCAGAGTGCGACAGCTTACTCGCTCGAAAATCTGCAGAGGCGAACTGGAGAGCCTCGATTGCCACGTTATCGTAGTAGTTCATCAGGCTGTGCTCTCCAGCCAGCTCCTCCAACTGCTCTTCCGCTTCGTTGGCGTTGTCCGCGAGAAGTCGCTGGTACAGGTTTTCAGACGGGCGCAAAGCCGGGCGGCTGCCGAGGAGAATGTCGATGAAGGAGAGCTGTTCGATGTGCCGGCCGAGTACGACGGCACACAGCGTGAGTGGGGTTGAGATAATCAACCCGATCGGGCCCCAGAGCCAGGTCCAGAAAATTGCGGCGATGACGACGGCAATCGGCGAGAGTCCCGTGCTATGTCCGTAGAGCAGCGGCTCGAGGAGCTGGCCCGCGAGAAATTCCGTTATGGCGTAAAGCCCGACCGTCAACAGCGCCATCGACCAGCCCGGTTCGATTGACGCGGCAACCAGGGTCGGAAGTGCCGCCGCAATCCACGCGCCGATATACGGGACAAAACGCAAGACGCCACCCATGACGCCCCACAACACCGGATGCGGCAGTCCTATGAAGTACGTTCCGATCGATACGACTATTCCAAAGGCGGAGTTAATCGCAAGTTGTGCGATGAAATAGCGGCTGAGCCCCTCACCTGCGTCGTCCATCGCGGACGTCGTGCGGCTTAAATCATGTGATCCGAACACGCGAATGGCGCGGTCTCGGATGTCTTCCCGATAAAGCAGCGCGAAGATGGTGACCACGATCATGATGATGACCGTGGCAACTGGGTGAAGGATTGGACCAAGGACCGTTGCTCCGACCTGAACAGGCGATGGTGGCGGCTGTTGAACAATGACCGGCAGCGGCTTCTGGGAGTTGGGAGAAGGGGGACTGGTCTCACGCGAACTCTGTGGCTGCTGCTCTGGGCGCGACTCGAAACGGCTGATAGCGCCCGACAGAGGAGCGAGCGTAGTATCACGCAGCTTCGTAATCTTGCTTTCCAGCGTGTTTTGGTATTGAGGAAGCTGCGCGAACAGGTCAGCGACCTGCGTGCCGATGACGGTTCCAAGCCCGACGATGATCCCGAGCGCAAGGAGCACGGTCGCGACGATTGCGGGGACCCGCGGGATTCCGACGCGGCGCAGCCAATTGGCCAAGGGAGCGAGAATAAACGTGAGGAGCGCAGCAAGTGTAATCGGAATGAGCACTTCGCTGGCCACATAGAGCGCCCCGACAATAATGGCTGCGGTGATCATCCCAGCCGCCCGGGTGATTTGCTTGCGGTCGCGCTGCCAGTCGATCGGGTTGTCAGAGGGGCCTTGAGGCTGAGCTTCTGAAGCCATCTGTCCCTCACTTGAGCGACCGAGCCCCAAGCGACCAAGACGCATGGTTCGAAGCTCGGCGCCTGCGATTTAGAACGTTGCGCTCTCGCGCCTGTTCCGTCCTTCGCAACCATATGATCATGATCCTGCGGACCTTCCGCTAGATCACGGCCGGGGTTTGAGGTAATAGTTGCTGTCAACCTTCGACGTCCCGAGCCGGCATAGCTCCAACTGGGGTGGGCAACCGGTGCCAGCAAGGGAACCCGAACCGGCAAATCGTAGATCCCACGACAGCCGCCACCCTTACCAAAGCGGAGTGTCTGCCGCGATGGTGTCCGCGCCGCTCAGCTCGCCGGCGGGCTCTGAGCAACCCGGCTGCAATCTCGAACTCCGGAGCGAGGGCGTCGTATTGCGCCTTGACTTTCGGGTTGGCGAGGAGACGAGCCTTGAGCTTTCGTTAGCCGCCGAGCGGGGGCGCAGCACGCGCCCGCATTGACAGGGCGGCAGCGGTCCGGCCCAATTGTTACGAGCACGCGCCTTCGCCGAGCCTGCGCTACAGGCTGAGCCCTCGGTTTCTTCCTGAGGTCCACTCGATGCCGCCATCGTCGCGCTGAAGACCGGCGATGTGGCGGCCGATATGCCGCTCGAGTAGTGGCTGCCACGGAACGAGCCGAAAACCGAGACCGTCGTCGATCATGGCAAAACGGCCACTGACGAGATTTGCGGTTCCAGTCAGACGGCCGCTGATGTGATCGCCGGGAGTCGTAGAAGAGTAGGTCAGTCCGCGCTCTCTTGCCATCTGCTGTCCGACGCGCTCGACTTCCAGTCGCTCAAGACTTGCTGGTAAGTCGACTGGGACACGGATTTTGCCATCTTTGGCGGTTGCAAGTCCCATCTCCACAAGTCGCTGCGCCCTCCGATTCATGGCTTTGCCGACCTCCCGGCCAAAGCCGCTGTCTCGGATTTCCGAGCGGTCATCGGCGATCATCTGGCGGTCGAGCCAGGTCGTACCGTCGCTGCCAATCTGCTGGTCGAGGCTGAGGGTCGAGAGCGTTCGGATTCTAAGCCCATCACCGCCGTGGCTCAGATCGTAGGCCTGCCCGCGTTTGACGATGTCCTCAGGGACCTTCCAATGATCGGCATCGATCCGCTCGACATGCCCGGCCCGGCGCAGGGCCTCCAAGCGGCGGACATGGGAGCGGACGAAGACGTCGGGGTCCTTGCCCTGCCCCTCAAAGCTGTCGCGGATGCGCTCCAGATGCCGGCTCGGCCGGTAAATGCCGTCGTCCTCCACAGCATTGCCGGCAATGTTGCGGTCGGCCGGTCTTGGACCGGACACGACTGGGGCGGCTTCCACGATCATGTCCCGCCCCACCTCTTCGATCCGGGTCGGGTCCCTGAACTCCATGTGGTGGACCCGGCCATCGATGCCGTCGACTACCAGATAGACCCGCTCGCCCATCTCGTTCTCGGCAACACCCTTGGCCAGGACCCGGCCGACGATCTTCTGGCCTGAGCCTTCGTCGTGAAGGGCGAATTGGCCAGCCCAGCGCTCCTCGGCAATGCCGTTCTTCGTCAGCGCCCGGTGGATGGTGTTGATGACCGCGTTGCGATGGCCAAGCTCCTTCAGGGTGGCTTCTGCGCGATCGGAGACACCTACATCGGGGCGATTTCGAGTGTGCAACAACTCTTGCCACCGCAGGTATCATGTCCACTTCACGCGACTTCCGCGTCATGGATCAATCAGGTCGAACGCTAGTTCGCTGAACTCACCAGAAATCAAATCCAGGGAGGTATTCACACTTCCGTCAAGCAGCTCGAGGCCGACATCCGTATCTTCATCGACCTGCACAACAAAAACCCAAGGCCCTTCAAATGGACCAAGTCTGCCGACCAGATCCTGGCTTCGGTCAAACGCTTCTGCCGCAAAGCCCAGCAGACTTTATGTGGCGAACTTTAGATTCACGTGACTAGGCTGGAACGGTCCAAAGACAGTTTCAACGAACAGGCAAAAACGGCAACGGCACTTACGGCGCTGAAACGTAAGATGACGGCGACTTTGAAAAAGCGCGCGTTAAAGCAAAAAGCAATGGCGCAGTTACTTTTGCGGACGCTCGCTCGGCAGGCTTCGCATGAATTCACCGGCTATCTCGATTTGCGTTCGTAAGAACTCGGCTTGTAGAGCCATCGTTTCTTGAAGGTCTTGCGCATTGGCAAGCTTGCGCGCGTGATCGAACGCGGCTTTGACGTTTTGCTGTGCCACTGACAGCACGGTCTTTGCGGCATCGGACACCATAGATGCGTTTGCAGCATTGAAGAAAAACGAGAAGGCTTTTTCGGTCTGATCAATGGTCTTGTCGACTAACTCGCGAATGTCAGCCGGTACGTCTAAGTGCGGTTCGGTCATAGCCGGTGCCCTTGTGCGCGCGCATCGGAGTTCCGATGTTGGCAAATTCTACTTGGAACCGGTAGACCTTCAAGCCGCGCCGTCGCCCGCGCAGCAACAGCCGCCAGCCCGCGCCTCGCTTCGCCAAAATCAAACCGACGCCCGGGCCGTAACGCGCGGTAATCCGGACCGCCGAGCAGCAGCGGCTGCGGAAATCCCGCGTGCACACTTCCGCTCAAGGACCTCGGAGGATTTTTCAGGCGAAGACTAAAAACTTTACCTTGCCTAGTTTTCTGGTCTGCAGAGGTGCCCCCAAGAGGCGCGGCGATGCCGTCTCGCGGTCGACCAGCTCCCCGGTGCAACAAATTCGCAGCCATCATTTTATGGATGCGATAAGTGTCCACACCACCTAGGGCGCTAGGGATGGTTTTTGATTCGGCGCCTTAGAGTGCTCATGCTCAGTAATCCACTTGAGCGCGTCATCTTCCGCAATAAAGCCCTTGATTACTTCTGTTTCGCCATCGGGCCATAGAATATCGACCCCCCAGCCAGATCCGGGATTTTTCCGTGCCCCGAAAGTTGGTCGCTGCTCGAACATGTCTCGACTATGCGCCTCTAGCTCACCGGTTCAAGCCAGCTATCCTGCCACAATCAAACTGTCCCACTCCCCGGAGATGGCGATTGCCGCCCCTAGGAGAGTCGCTGTGCGGGTTTGGTCCGGGCGCTCCTGAGGCGGACCGGCTCCTGAAAACGACCGGGCCGCCCGGCATGAAAGCGAGGCGCGGGCAGCTGGATAGCTGTGGTCCATTCAGCAAATAGCCGCTTCAGTTAGGCCAGCGTCGTCTGCAATAACTTTGGGATTGCCCCGCCGGAAAACCATTGCGCAAACTGTTCGCAACGCAATCCCCAGAGCTCTTGGATGGAACGATGCAGACCGTACCGCCCCGTGCATGTGGTACGGCGACCTTTCCTGGCGGACAGGCCGCCTGTGCGTGTGCGGCAGATGTTGCGGTGAGCGCGCCAACGACTACTGCCATAATGGTCAAAACGGCTTTCATTGGTTTCCTCCCTGCCTACCTTTATGTCCTCGTCATCTGAATAGATGGCCGCTCCGGATTGTTGTCCAGATTGAGCGCGGGACCGAAGCCCCGCGCCCTTGGTCGTTATCGCATGCGCGATCCGCTGGCGGTTACGCCTCCTTGCCGATCGGCGCCGGCGTCGAGCTCGGCCTCAAGGCGAAGAAATAATCCCGACCTCGAGTCGTTAAATTCATGGGCGGTTCAGCTATCGCCAGCTCAAATGTAAGTCTAGTTTTGGAGGTCACCCATGAATTTAAAGTCGCTAGCTAAGTTCAGCACAATTGCGGTCCTTGTGGCCCTGTCTCTTGCGACGTCTGCTCAAGCGCAAGGCTGGCGTTATGACGACGGCCGCGGATATGGGTACCGCCCCCGTTGTCTGTCGTCCGAAGGCATCAACGATAGCTTGGCGAGACAAGGCTTGTACCCACTTGCCAATGTCGGAGGCGATCCCTACGGGCGTTACATCTATATGCGAGTGTCCCGAGGGTATCAGGACGGGCTGAAGGCGAAGGGGAAATAATGACGCCTCGAGGTCCCGAAATTCCCAACCATCACGAGCGGCAGTTCATACAGCACTTGCAGGGCTCTGGCTGGGTGAAGGCATTCACAATGCGCTCGAGCCGCAGAGTCATTATTGAACGCCGGCTTTGCTACCGCGTCACCGATCAGGGCCTCGCTGCGAAAAAGAAGCGGGTCTAACTTGTCACAAAGCCGCCAAGATAGAGCGTCGTTTGCCGCCGCGCGGTAGCCGCGCCCGTGCGTTCTTTCAGGTTGGTGCTGCAAAGTTTGGCCGTCGAGCCGGAGCGCTTTAGCGGCCTCGCGTGCGCCCGCTGCACCGGCGCAGCGTTCCCGATTTAACCCGCAGCGCGCGCATAAGGCCTAACTAATAAGCTTAACCAACGAGTTTTGTTGCACCGTCCTCCAAAGCAACCGAGGATTTTAGCGCCGGCTGTTCTCCTGATTTTTTACGAAGGGAAACGGCACCGCCCTCAGATAGTGAGCCCTATCGCCATCGGCGACTTGTTCGCCTGCACGCGATTTTCATGAGCCTCGATGATGCGAAAAGGCCTGAGCTCCCGCGTATTGACCGAGCGCGCCTCCAACGATCCGCAGCGCATGCGGGCACGCAAGACCGAGGCCAAGATCATGGAGATGATGCCGATCAGGGTGTGGCTATCCTGCACCGCGGTCGCGCGGCTGATCGGCATCCCCGATGATCGTAAAACCCGCGCCCGGCTCGATCGCCTGGCGCACGACGGCAAGATCGAACGCAAGCGCGAGCAGGGCACCCACGGCCCGGTCTATCTGTTCCGAAGGGTTTCGTGATTGTCGCTGCCTTGCTGGCTTTATGCGTCATCGGCTATATCGGGACCCTGCAATAGGGGAAGATCGCCTTGGCTTACTTTTCGGAGAACAACGATAGAATCGAAAGGGGCGGCAAGATCGTTGCCGACATTTTCTGCGCCGCCATCATTTTGGTGTTCGCGGTTGCATTTTTTGGCATGCTGGGCGGCTTGCTCGCATTCATAATCCTTGAAGGGACTTTGTTGGCTGTAGATTACGTCGTGCCCCATCAGGATGACGTGTCAGGGGCAGTGATTAGGTAAATCGCCTTGCTGCGGCATGGTGCCACCAATGAGCCGCGAACAGAAAATCACGCTCGGTGAAATGCGCGACATGGGTGTTCGCGGTCTGCTGATCTATTGCTCGGATTACCGGTGCAGCCACTCCGTCGCGATCAACGGAGATCTGGCGCGATCACGTCAGGCTATCCGACATCGAGCCGCTGTTTAGGTGTGAGGCCTGCGGCAAGAAAGGCGCCGACGTTCGCCCGGATTTTAACTGGAATAAGCAGCCCGTCGCGATGATGGACTATCGATAGGTGAGATGCATGCCGAAGTTTATTTCCGACCGCCCATTCACTGACCGGCTCTATGTCGAGCTGGTCAACGCGGCACTCCTGAACGCTGGCGGCTCACCCGACCAATACCGCGCCGGCATCGAGCACGCGATCACAAACGGCTGGTTATGGCGTCACGACAGCGGCACCTATTTCAAGTTCATCCCGGCCGGCGCGGAGCTGTTCGCATGATGCCACCCCGGGGCACCCCCGCCGTGGGGGGACGGGCGGCGCCGTGCGGGCGGCCCGACCGGCGACCACCCAAATGATCTGTATTTTGGCGCGCCGTTCCTTGCTACAAAAGCTCTAGGAGCAATTCAGCCGAGGCGCATCAAACCCGGTGACAGTCGCGCGGGTGGAGTTTTCAGTATGCCCGAGTCTCCCTCAATCGTGCCGGGCAATCAGCAGGATTCTATCTCGTTGTCGATGATCTCGGCAGGCTCGGCACCGTCTGGCGCGAGGCCGATACGGAAGCGACGGATTACGAGACCGTCTTTCGCGACTTGCTGAGCGGCCAGTACAATAATCCGGTTCGGGTCGTCAGCTTTCAACACCACTGAAGGCTGGTCGCGCGATGTCTCTGCCGAGATCGCCGAGGAGTTGCGGCAGCGGTGTGAAATGGAGCGGCGGGAACTTCCCCCGAGCATTCGGCCTTTCATCGAGCGTTTGGACAAAACCATTGGCCGCTGACGGCGGCGGCAAGCTAGGACGAACGGGCTAATGCAATTGGGGCCAGCGTCGGTCAACAAGATCACATGGCAGAAGGCCGGAAGCGTGACCGAGCCGGGCCGATACATGCTCACGTTGGGCTGGCTTATCGTTACAGCGGATGATCGCGCCATCTGGCCACAGTTTCCGAACGCAACGTTCACGCTCTTCAGGACCGGGAACGAAGCTGAAGAGGAATATCGTTTGGGCGCTTTCGAATTGCCCCGTGACTGAGGGCGGCTGGAAGCGGCGATTTGATGTGCCAATACCGCTGTCTCGCGGACGCCAGATCCTCACACTGAGAGACGCCAGCAACTACATCACGAAGCTACCCAAGGCCGAGCACGAGGCGCCGGAATGGCAGGCAGCCATGGAAGCGCTGATCCTGGTCGCCGACTTGGGCGGCCCGAGGATGTTCGTGCGGATCGGCGTGATGCGAGCGCTGCACCATAGCAAGCCAGCCCCGAAGATCGCGCCGCCCAGCAAGCGCGCGAAGGCATACAGCATCGTCCGATCAAAGAGCTGGTGCAAAGGTGGCCGGGGTGAGTTGCAGCCGCGCGGCACCCAGCATTTTCCCCAATCTGGCTGGAACGCCTGGCCACGGTCCCCGTTATCGGACCGGCTTTGCCCTTGGCCGACGTTCCCATGCTCACGAACCTCACGTGGCGCAATTTCGCCGTCCTGATTGCTGTCCTCGTAATTGCGAGCGGCTGCATAGCATGGGGCATTATCATCACAACCGACCGATCAGTCCGATCAGTATTACATAAGGGGGCCGTTACGCAGAAGGTCCTGCCCCTTAAGGTCGGTAGATCCTCTCTAACGAACTCAAACTCCCCAGCTCTCGCGCCGAACGAAGACCAAAAAGCCGAAGCCCCCAAATTCCTCGCCGAGGAACGTGTCACTCAAAAGCCAACCGAGCCTTCCGACAGTGACGCCAATGCCAAGCTAGAGGATAGGCCGTGGCCTGGTAGAAAGGTCGAGAAGCGCAATTTCCAAAACTCGAAGCGCGACGGCACGATGATTATTGTGAGAACGATATTTCCCCGATGGGCGCGATAAGCATTGGCACTCGCCGTTCATGCACTCTTCGTCCCGATAAAGGATTAAGGCCGCAAGCGATGACGACCAAAAGACGCCTTTGATCTGTGGTGGGAATGGGCGGAAAAGCCGCTCGACTGTCCGCTGACGATTGACGGCGATATCCATTACCCGGTCATGGAGCTATCGCCGGAAGATCGGCGTGATTGCAACAAGGTCAATGAGGCTGTGCGCCGATATCGAGAACGCCAACCATGTACCTGAACTGCATCGGCCGCCGCGTCGTCAGGTGCATGCTATTGACTCGTGTGGAGCGCCCAAAAGAAACGGCCCCAGCGCGGGGATGAGCTAACTAGGACCGTTCCGTGTCGGTTGGGCCCGGGTGGCGAGCGCACCCGACTATTTCAAAGAGGCGACCTTCATATAAACGCTATGACTAGGGCCATTGCGATCAGGGCGTTCACGCTGGTGACGGCAATGCCGAGATAGAGACTGCCATGGCGGGCTCCTTGTTCAACCACGAGAGGGTTCAAGGTCCGGAGCCTGCGGACCCCGGTCTGACGAAGGCATGGTCTCGTCAATCTGGGACAGATAATCAGCCACTTTCCCGACCCGCGGCTGCAACCTCCGGGTCCGCCGTTTTCCTCGCGAGGCTGAGAAGCGCCGCATCCAGCCGACATGCCCAAAAGTGAACATTATTCGGGCGGCTTGAGTTCGTTGGAGAGGAAATAGTTGTAGACGGCGGTGGCCTGACGGAGTTTTTCCGCCTTCTTGAGCGCTTCAATGCGCTCAGCTCCGTGCGGCAGGTTCTTGACCTTTTCCTCGGTCTGACGGAGGTGCTCCGCCAGACGCTCGTCCAGCGACGCGGTTTGGTCTACCCTTCTGCGCAACAATGGGAACCTCCATCGATCCCTGCCGGCCGATTTAATCATCACGCTTCGCCGCTAGTTCCAATCCGCCGACCGGAATTTTAGAGGACATACTGCTTCCATCGACGGCCCTGCGACCGCCGCACTTTCGAGACTGGCTTCGCTGCGCGTGCTTCGATCTCTTGGGCGGCGGTCTTCAGGGCTTCACCCTTCGCTCCGGTGCCCAAGTTCAGTTCGCTCTGATCTTTCTGCCGCATGGCTCGCACGAGATCGCCGCTCTACTGACCTCTTCCACCGTTCGGGCCTTCAGCGGCGCGCAGCCGCCTACTATGCCCTTGGCTGACTTCTGCGCTGCGGTCAGGCCGCCTTGTGGCGGCTCAGTCCCGCTGCCGGGACACAGCGCAGATCTCCCGAGGTGAGATCGACCGCCTTCGCCGCGCGCCCGCCGGATTTACCACCCCGGTTCCTTGATGACCTGGGCTTCGCGATCACTTGCCCGCTCGTCCGGCCGGGTAGGCCTCGTTATCCGGTGCTTGTCCATCGAGCCGCGCCGTTGGTCCACGCCTTCTTCAGACCAACCTCGCGATGACGCGCTTGCGCTTCGCTGATCCTTCGCTGTCATCAGGCTGGATAGAGGACTTCCACGTCCAAGCGTCGTCCATACTCGGCACACAAGAAAAAGCCGCCTTTCGGGCGTCTAGGCTAAGCTTCCTCCTGTGGCCGTTTACTTCTTGAAGGTGTCAGCCGCCTTTCGCGCGGCGTCCTTCACATTGCCCGCGGCCTTGTGCATGTCACCCTTTGCCTTGTCGGCTGTACCTTCGTGCTCCATTTCCTTGTCGCCGCTAACTTTGCCCGCTCCCTGTTTGACAGCTCCCTTGGTCTTCTCGGCAAATCCCTTCACGTGTTCCCGATCCATTACTCACTCCTCCTAACCTGACGCAGATCGACTCAACGCCTCACGACGCTCAGCGTTCCGGATGAAAACCCAAATCGTAGTGTTACAAAGTATACGGAGCGGTTTCGGCACGCCGCCGCAACTGCCTGCAGGCTTGCTTGATGATGAGAACGAGGGCACGCGGCAGAAAGCTCAGATGACGGCCGTCAGAGGCTCTCGGTTACCTGGCCTTGTTGCTTCCTAGACTTCTTGACGGCCTTCGCGATGACAGCCTCGGCGTCCAGAACGGCTGCTGCACGGTCCCACGACTCGCCAGTCATAGTCTGCTTGCCATCGAGGATCACGGTCCACTTCCAGCTCCTCGGGCCGGATGTTTGCGATACGTGATACTCGATGCCTCGGTACAACATTGTCTTTTCCCTTTCCCCTTGCTATCGCGCGAGCCGGCGCTCCACCTTCTTCCGGCTGTTGCCGACCTTCTTGACGGCTTTCTTCACCGCCGGCTTCGATCGGCGGGACTTCCGCGCCTCATACCGGACCTCATAGTCCTGTCCACCCGCCACTAGCGCGCGGTCTCGCTTGCGCCCTCGGCTCGTTTTTTTTCTTTCGCCGTCCGCTCTCCGTTTGATGGCGAGGCAACGCCAACCAAAAAGGGTGAGTTCCAACCGGCTCGAGATAGGAACATCTCGGCGACACCGGCATTTCAGAATTGTACCGGTCGCCCCGCCGGTATTACTTCCAAGGACGGCCTCAGTCCCACCCCCGACTAAGGCCGTCTTCTTTTACAGCCGGGTTTTACAGCCGGGGCTCCATGGTCCTCGCGCCGGAATGGACGTAGCTACGGCTATTGGAAGCAAGGCGCGCTATCCCGGCTTCGTTGAGCCGGCGCTCGCGACGTCCGTCGACAAGGTGCCGTCGGCTCGCGCTGGATTCATGAGATCAAGTTCGATGGCTACGGGGTTCAGGTGCATATCACCGACGGCGCAGTCACAATCTTCAGACGCCGGGGCAACGATTGGACAAAGCGCTTCGGAAAGATCGCGGCCGATGCCTTCGAGGTCAACGCCGATCGGCGATCATCGATGGTGAGGATGGTGAGGCCGTTGTCCCGGGAGCGAACGGCACCACCGACTTTCTGTCCTGCAAAACGAATTGAAGGCCGCGCTCGTCCCTTCGATTTTGCTCTGTCTCAACGGCTACGACTTGCGAAAGCTGACGTTGGCCGAGCGCAAGGCACAGCTCGAGTAACTTGTCGCCGAATACGGACGTGCAGTTCAGCGATAGTTTCGAGGTTGACGGCGGCGAAATGGACGAGCATTCGTGTAAGGTCGGGCTTGAGGGCGTCGTCTCTAAGGTGCGTAACAGCCGTTATGTGTGTCCGGGCGTGACAATGATTGGGTGAAGAAAACCTGTCAACCGCGCTGATTTGCTGCCGGTTATCCATCCGGGCCTGCGCGGAGCTATCTAAAATTTCAAGGTGGTTCGAATGCCCAATACCATCGCGTTGCGTAGGAGGCGACCAGGACTGGTACCGAGCGGATCCGTCGCGCCGCCGCCCGGATGCACGATGTACTGAAGGTTTGGTTGCACGGTCCATCCCCCGCGAACCTCGTACTGATAGACGGCCGTGAAGAGACCCTCGAAACTCCTCTGCGGCCAGAAAGGACCCATCAGCGCGCGGAAATCGGCGTCGAGCGCCTGTGCGCGTCGTGACACATGGGCGTAGCCAGCCGCTATGCCCAACTTGTCGTTCGGTCGTGCTTCGCTCAGACCGATGAACTCGATCCCCGCATCAGTGTAGAGGTCTATAAGGCTGCTATCCGTCGGGCTGGAGGAGACCCGACCAAAGACGCCAATGCCCCGGTCATCGCTTTTGGGAACGCGATAGAGTTTCTGCTCGAAAACAGCCCACAAGCCAAAATCACCGCTCAGCATCGCGGGCGTGCCGCTGCTCTCAGGGCTGGCGAGCGACATTCCATTCGAGGCAAAGCGCAAGTCGCTAAAAGGGCCGAAATTCCTCCAGCCACCCAGTTTGAAGCTGCCCGCGAGATTGGGATCGCCCTTTTTGTTGTTCCAGGAATATTGAATCTGCCCCAGCAGCAGCGGCGGATCATTCACGCGAAAATTGATGCCGTAGCGATCCCGCTGCTGCGGATCACCTGTCCCCGGTCCTGCTTGATTGCCGTCGAAGATCCCGCCAAGCACGGAGAGATTATCGCCGATGTTCACCAGCAGCCGCGCTCCGACCGCCGCAAGCGGTGGCGACGGCCCGCCGCTCGGCAAATCAACGGAGGTGATCGCCGGCCAGCCCATGGAAGCGTTGGTAAGTACGTCGGTGTATTTGGTGTTGAAGAATTCGGAATCGGCGGCAAGTTGACCAGCCTTTAGGGAAACGACGTTGCTACCCCATTTCTTTTCAAAATAAGCTTCGTAGAGCCGGGTCGTAGGCAAAGCCTCGATTCCACTGACTACGAAGAAGTTCTGAAGATCAGTTCGCGAAAGGCCATCACCATGAATCTGAAACATGTTGGCATGAAATGTAAGCTGGTTAAGACCAGCGAGTTTTTGCAGATCTACATCAACGGCAAGGTTCAGACGACCCTCGTATATCGTTCCTCGCTTGAGGCCGCCTGAGACATTACCCAACACCTCCCCGATATAGGTAGCTGCGAATTTCGCGCCATATTTGGCAAACGGGTTCGGCAGGATTCCGAGCGTCTTCTCTTCGACCGTGCTCTCGCCGGTGTCCGGGTCGGCGGGTTTATCTTCGTCGGTCTTTTTGTCCTCCTGTGCCGAGGCGGCAAAGGGCAGCCATGCGAGCAGCAGAATCGCGAGGTAGTTTTTGGCCCTTCGACGCGGCGATTCAGACATAAGCGATCATTGCCGATGGCCTCGGCGCACGCAAGGCGGAACCAGGCACCTGCCAACCGCGTTGTCAGAGTGCACGAGTGTTGCTCCCGCTCGCTCCCAGCAGTCGGGGCCACTCTATGTGTTAAGGACGGTAACCAGTGGCCGATGCAGCCGTCACCGCCAAGGCTCGGAAGCGGCCGTCTCGCGCGAAGAACTTCCTGAAGACATTGGGACCCGGCCTCATTACAGGCGCATCCGACGACGATCCCTCAGGGATAGGCACCTACAGTCAGGCAGGTGCCCAGCTTGGCTTTGGCATCGGCTGGACCATGCTGCTGAGCTATCCGCTTATGGCGGGCATCCAGGAAATCTCCGCACGGGTCGGACGTGTCACCGGGCATGGCATCGCGGGCAATGTATGCCGTCATTTCCCTGCGCCGTTCTTATGGATGCTGCTTGCCATTATGTGCATCGCCAATACGGTAAATATCGCCGCTGACCTCGGGGCAATGGCAGATGCCCTAAAGCTCCTGATCGGCGGCCCGGCCGCTATCTATGTAGTTGCGTTCGGCGTTGTCTCCGTGGCAGCTCAGATCTGGTTTGACTACAAGCGGTACGTTGCCGTTCTCAGGTGGCTTACACTTTCACTGCTCGCGTATGTCGCGGCCCTGCTCATTGTGAACGTCCCGTGGGGCGAAGCGTTGCGGGGGATCGTTGTGCCCACCATCAAGTGGAACGGGGCTTTTCTCACGACGCTCGTGGCCATTCTCGGCACGACCATCTCGCCATATCTGTTCATCTGGCAATCGTCGCAGGAAGCCGAGGAGCAGCGCATCGACAAGAACAAGAAGCCATTGAAACGTGACGGCGCCGATGCGCCCGAAGAGTTTCAGCGCATTCGCCTCGATACCTTTATCGGCATGGGATTCTCCAATCTCATCGCCCTTTGCATCATCATCACGACCGCAGCCACGCTTCACTCCAAGGGCGTAACGGATGTGCAAAGCTCAGCGCAAGCGGCCGAAGCCTTAAAGCCGCTTGCCGGTCCGCTGGCCGAACTGATCTTTGCGCTTGGCATTGTCGGTACTGGCCTTCTCGCTATTCCTGTACTGGCCGGATCGAGCGCCTATGCCGTCGCTGAAGGACGAAAATGCCCCGTCGGACTCGGCCGGAAGCCGAAGCAAGCCGTTGCTTTTTACACGGTGCTCGCAATTTCCGGATTGCTCGGCATCGCGCTCAATTTCATCGGTATCGACCCGATCAAGGCACTCTACTGGAGCGCCGTTCTTAATGGCGTGCTGGCCGCCCCTGTCATGGTCGCCCTCATGGTGCTGGTCCGCCGCCCAAAGGTAATGGGAAAACTGGTCGTGAACGGCTGGCTCTATTGGCTGGGTTGGGCTTCCACCGCGGCGATGGCGTCTTGCATTGTCGGAATGGCCGCCGGCATTTTCATCTGACCAGGTTTTTGGCAGTCCGTTGTCGGCCGGTCATACTGACGCACCTACAGGGACATCTCCTGGCCTGTTCTAAGCGATTGTTCAGTCCTGGGGTGCGCCTACCGTGTCCGCCATTGTCGCGCCACGCTCACCCATCGGCTTACTCGCCCCGGTCGTGCTATCGCATGCCGTCTGATGCTCCATTTCCGCGTCGACCTCCGCTCCGATCAGGATCACGATCGCGGAAATCCAGAGCCAGGTCATAAAGCCGATGACCGCGCCGAGCGAGCCGTAGGTCTCGTTGTAGTTCCCGAAACTAGCCGTGTACCATGAGAACAAAGCCGACGCGGCGAGCCACAGGATCGCTGCGACCGCGCTTCCCCATGTAATCCAGCGCCAACGCGCGGTTCGGCGGCTTGGACCGTAACGATAGATCAACGCCAGAGCGAGCATCAGCAGCACCAACAGTGCCGGCCATCGCCCGACACGAAGCAGCAAATCGGCCGCCCCGGAGAGGCCCACATAGTTCAAGGCGAGCGGCAATACGACGACCGCACCGAGGGCGGTGAGCGCGAAAAGGACTGCACCCAGCGTATAGGACAGAGAGATGACGTTGAGCCGAATGAAGCCGCGCTTTTCCTTCTCCACGTAAACAATATTCAACGTGTCGAACAGTGATTTCATTGCAGCATTCGCGCTCCACAGCGAAACGGCGAGACCGATCAAGAAAGCCAGGCCGAGCGTCTGTCCCCCTTTCGACGCGACGCGCGTGAGCTGGTTTCGCGCAACCTCGATCGCGCCTCCCGGAAGGAAGCCCGAGAGTGTGTCCAGGTGGGATGTGATCTCGGCCGGGTCGGCAAACAGGCCGTAGATGGCAACCAGTGCGGCAAGAGCTGGAAAGATCGCCAGCAAAATGTAGAAGGTCATGCCAGCCGCCAGGGCAACCACCCGATGATCGGAAATATTCTGGTGAACGCGAAGCAGGATGTCCTTCCAGCCTCTCACGGGGATATCGGAAGGCGCATCGGCCGATCGCCCGCGCTCCGGCTCGAGTGGAATGTCACTCGTCCTTGGAGCAGGGTCTCCAGATAAAACCCCGACGCGGTATCCAACGGCAAAAAGCAAAAACGATAGTGCGATCGCCCAGAGTTTGGATTGTGGGCCGAGGGAGAAGGTGTTCTTCAACGTGTCTGAAACAGGCATTGGGGGCGCTCGATCGTGTGGCGCGGCATACCTTCACCTCGCATCCGGATCGATCGCGCGCGACCGCAATGGGCGCGATGCGACAATCCACCCAATAGCGACCAGCGCCGCCGCGGCCACCAGCATCCCTGTAACGGGGTCCTTGGCGAGCCTACCGGCGTTGCGGCCGTTCGTGAGAAGATGCATAGCCGTCGGTAGTGCAAGAGATCGCTTGAGACCTTCAATCTGCCGATCGGGTCGTGGCAACGGTGGTATTCGGCGCTTCAACAACGACTGTCCCACTAGCACGGCGGCGACGCCAACGATAAGAAAAAAGCCGCCCACACTTGCGAGCGCCATGTTGGCGCCATAGCGCGTTTCAATGAAGTCAAACACGGCGGCGACGCCGAATCCCAGGGCCACGAGGACCAGCAGCGCGCCGATAACGAGGATGACCACTGCGACGGTATACTGCGTCGCGATATTGCGAGCCCATTCCCGCAAATCAGCGACATAGGAGCGCACTATCTTCCAGCCAGTGGCGGTCATCAAAAAAATCCACCTAAGAAGCCTTCGTTCAACCCGAAAGAAGGTGCCGCGTTCCAACCCCTGGAGCGGCACTGGATCCGCACTCAGGAAGTTCGGCCAACCCCTCGCAAGGAAGCTTGCGGTTGTTCACCTTGATCCCATCCGCTGAGTGTCCGGCGCGATACGGCCAATCTTGGCGCTTCGACACAAGCCCCTCTAGCCCCATGTCGCAGGCGGCGCGGAATATCTCGCCTTCCTCAAACTGCGCAACGAAAATGCCATCCTGCTGGCGGGCATTTTCGCGCGAGCAAGGTATTTGGCATGCGCAACGTGCCCTGGCCGGCGCCGCCCGATATGCCGCGCTTGATGCAAGGAACGCTGCACCGTTTCGGTCGTTACCTTAAATTCGCAGTGAGGAGAGCCCGCGATGGGAAGAGGACTTCTGCTTTGGCTATTGGGCGTGCCGATTCCGGTAATCATCTTGTTGTGGCTCTTCTTTGGTCACTGACACCCGCTCGCGCTGACAATCGCACTGCACCAGATATTCGCTGCCGCGAGTATGTCCTCTGAGTGAGCACTCCGGACTAACGGACCCCCTTCAGAGATACTCGCAGCGCCGCAACAAAAAGGATTTGGCGCTTCCTGGTGGTCGTGCAGCGGCACCGGAGGCCGCACTAGAGAACAAGCCTGGAGACGGGAACCGCAAACCGTTTGTCCTGTTTAGTTGAGACACAATCTTCCAAGGAGATCAAAATGAAGAAGCTCACTGCAGGACTTGCGCTCGCCGCCGCATTGACTACCAGCGCCTACGCGGCCACCACCATGTCGGCTGCTCCAACTGAAAGCTGGACCGTCACCAATTACTACAAACAAGCGGTGTACGATCCGAAAGAGAGCAAGATCGGCGATGTCGACGACGTGCTGGTCGATAAGTCCGGAAAGGTAACCGGCCTTGTGGTCGGCGTCGGTGGCTTCCTCGGCGCTGGGGAGAAGGACGTCATCGTTCCCTTTACCGCCGTGAAGACGTCGAAGAAAAACGACAAGTGGTGGCTTACACTCGATCAAACTAAGGATGATCTGAAAAACGCGCCCGGCTTCAAATACGATAAGGCCAGCACGACTTGGGTGCCGGAGAAAAAGTAGAAGAATACGGTCTCGTTAGTATCATTCCTAAAAGGCTTCGGCGTTCCTTCGGGGAGCATTGAAGCCTTTCCATTTGCTCGGCAGAAAGAAAACGTCTCACCCATAGCCGTCGAGGTCAAGTCCCGGCGGCGCCGTTATCGGATAACAAGCGGTGACGCCCAGGAGAACATTTGCGCCCGGCAGTGAAGACGCAGACAACACGGTCCGGAAGCGGTCTGATTTGTTGCTCTTTTCGAAGACTTAAGTTGAGGCAGCTGCGTTCGCTTATTGCAGTCCCTCTCACAATCGCTATGTCGGAAATCATCTGCTCGGATCGCTCCGATCGCCTCGTCGTGGCTGAAAAGCCAAATTGGAATCGCATGGGAAATACGAACGAACAGTCAGTTCGCTACTGCTGCTGTTGTTTGTAGCGTTGGGTGATTTCCGCATTCCGATCGGAGGATTCCTGCATTGGGCTCGATCCAGAGCTGCAATGGGATCCTCGTTTCGTTTTCGATTGAAGGTTTCGCCGCCATCGCACTGAGCGATGCAGCGGCGGGAATTAGCAGCAGCTTCTTCATTTGGTTCCTCTTCGCCGCACTCCGACGGCCGCAAATCGTGGACCTCGGTTCGGAACGGGCCGAGGCTGGACGGATCCTCATGACCTCTGCTAGCGATAGCGGCGTAAGCGGCGATGACAGGACTTATCTCGTCCAACAGGTAGCCGCCACCACAGCGCTCTCTCCGGGTGAGGCGGAACGACCGGTCGATGCCGTGATCGCGGATTCGAAATTGACTATCAATCGATCGCGTCACATTACGGTCATCGTGGCTTTCTCGCTCGCGGCTGCCACGCTGCTCGGTAACCGTGACCGCCTGGGCGGCTGCCGTCGTCGGCGGCAGGCGCCGCGACGGTGGTTCGGAGTGGATGCAGCATCCGAGCTGGCTCGCGCGAAGGCGAAGCTTGGTTCCATAGGCCAAGGCTCGGAAACGAGTGGCTAACTAGTAAAGCCCGGAGCGCCGTGCAAGGCAGCCTTGAGGCCATCTAAGACGAAGCAGCGACCTTATCACGCAGCTTCCGCGTTGACTGCGGAGACCGCGATCTTGCTCAGTGTGTCGTCCGTCTTCTTTTCTTCGGCGAGGGTTTGATCCAACAGCTTCATGGCCTCGTTCATGCTGAGCTTTTCGGCCCAGGACTTAAGCGTGCCATAACGCGAGATTTCGTAATGCTCGACGGCCTGTGCGGCGGCAATCAAACCGGCATCAAGCGCCGGTGCGTCCTGGTACTCGTCCATGATCTCCTTCCCCTCGTCGATAATGCCCTCGATCGCCTCGCATTTCTTGCCGCGAGCGGGCTTGCCGAGAAGATCGAATACCTTTTCGAGACGCTCGATGTGCTCTTCGGTCTCGTCGTGGTGCTTCTCGAACGCATTTCGAAGCTGATCGGAGCTGGCGGCTTTCGCCATTTTGGGAAGGGCTTTGTAGATTTGCTTTTCCGCGTAGTAGATGTCTTTGAGCGTGTCGAGGAAAAGGGCGCTGAGGTCTTTTTCGGACATGAGAATTTCTCCGGTTAGCGTAACGTGTATCGTCCTGACAATCCAGGGAGATGGGCTTGGTTCCTAATCCGGGAAAGCCAAGGCCTAAAGTCGAAGCTCGAAGACACAGCGTGTACAGCTTGGAACAGTTCGGCACGGCGAAAAGTTCTGCCTTCTTTGGACGGATAACCGCCATGGCACGCAAGGCAAAGAAAAAACGCTGGTACTCGAAGAGTTCGGGCAGCGACGTCAAGAGCGAGATGCGCAGCTATAAGAAAGGAAAGGCAAAGAGCGGGCGCGGCGGCAAGGGTGGCAAAGTGAAGAGCCGCAGGCAGGCGATCGCAATCGGCCTGTCGAAGGCTCGCAAGAAGGACAAAAAGGTCCCCAAAAAGAAATCCTGAAATCTCGGGACGGCGAGACCGGTTTTGGCATGGAGTTGATCGAGAACGCGGTTCACCTTTGCGTGGACATGCAGCGAATTTTCGCGAGCGGCGGAGTTTGGGAAACGCCTTGGATGAAGCGGGTCCTTCCCGCCATCGTCGGCATAACGGCGCAGCATCCCGAACGGACGATTTTCCGTTCTGTCGACCGTGCTTGACGCCGTCGATATTGGTCTACGCGTGATCCTGGTGGATGACGCCCTGTGCAGCTCTTCCGACGAAGGTCATGACGCCTTGATGACCATGTATCGCATGCGATTTCACGAGCAGATTGAGTTGATCAAGGCTGCCGAGCTTCCGCACCCGCTTTATCACGCCATATTCGGCCGGGGAGACGTGCGGTCGTTGGAAATTGTACTTTGAGCGCTGGAAGATCGCGACTCGACAATCGATCGGCGGAATGCAACTTGATCTGGTACCTGAGCTAGTCCCTTTCGTTCCCCCGGCGATCATCATCGACAAGCCCGCCTACTCGGCCTTCTTCCGCTCGCCACTCGCTACACTCTTACAGGAAAAAGGTGTCGGAACTGTCGTCGTTACCGGCGCGGAGACGGACGTGTGCGCTGATTGCGTCTTTGACCGGACAGAACAGGGGTCACGACAAAGCCGGAGTCGTTGACATGCAGAAGCATGGCCAGCATCAGCGCCTGCGCGCGGGAAACAACTGGAAAACGTGAGGGAACGTTTAGGCACGACAAACCGTTGCATCGATCTAACGAAAGGAGGCAGATCGATGCGACGCAAACTCAAGACGCTCGCGCTGCTATTGCCCGGCGTCCTTCTGTTGACCATGCAAGCGGTAAACGCGCAATCCAGCTCGCCACCGCCAGCTACCGCAACACGTCCGGCCGACAACATGCCTGGTCAGACATCGGTCCCAAACGACAGCCCGCCAGCAACGCGAACTCAGACGACCGGCCAGACCAATCCGGATCCAACGGTCAAAGAAATGAACGAGGACGCGAAGCGGAAGACCGAGCGGGAAGGCAAATAGGCGGATCTGATTTGCGGCGATTGCGAAGGTTCACCGAGACGGATCGTGCCACCATGGTCGCGACATGCGTGCGCCCTTCGAGCCGTCCACCGCCGGGCAAATGATCAGGTTGAGCTCGTTGACAAGACCGGTCCGGAGAAAGGCGCCATTCGCGCCGCCCCTCCCTCAAGCAGCAGCCGCTTCACGCCGAGCTCGCGATTTAGAATGTCCAACGCAATGGCAAGGTCGAGCTCGGATTTCCCGGCGAAAACGTAGGACACGCCCTCGCCGCGCAGGCCCGCCAAGTGCGCGTGCGAAACCTGTTCGGAAAGAACGACCGAGGTTTCACTATGGTCTTGGACGATCCCTCGGGAGCCGCCTGCATGCTGGGCGGGCTTTGTCCCTGAGGACTCTCGGCCGGTGCGCCGCCAGAGGAAGTGTCAAGCGGCCCCGTCCAACCTGCGGCTGCAACTAGCCTTCTGGCGGCGTTCGACCGGTCGGGGCATCGACTGATCTTTCCTTTGGCTGAACCGTCTGCGCCTCCGCAAGGCCCGTAAGCAAGGCCAGAGCGAAGTACATGATGACGGCGGTAAATCGCACTGGAGTTCTCCGCCTCCTTGGCAAAGCCGAAGTTCAAACGAACGAAGCGCGCGTTCCATTCCATGTTGTGCTGGGTGCGCCGCTTGTCATGTCGCTCGAACAGTGAACGTGGATTCCTAACAGCTTTAGACCAGACGTTTGCAAGGTGGTCTGCCGGTGCGTGCCGGAACCGAAACTGACCTTGCCGGTTGGTTCTCTGAGACTTCATCTTTAGGGAGAGTGCGCCATGGACAAGGATCGAATTGCCGGCTCCGCGAAGGATTTCGCCGGTAAGGTCGAGGGCTCCGTCGGCGATATCGCGGGCGACGCAAAGACCCAGGTAGAAGGCCGCGTCCGCGAGGCGACGGGCACGGCACAGAACCTGTACGGCCAGGCCAAGGATACAGTGCGCGAAGCTACGGACGCTGCGGCCAGCTACGCCAAAGACGCTTATGAGAATAGCGGCGATACATTCCGTGACAGCGCGCAGACCATCGCGAAGAAGGTGCAGGACAACCCGCTCGGTTCGATGTTGATCGCGGGCGGGATCGGTTTTGCATTGGCGCTATTGATGACGCGCCCGCCGCGCCGCCCGCCGCCGCGCTGGCGATATTACGGTTGAGATGACCGGAACACTTCGCGCGGTTTGGATAGATTGGCGTTGGTTGCCGTGGAGATTAAAAACGTGAGGGACGACATCCCACTCGCCCCGTCGGCGTACGACGGCTTCAGCACGCAGCTGAGGCAGCGCTCAACATATGCGAAATCTTTTTTGCCCCAAATGCAGCGAGCGGATTTTCTTCGAGCAAGGTCGATGCGCTCGGTGTTCGCAGCGCCTCGCCTTTGATCCCCTTCTGCTCGTCACGCGACGATTGGAAGAGGTCAAACCGTGTTCAAACCGCGACTTGATCGGGTGCAACTGGTCGGCGGACGAGAAAAGTCGGTATTGCTGCTCGTGCGCATTGACGCGCACGATCCCAAATCTTGGCTCTACCAAGAACCGATTGCTCTGGAGTCGGGTTGAAGAGGCAAAGCGGCGACTGGTGTACGACCTGTGCCGGTTGAAACTGCCGCTGAAATCGGAAGCCAACCAGCTCAGCTTTGACATCCTTTCGGACGATCCAGAGGAAGGCCCCATCATGACTGGCCATTCAGCTGGGCTAATCACGCTTAACCTTGCCGAGGCTGACGATCTTGAACGCGAGACGCGACGGGTGGCGTTTCGGGAGCCGTATCGTACCCTGCTCGGCCATTTTCGTCACGAGGTCGGCCATTTTTGTTGGGACCTTCTTGTTGCCGAGACGCAACTCAGGGGGCCATTCAGGTTGATCTTCGGAAACGAATCCCAGAGCTACGAGAATGCGCTGAAGGCATACCATGAGCGCACGGATCGCTCATATGATCGTGCGGCGTTCATCAGCGAGTACGCTAGTTCGCATCCCTGGGAGGACTGGGCCGAGACCTTCGCTCATTTCCTGCATATCGTATCGGTCCTGGATTCGGTAGCCGGGCTGCCGCTCTCCTTGGAATCGCGTGCTCTCGAGACGCTGCGAGACCCCTATCTCGAAAGCGATTTCAGCGCGCTCCTGGCGTCCTGGACACCTCTCGCCTATTCGCTGAACGAACTTAACCGGTCGCTTGGTCTGGGCGATGCCTACCCCTTTCAGCTGTCGAGCGTGGCGATTGGCAAGCTCCATTTCATCCATATGGCGATACAGAACGGTTGCGGCATCAGCGCCTGCGGCTGGAGAGCCGCACCGGTTCCGGTGGGTTGAGAAGGTCGCTCGGGCGATTGGAGCCACAAACACCCACTCGGCGCGCAAGTGTAGATCATCAGATAAATCACGTTTGGCAACCTACCTTGAAATGCAAAAGCGCCAGAGCCGTGGACTTGCTCCTGCTCTGCGGCGCCGCGGCGACCGCTACAAAACTTTGCTTGGCAGTCGGGGGACAAACCTCAGACGCGAGCAAGTGCTTTTTGTCTTCGTGCAGAGAAGACAGATATCTGATGAGCGGGTTGCTAAGATTGGCTCGATCCGCTCGCGGGGGGTTGGGACGGCAAGGTTCGCTACAGTCCCGAACATCGCCAAGCGAGGAACGTCGCGGCTACGCTCCGCATTGATACGGGCGGCCAAGCCGGCGCGCCGCGACTGATTGAGACAAAACAATGCGCATTGCGCCGATCGCCCCTTGGCCGAAAGCGTTCCCCCAAAGCTTTACGGCGGCACCCGAGCGAGTGGTTGCGTGGCTGATCGAAGCGTTGGTGGAACTCGGACACGAGGTGACGCTGTTCGCGAGCGGCGATTCTGGCACGCGGGGCAAATTGCAGCCGGCCTGGCCTCGCGCGCTACGTCTCGGCAGACCCAAGTCGGACCCTGCTGCTGCGATGGCGGCCCTTCTGGAAACAATCGCGCGGCAGGCGAGACAATTTGACGTGACGCCCACATCGATTGGCTGCATCTGCCATTGCTTAGCCGACTTGGAGTGCCGTTTCTTACCACCGTGCATGGGCGGTTGGATCTGCCCGGCCTGCGAGATCTGGTCCGCAACTTCCCGGGTGCTCCGTTCGTTTCGATTTCCAATAACCAGCGTTGGCCCCTTGAGGAGGCGAAGTGGCTGGTACCGTTTACCACGGGCTGCCGGCTCACTTGTTTCGTCCGAGCCTCGACTCCGGACGCTATCTTGCTTTTCTTGGACGGCTCACGGCCGACAAGGGTCCCGAAGAGGCAATCCGTATTGCGCGCGCGGCAGGGATGCCACTTCGCATCGCTGCGAAAGTGCCTCGCAGCGAAAGCGGATATTTCAACGATCGTTTGCAGCCTCTGATCGATGGAAAGCAAATCCAACTGGCCGGCGAGGTCAACGACACGGCGAAAGAGAAATTTCTAGCCGGAGCAGCGGCTCTGCTTTTTCCGATCGACTGGCCTGAACCCTTCGGTCTCGTCATGACGGAAGCTATGGCCTGCGACACGCCGGTCATTGCTTTCCGATCGGGATCCGTGCCCGAAGTCATCGATGAGGGCTTAACCGGATTTATCGTAGAAGGAGAACGAGAAGCGGTCCATGCAATTAAGCGTGTCGGCGAACTCGACCGAAGCAAAGTTCGTGAACGGTTCGAACAACGCTTTACGGCAACACGGATGGCGGAAGAATATCTGCGGCACTATCAGCAGATCGTAGCCGCCGGCTTGTAGCTGGTTTGCTCGGGGAACGTCCCAACTGGGAGGCAAACCTCCTGGACCGGACGTTTGATACTCCCGATGCTCCATCTTGGGTCGTCGTCCTGCCTTCGGACTGGGTCTCCTCGTCGCTGGGCGTCGCCTCCCAAGCGCCGCTTCACGTGGATCACCTCAGCACCTCAGAAGCCACCTTTAGCTGTTCAGCGATGCAGTTCACCTGGTCCGGGCCGAATTTAATTTTACTAAAGCGAAGAGTGATATTGTGGGCTCAACGTGGCGGTACCTAGTTCTATGACGCTTTGAACAGTTCAGGATTTGCGGCAACATATTGTGTCCACAGCTCCCGCATGATTCGCTCCACCTCTTCGCGATTGTAGTCTTCTCCATGATTTCCGAGCTGACCCAAGCGCGTCGTCCCGCAATGAGGATTGCCGGGCTGGGGGGTGAAAGCCGCATCCGTTGGCTTATGTATGATGCCTTGCGGGGTGATGTTGAATTGATCGCGCCTGATTAAGACGTTCGCCATGCCCCGCTCCTCAAGCCGAGGACGTATGCAGCAGGGGCGCCTGCTTCTTTTGGCAACGACTTGCGCCGACCTTAGCGCTATTGAAAGCGTTCATTGCTCACGCCAGCGGCGGATAGAATATCCACAAGTCACACGATGAGGCGTTGGTTCCAATCCCCTTGCGTGAAACCCACCCGCGGATCAACCTTCGGCAAAAACATGCAAATACCGCGGCTGACACCTTCTCGCGCATTGGAACTATCGGTCTCCACGAAAGATTGATCTGAGCAGCGAGGAAGGCAGGTGTCTTCCTGAGAGCCGCCGACAAGGAGAAGCCATAGCTAAGCGAGCGACCAAGAAGCGGGCGGGTGCGGCGAGACGAACTGGTACGGGCCGATCACGCAAGCCGCAAAAAACATTCAAGCGGCGAAATCGAACGGGCGCTCAAGCGCAAGCTGCCGAAGCTCGTCACGGATGATGACCTTCGCGGAATCCTGCATTGTCACACCGATGCATCGGACGGGACGGAAACGTTGGAAACGATGGCTAAGGCCAGGCGCGACCGAGGCTTCGAATATTTTGGGGTCGCCGACCATTCAAAATCGGCGCACTACGCCGGCGGGCTCTCCGTGGAGCAGATTGAGCACCCCGAAGCCGACCGGCTCAACAAGAAGTCCGGAAAGGACTTCCGGATCCTGAAGGGAATCGAGTCCGACATCCTGGCGGACGGGTCGCTGGACTATCCGGAGGATGTGCTGGCCACTTTCGACTTCGTGGTCGCCAGCATCCACGGCCGGTTCAAGATGGACCGGGTAGCCCAGACCGACCGGCTGCTGCGGGGCGATCGCTAATCCGTTCACCACGATCATCGGTCACATGCCGGCCGCCAGCTTCAGCGCCGCCCGGGATACGAAATCGATATCGAGAAGGTGCTTCGCGCTTGTGCGAAGCACGACGTCGTGGTTGAGATCAATGCGCATCCGTGGCGACTCGACCTGGACTGGCGCTGGCACGAGGCAGCGCTCGATTTCGGATGCATCATGAGCATCAATCCGGACGCGCACTCGATCCGAGAACTGGACCATATGCACTGGGGTGTTGAGATGGCCCGAAAGGGCGGCGTACCGCCTAACCGCGTGCTGAACGCGATGTCGCTCGCGGAAATCACGCGGTACTTTCGGCAAAAGCGGCGCTCTCTCTCGAGAGCGGCCTGAGAGTTTGCATCAGGATGGACGTACTCCGAGGCACAGTGGTCGCGGTCGCCTGCGACGTCGGACATCGTTTCAGCAAGCCACGCCGCGAACTGATCCACCTCGTCACAGGTCACGGCGTAGAGGGCGATGCACATGCGGGACCGCATGTCGGTCACCGTTATCTCGCTCGCCGCAATCCGCGATCTCCAAATCTCCGCCAAGTCCATCTGATACCAATCGAGTTGTTCGGCGATCTGGCAAACTCTTGCCACTACATCTCGCCCGGGGATTTAGGCGAGAACATCACGACCAGCGGCCTCCAACTGGAGCGACTGCCGCTCGGAACCCTGCTGCGGCTCGGGCCATTTGCCGCTGTCGAATTAACCGGCCTGCGGACACCGTGCGTTCTCCTCGACCGTTTTCAAACAGGCCTGAAGAAACGGCTGCTCAACAAGGGGCCGCCCTACAAATGCGGCGTCATGGGTATCGTGCGCGCCGGAGGCCCCTTACGGGCCGGCGACAAAATTTGGGTGTTCCTGCCAGACGGCAATCAGGCGCGACTGCCCCCTCTGTAGCGGGGCTGCCCTGAGCGCGATGGCCTTGGGTGTTGGTTGAGCGCAAGCGGCCCGAGTCAGGCGCCCCAGGACGAATGCTACCAAGTGCGCTTTCCAATGGAGCCGCAACAGTGTCCGTCGATTGCCGACAGCGAAACAACAGATACGCGTCGAGTGGGAGGAGAGCGGCGGCCCCTTTCGTGACGCCAGCGACGCGGCGCGGGTTCGGCTCGAGACTGCTCGAATGCAGCATCGCACAGGGTCTCGAGGAAGAGGTCAGCCTTTGCTACGAAGCGCAGCGTGTCGTGTGCATCCTGGACGGCGAACTCAGCGCAGAGTAGCTGGTCTGCCGCCAGAATGCAGGCTACTGGTCGGCGAGGTTGAGCGCGCCTTCAAGCCTCAGGCGATTGCGAAACCCTAGCCTCCGGGGTGCGCCGTTCTCACTTCTGCTTCGAAGTATCCTGCGCGTTCGCGTTGTTCGGATCCTTCTTGTTCGCTTCGTGATGGCCGACGACGCAGCCCGCTGCGGCGCCCAGCTTGCCGTGTCCCGCCATATGGCCGGCAGCGCCGCCGACGATGGCACCCTTGATGCAGCCCTTGGCGTCCGCCACCGGCGCGAAAGCTAGAAAAATCGCGGCTGCGCAAGCCGCTGCCATAATCCATTTCATGTGCGTTCTCCGATCGTGAAAGATCCGAAGCCCAACGCGATCCGGACCAATAACGTTCCGGGGGAAGGCTGACACTGAAGTGTCGGCCATTTGGTTGCGCTTCCATTTGGCATAGTTCTTGAGCAAGACACTCAGGTCACCGTGAGCGACGCATTGGCAGCCGGTTTTTTTAAGGTCGAGAACGACGGCCGGCCGCCGTCGGGAACGTCGCTCGACCGGCATGCCCGCGGCCGTGCGCGTCTGGAAGGGCGCGCGCATGGTGTTCCATTCAGAGGCCTACTGGCGCAGCTTGCGGGGAGATCCCACTCGGAACCTTCCGGGATCTGTTGTAATAATTCGATGGCCCATCGCTCCTCTCCTAGGCTGCGGCACGTTCCACCGGCCCCAGGCGCATCGCGGGCCGGCTACCATCGACGCATTCAAATCTGCGCGGCCCTTTGCCATCGGAAAGTAGTATCAAACCCAGAGGTGCGCCGCAGATTGGGGCAATTGCGGTCAAGCCGGTTTGAGAGCTGCGCCGGATCGGGGTTTCTCACTGCAGTTGCCAAACGTTCCCACCTACTTGCATACCTGCCATAGATTTTCGGCTGCCCGTTTGGCGTCGTCGCCCCGTTGTTTCGTGACAGCCTTCCGGTAGGCGCGCCATGACGGACCTGCAGCCGCAGCTTGAAGAACAGCCCATAGACACAGCGGCTGGCACGCTGCCGACTATGGATTTTGTCGAGCGGTGCTTCATCGTCGAGGCGATGGCGGCCTTCCTAGCTCTGATGGCCAGCATCGCCTGGATGTGGATGTAGGCGTGAGAGGCGGCCTTACTTCCTTGGCGGCGCTGCGAGCACCTCGCTTGCGGGGATCGCCATGATGTCGCGCCCATCCTCGCCGCTGACGATCACCGCGTCTAGCGGCCTTCTGCCAGCTTTGATGGCGTCGGCCATAAGCTCCCGAGCCGATTCAAAAGCCATCTTACGGGCGGCGGCTCGCGAGGGCAATTCGGTCCCTTCTAGATCGGGCGCGAGCTGATCGCCGGTGCGGTACCTGAAAAAG
>VAZV01000063.1 GCA_005884765.1 Alphaproteobacteria bacterium
GATCGCGACCATTTCCCGCCCAACAGTCTGTTGATGACGCTGGTCGGTGCCGGAATCCTGTGGCTGGGCTGGAACGGCTTCAACGGCGGCGACCCCTACTTCGCCAACGCCGATGCCGGCGCAGCAGTGCTCAACACCAACACCTGCACCGCGGTGGCGCTCCTGGTCTGGACCATCATGGACAAGATGGCCTATGGCAAGCCGTCGGTACTCGGCGCCGTCAACGGCATGATCGCGGGACTCGTCGCAATCACTCCCGCCGCCGGCTATGTCGACGGCCTCGGCGCGATCGCGATCGGCATTGTCGCCGGTATCATTCCCTGGCTCGCCATGAACAAGCTGCAGAAGGCCAACTTCATGAAAAAGGTCGACGATACCTTGAGCGTGCTGTCGACCCACGGCGTCGCCGGTCTCACCGGCGGCCTCTTGACCGGGATCTTCGCCAATCCCGACATGCTGATGTACATCGGCACCGACAAGGAAGCGCCCGGCGTCAACATCACGGGCTTGCTCTATGGCAACGCCAATCAGCTCCTGCTGCAGGCGGAAGGTGCGGCGTTCATTATCGTCTACAACGTGATCGCGACCTTCATCATCCTCAAGGTGATCTCGTTCGTCGTGCCGCTGCGCATGGATGAGGCGACGCTGAAGGTAGGTGACGACGCGGTCCACGGCGAGACCGCCTACGCGATCGGCGTCGAGGGCGAATAGGCGTTGCTGCCGCCCGCTGCGTTGCCCGTATTGCGCGGGACAAAAACCACCCGGGAAATCGGGTGGTTTTTTGTTTTCACCCAGCGCATTGTATTCAGACGTGAGGTCATGAATCCGCAGCGTTGACCGACCAGTACCGCATTGCCGTCTGCTCGATGATCAGACGCGGAACAGCGCTTGGGAGGCACTATGAGCGAGATCTGGCGATTAACAGCTATCGAACTGGCTCAGCACATTGCGCGTCGAGAGCTTTCCTCCGCGGAAGTCGTGGATGCGCACCTGGCTCGCATCGATGCTATCAACCCGCGGCTCAACGCCGTGGTTCGCGTGCTGGCCGACGAGGCGCGAGCCGCCGCCGCTTTGGCCGACCAGCAGCTCGCAGCCGGCGACAAGGTTGGGCCCTTGCATGGCGTGCCCTTCACGGTGAAGGAGAATATCGACATGGCGGGCCTGCCCACCACCTGGGGCGTGCCGGCGCTGGCGCAAGCCGTGGTGCCGAAGGACGCGCCGGTGGTCGAGCGCATGCGCGCCGCCGGCGCCATACCGATCGCCCGAACCAACCTGCCCGACATGGCGCTGCGCGTGCACACGATGAGCTCGCTCCATGGACTGACGCGCAATCCCTGGCACCCCGGCCGCACCGCCGGCGGCTCCAGCGGAGGCGAGGCGGCGGCGCTGGCGAGCGGCATGTCTCCGATTGGCCTTGGCAATGACATCGGCGGCTCGCTGCGCAATCCGGCCAATGCCTGCGGCATCGCGTCGATCCGCCCGTCTGCTGGCCGTGTGCCCGATGCGGGTTACGTGCCCGCCGAAGACCATTTGCTGGCCGTGCAATTGATGAACGTGCAGGGACCGATGGCCCGCCGCGTCGCCGATGTGCGGCTCGGCCTGAAAATATTGATGGGCGCTCACCCGCGCGATCCCTGGTCGATCGATGTCCCATTCGATGGCCCGCCGCTGGCGCGGCCGATCCGCATCGCCGTGTTGGCGGAGCCTCCCGGCGGCAGCACCGATCCGAGAGTAGCGGCGACGGTGCGGCGCGCGGCGCAGGCGCTGACTGAGGCTGGATATTTGGTGGAAGAGACCAGCCCGCCGCGCTACGGGGACGCGGTCAATTGCTGGGCGCGCCTGATCATGGGCGATTTCGCGTCAGTGCTGGCTTTGTTGTCGCCGATGATGGGTGCTGAAGCGAACGTCTTCCTCAACCATTTCAACAAGGACGTGCCGCCATTGGCTGACACCGCGGCGTATTCGCAATTGATGATCGATCGCGACGGCATTGCGCGGGCGTGGTCGATGTTCATGGCCGAATGGCCACTGCTGCTGACGCCAACCTGGACGCAGCTGCCGTTCGAGCATGGCTTCGATTCGGCAACGCCCGAAGGCACGGCGGCGACCAAAGCGCTGATGCGTCCGGTCGTGCCCGCCAATCTCCTGGGGTTGCCATCGGCCTGCGTGCCGGCCGGCCGCGACGAGACGACGGGATTGCCGATTGGGGTGCTGGTCACCGGGCGTCGCTTCCGCGAGGACCTGTGCCTGGAAGCCGCCGAGGCGATCGAAGCACGGCTGGGCTTGCCCACGCCGATCGATCCGGTGCGCTGAAGCCGCCCTACCCCGTCGTCACCGCCGTCTCCACGTCGGTCGGATCGATCACCTTGTTGAGGTTGGCGTGCAGCCGCTCATGATCGAGCTCGCCCTCCCACCACGACACGAATACGGTCGCGATGCCGTTGCCGGTGATGTTGGTGAGCGCGCGCACCTCGCTCATGAACTTGTCGATCGAGAACACGATCGCCATGCCCGGCACCAGCACCGGGTTGACCACGGTGAGCGTCGCCGCCAGCGTAATGAAGCCGGCGCCGGTGACGCCGCTCGCGCCTTTCGAGGTCAGCATCGCCACGATCAGGATGGTCAATTGCTGGCCGAAAGTCAGCTCGACATCGAGCGCTTGCGCGATGAACAGTGTCGCCAGTGTCATATAAATATTCGTGCCGTCCAGGTTGAACGAGTAGCCCGTCGGCACCACGAGGCCCACCACCGGCTTGGAACAGCCGAGCCGCTCGAGCTTCTCCATCAATTGCGGCAGTGCGCTTTCGGATGAACTGGTGCCGAGCACGATCAACAGCTCGTCCCTGATATAGATGATGAACTTGAAAATGCTGAAACCGACGAAGCGTGCGATCAGGCCGAGCACGACGAACACGAACAGCGCGGCCGTCATGTAGAATACCGCGATCAGCCCGACCAGATTGCCAAGCGCGGCGGGACCGAATTTCCCGATGGTGTAGGCCATCGCGCCGAAAGCGCCGATCGGCGCCGCCTTCATGACGATCGCGATCACACCGAACACCGCGTGCGCGGTATCGTCGATGACGTCGCGCAAGCGGTGGCCACGCTCGCCCAGCGCCATCAGCGCGAAGCCGAACAGGATCGCAAACAGTAGTACCTGCAGGATATCGCCGCGCGCGAGCGCGCCGACCACGCTGTCCGGAATGATGTTGAGGACGAAATCGACCGATTTCTGCGCTTCCGCCTGTTTGACGTAAGTTGCGACTGCCGCCGCGTCGGGCTTGGCGCCGAGCCCGTGGCCGACCTGGACCAGGTTGCCCACGACAAGGCCGATGATGAGCGCGGACGAGGAGACGACCTCGAAATAGACCAGCGCCTTGACGCCGACGCGACCGACCTTCCTGGCGTCCTGGATATGCGAAATGCCCGACACCACCGTGCAGAAGATGATGGGCGCGATCACCATCTTGATCAGCTTGATGAAGCCGTCACCCAGCGCCTTGATCCAATCGTTGGTCGCAAGATGCGGCCACAGCCAGCCGACCACGATGCCGAGCAGGATCGCGATCAAGACCTGCAGATAAAGGATCTTGTACCAGGGCTTTGCAGGGCGCACCGGCGCCGCGGCTAGCGTGGTGGGCGCCATGACGTTCACTCCCCCCTTTTTAATCTTCAAGGGATCTGCCCGCCCTTCAGCCGACGGCAGTCCTCAACCTGGGTAGCCAAAGTCAATTGCGCGAGAGGAGTCAATGGCGCTGGTGGTGGCGGGATAATGTCAGGACCAATTATCGCAGCCAGCGCGCGATACGCTCCACCGCCTCGCGCATTTCCTCAGCCGAACGCGCGTAGGAAAAGCGGATGAAGGTGCGGCCATGCACCGGATCGAAATCGATGCCGGGGGTCGCGGCGACGTGTGCCCGTTCCAGCATCTCTTTGGCGAACTCGAAACTGTCGGAGGTGAAGTCCGAGACATCGGCATAAAGATAGAATGCGCCGTCGGCCGGCAGGAATTTCTCAAGGCCGGCTTTCGGCAAGCCCTCGATCAGGATGCGGCGGTTTTCCAGATACCCGCGCTTGATCGCCTCCATCTCCTCAGCTCCGTCGAACGCCGCTTCCGCCGCGACCTGCGACAACGCCGGTACTGAGATCGAAAGGTTCTGCTGCAGCCGCTCGATCGGGCGGACCAGCGGTTCCGGCGCCACCATCCAGCCCACCCGCCAGCCGGTCATGCAGAAATATTTCGAGAACGAGTTGATGACGAGCGCATTCGGCGACAGTTCGGCTGCCGTCACCGCCGGAAACGCATAGTCGAGACCATGATAGATTTCGTCGGATATGAAGCGGATGCCTGCGCTCTCGGCCGCCTCTATCAGGCCCGAAAGCGCGTCGCGGGACATCATGGTGCCGGTCGGATTGGCTGGACTTCCGACCAGCACGCCCTTCAACCGCGTCTTGTCATGCGCGGCCAGCAGGGCTTCGCCGGTCAAGGCGTGGCGAGTTTCGCTCGACGCCTCGATCAGCACCGGCTCGCAGCCGAGCGCAGTCAGAATGTGCCGGTAAGGCGGATAGCCGGGCACGGTCACCGCGACGCGGTCGCCCGGCTCGAACATCGCGAGAAATGCCAGGATGAAGGCGCCTGACGAGCCAGTCGTGACCACGATTCGCGCCGCATCCACCGCGCAGCCGTAAGTATCGCGGTAGTGGCGGGCGATGCGTTCGCGCAAGGAGGCAATCCCCAGCGCCGAGGTGTAATCGATCCGCCCGCCTTCGAGCGCCGCATGCGCGGCCGCAATCGCGGTTTTCGGCGCCGAGGCCGAAGGTTGCCCGACTTCCATGTGAATCACGTGGCCGCCGGCTGCCTCGATACGCGCCGCCGCCGCCATCACGTCCATCACCATGAACGGCGGAACGTCGCTACGGCCGGAGGCCATCAAAAGCCGCTCTACGCGATGTCTCGTTGTCGCTTCAAGCATCGATATCTGCTATCTCGTCGCCCTGACTTCATGGTCCCGGAACCGGGCGCGGGGTGCCCCAAAGACCCGTGCCCCAGACTAGCCGCATTCCGCGGTTTGTTAGGCATATCCCTTAATCCAGCCCGCCACCAATCGTCAAAGACTGCCCGATGCTGCTTCGCATAGCGTTCGCCAGGAATACCTCTCGCCTGATCGCCGTCGCGGTGGCGGCAGCGCTCGCGCTGGCGCCGGTTGCTCCCACGCTGGCGCAGGAGAAGGAGAATAGAGGCCCACCGGTACTGCGTGACACCGAAGCGGAATCGTTGTTGCGCGAATATACCCGGCCGATCCTGCGCGCCGCGGGCCTGGAGAAGCAGAACATCCAGATCGTGATCATCAACGACAGCTCTTTCAACGCCTTCGTGGCCGACGGCCGACGTATTTTCGTGAATTACGGCGCGATCATGCAATCGGAGACGCCGAACCAGCTGATCGGCGTACTGTCCCACGAAACCGGCCATTTGGCCGGCGGCCATCTCGCCAAGATGCGTGAGCAAATGGCGCAGGCGCAGACCCAAATGATCATCGCCATGTTGCTCGGCGCCGGTGCGATGGTGGCGGGGGCGCGAGGCGGTAGCAACAACGGCCTTGCCAATGCCGGCGCCGCCGCGATCGCCGGACCGCAGGAAATGATCCGCCGCAACCTGATCTCCTATGTGCGCCAGCAGGAGGAAAATGCCGACCGCGCCGGGGTGAAGTTCTTGACCGCTACCGGGCAATCTCCACGGGGCATGTACGAAACCTTCAAGCGGTTTACCAATGACAGCCTGTTCGCCGCGCGTGGTGCCGATCCCTACCTCCAGTCGCACCCGATGCCCGCCGAGCGCGTCGCCGCGCTCGAGGAGCTGGCGCGTTCAAGTCCCTATTGGGACAAGAAGGACGATCCGGCCCTGCAATTGCGCCACGACATGATGCGGGCCAAGATCTCCGCATTCATGGAACGGCAGGACACCGTCTACCGACGCTATCCGCTGTCGAACGACAGCCTGCCAGCCCGCTATGCGCGCGCGATTACGACCTATTTGCACGGCGATCTGCGGAGCGCACTTGCCCAGATCGACGGACTCATCGCGGTGCAGCCGGCCAACCCGTATTTCCATGAGCTCCGCGGCCAGGCGCTCTTGGAGAGCGGCAAGCCCGCCGAGGCGCTCACCCCGCTGCACAAGGCCGTGCAACTCTCCAACGCGTCGCCCCTGATCGAAATGATGCTTGGGCAGGCTCTCGTCGCCACCGACAACAAGGCCTACACCGACGAAGCGATCAAAATCCTGCGCGCGGCGGTGGCACGGGAGAATGAAGCGCCGCTGGGCTACTCGCAGCTCGCCATGGCCTACGGCAAGAAGGGAGACTATGCGGAGGCCGATCTCGCATCCGCACAAGCCGCCTATTTGCGCGGCGACAACAAGACCGCACGCGATCTCGCCTCGCGGGCGAAAACCCGGTTCGCCGTGGGTACGCCCGGCTGGGTCAAAGCTGACGATATCGTGACCGCGAAACCGCCACCGGGCCAAAAGAGCAACTAGAAATCAATGATAGCTAGGGTAGAGAACTAAGCGATTTCCAAACCCGGCTTCAGCCAGAGGATTTGCCAATGCCTTCGCTCCGAAAGCTCGTCCCCGCGCTGCTCGCGCTCGCCGTCTTTGGCGCGCCGGCTGCCTCGGCGCAAAGCTTCACCGATGCCCAGCGCGGCGATATCGAGATGATCGTCAAGAATTATCTGATCGCCCATCCGGAGGTGCTGGAAGAGGCGATGAGCGAGTTGAACAAGCGGCAGGCTACCGCCGAAGCCGAGAAGCACGAAGCCAGCATCACCCAGAATGCGGAGGCCATCTTCAATTCGCCGCGCGGCGTCACGCTCGGCAATAAGGACGGCGACGTCACCTTCGTCGAGTTCTTCGACTACAATTGCGGCTATTGCAAACGCGCGATGTCCGACATGCTCGACCTCCTCAAGAGCGATCCGAAGCTCAAGGTGGTGTTGAAGGAATTCCCGGTGCTGAGCCAGGGTTCAGTCGAAGCAGCGCAAGTCGCGGTTGCCGCGCGCATGCAGGACCCGACCGGCAAGAAATATCTCGACTTCCACCAGAAGCTGCTCGGCGGCCGCGGTCAGGCGGACAAGGCGCGCGCGATGGCCGCAGCCAAGGACGCGGGCTTCGATACCGCAAAGCTCGAGAAGGACATGGCAAGCCCGGAAGCGAAGGCAACGATCGAGGAAAACTTCAAGCTCGCCGAAGCGATGGGAATGAACGGTACGCCGAGCTATGTGATCGGCAAGCAGATCGTGGTTGGCGCGGTCGGGCTTGAGGGGCTGAAGGAGAAGATCAGCACCGCGCGCTGCGGCAAGGCGACGTGCTGATTGCCGCAATGCGCTGTGGCAAACACTAAGCGAAGGGCCGGCGGATCCGCCGGCCTTTTTTGTTTGCCGAGTTTCCCTTGGTTTCGCATTTATCGCGCATTCAGAATCATATTCGCAGCGATCAAACGCGGCGGAACCGCAAATCGCGAGGAACATCCGACATCGCCTCTCGTTGTCGGCTCGTGAAGAGAAAACACGTGAGGAGACATTCGATGACTAATCGCTTTCTGATTTCGGCCGCCGCCATTGCGCTGATCGCCAGCGGCGGTTTCGCTAACGCACAAGGAACCGGAATGGGCCACGAGCAAGGCGGCGCCGCGGCGCAGCAAAGCGCACCATCCGGTGGTAATTCGGCGGCGCCTTCCAATCGACATGCTACGGAACCCTCCGGGTCCGGGTCCGGCATGAAAGGGGCACAGTCGGAGGAGAAATCGTCGACAGTTGGCCAGAGCCAGCGCGGCGAGGAAAAAAACGCCCCGGGTCAGAAGCCAAAGGGCATGAGCTCTGAGAATGAAGGCGCCAAGGCCGGCAAGGATATGAAGACCGAAGGCCGCGAGAAGTCGACCGTTGGCCAGAGCCAGCGAGGCGAGGAAAAAAACGCCCCGGGTCAGAAGCCAAAGGGCATGAGCTCTGAGAATGAAGGTGCCAAGGCCGGCAAGGATATGAAGACCGAGGGCCGCGAGAAGTCGACGGTTGGCCAGAGCCAGCGCGGCGAAGAAAACGCCCCGGGCCAGAAGTCGAAGGGCATGAGCTCTGAGAATGAAGGCGCCAAGGCCGGCAAGGATATGAAGACCGAAGGCCGCGAAGGTCAGAAGTCCAACATGAATGCGCAGCAGAAGGGCACGGAGAGCAAGTCGCAGACGACGACCGAGTCCCAGACTGGACGAAGCAGCCAGACCGGACAGACCCAGCCTGGACAGGCTGGCCAGACTACGACGACGACGGGCCAGGCCGGCGCTGGCGGCAAGCTCTCGAGCGAGCAGCGCACCAAGATCACCTCGGTGATCCGCAATGAGCGCGTCGAGTCGGTCAACAACGTCGACTTCAACATCTCGGTCGGCACCCGCGTTCCGCGCGAACGTGTGCACCTGTACCCGCTTCCCCAGGAAGTCGTCACCATTTATCCGGAGTGGCGCGGCTATGAGTTCATCCGCGTTCGCAACCAGATCGTGGTGGTGAACCCGCAGACGCTCGAGATCGTGGAGGTGATTGAGGGCTGACATCGGGCGAAGAATCAGCATTTCAGGGCGGGCAGCAATGCCCGCCCTTTTTCTGCGCCCGCGGCTGCCCGAGCCTGGCCCCCAACCTTGGTTAACGAAGTGGTTTCCGCTACTTCTGCACAGCTTTTTGCGAGACAGATGAAGTATTTGAAGGCTGATCGGCAAGCCTAAAGGCTTCCCCTCGCCCCCGTTGTTACCTATAACCCCGCCACCGCTAGGGTCTCGAACCAACACACCAGCCGCATTGCCGGGATTTGGATGGCCAGAACAGCTGCCGATACGATTTACGTGCTCAACGGCCCGAACCTCAATCTGTTGGGAACCCGTGAGCCCGAGACCTACGGCCATGCCAAGCTCGCCGACGTCGAGAAGCTTTGCGCTGACACCGCCACGCAGTTCGGCCTCAAGGCCGATTGCCGGCAGTCCAATCGCGAAGGCGAATTGATCGATTTCATCCACGAGGCCCATGCCAACAAGGCGGCCGGAATCATCATCAATGCGGGAGGCTATTCGCACACCTCGATCGCGCTGCATGATGCACTGGTCGCGGTGAAAATCCCCACCGTCGAAGTGCACATCAGCAACATTCATGCGCGCGAGAGTTTTCGTCATCACTCCTTCACCGCCATGGCCGCTTTTGCAACGCTTGCCGGCTTCGGCATTGACGGCTACCGGCTCGCGATATCTGGTCTTGCCGCCAGGATCGGCGTCAAGGCAAAAGCCTGACGCACCCGCCCGCCACCAGCCACGAGTTTTCGGATTCAGAGATCATGGCGCGCCAGCCTGACGACAAAGCAACCGCAAAATTCTCGAAAGACGACAGCGCACTCATTCGCGAGCTCGCGCTCTTGCTCGATGAGACGAGCTTGACCGAGATCGAGATCGAACGCGCCGGCCTTCGCGTGCGGGTCGCACGCAACGTCAGTATCGCGGCATCGATGCCCGCGAGCTTTGCGCCGGCACCGGCAACGCCGGCCGCAACGGCGGCGCCGTCAGCGGATCTCTCGCAGCATCCGGGCGTCGTGCCCTCGCCGATGGTCGGCACCGCCTATTGGGCTCCCGAGCCCGGCGCGAAGCCGTTCATCGAGGTCGGCGCCAAGGTTTCGGTCGGGCAGACGCTGTTGATCATCGAAGCCATGAAGACGATGAACCAGATTCCATCGCCGCGCGCCGGCACGGTGACGCAGATTCTTGTCGAGGACGGCCAGCCGGTCGAATTCGGCGAGCCGCTGGTGATTATCGAATAGAAGCGAGTAGCGAATAGTGAGTAGCGAATGGTTTTTCTTTTCCTATTCGCTTTTCGCCACTCACTGTTCGCCCCTTAGGACAACATGTTCGACAAGATCCTGATAGCCAACCGCGGCGAGATTGCCTTACGCGTCCTGCGGGCGTGCAAGGAGCTCGGCATCGCGACGGTCGCGGTGCATTCCACCGCGGACGCCGATGCCATGCATGTGCGGCTGGCCGACGAGAGTGTCTGCGTCGGCCCGCCGCCATCGAAGGACAGCTATCTCAACGTACCCGCGCTGCTCGCCGCCTGCGAGATCACGGGCGCCGATGCCGTGCATCCCGGCTACGGCTTCCTGTCGGAGAACGCCCGCTTCGCCGAGATCCTCGCCGACCACAATCTGCAATTCATCGGACCCAAGGCCGAGCACATTCGCCTGATGGGCGACAAGATCGAGGCCAAGAAAACCGCAAAGAAACTCGGCATTCCCGTGGTGCCCGGCTCCGACGGCGCGGTCACTCCGGACGAGAACGCGATGGCGATTGCGCAGGCAATCGGCTTTCCCGTGCTGGTGAAGGCTGCCGCCGGCGGCGGCGGTCGCGGCATGAAGGTTGCGCGGAGCGCGCAAGATCTGGTGCTGGCGCTCTCGACTGCCGCCAACGAGGCCAAATCGGCGTTCGGCGATGCCTCGGTCTACCTCGAAAAGTATCTGCAGAAGCCGCGCCATATCGAAATCCAGGTGCTCGGCGACGGCCGCGGCGGCGCGATCCATCTCGGCGAGCGGGATTGCTCGCTGCAGCGGCGCCATCAAAAGGTCTGGGAAGAAGGCCCCTCGCCCGCGCTCGACGCCGCGGCGCGAAAAAAAATCGGCGCCACCTGCGCGAAGGCGATGCAGCAGCTGAAATATCTCGGCGTCGGCACGGTGGAATTCCTCTACGAGGACGGCGAGTTCTATTTCATCGAGATGAACACCCGCATCCAGGTCGAACATCCCGTCACCGAGATGATCACCGATATCGACCTCGTGCTCGAGCAGATCCGCATCGCGGCCGGCGGCGACCTGCCGGTGACGCAGGACGAGGTGGTGATCAACGGTCACTCCATCGAATGCCGGGTCAACGCCGAAAACCCGGCGACCTTTCGCCCGTCGCCCGGCAAGATCCTGCAATACCACCCGCCCGGCGGGCTCGGCGTGCGGATCGATTCCGCCGTCTACCAGGGCTACGTCATCCCGCCCTACTACGATTCGCTGGTGGGCAAGCTGATCGTCCACGGCAAGACCCGCGGCGAGTGCTTGATGCGGCTGCGCCGCGCGTTGGACGAAATGGTGGTGGACGGCATCGAGACCACGCTGCCGCTGTTCCGCGCGCTGGTCCGGGAACCCGCCATCATTGACGGCGACTACCACATCCATTGGCTCGAGCAGTATCTGGCCGGTTAGTTTCGCAATAGAACCCGCAGAGCCCCGCGGGACACGAAATCTTGGCGACCCTCCGCGCCGGCTGCATTTCTCCCGAAAAGCTGCCGAGTTCCCGGAACCAATCGCCCGTTCCGGCGTTCCGGTTGCCTTGCAGATTGTCCATTCGGGGGGAGTCGAAATTCCTTTCCGTACGACGCGAGATTGTCGTGTCGCCTGACGCCATGCGCAGGCGCGCCATCGGGCAAATCCTGCTGCTCACGGCGGGATTTCTGGTGCTGGTCGCCGTCAGCACGGCGTCCGTCATCCTCGTCAACAAGTCGCGGGAAGACAATGCCTGGGTCGTGCACACCGTCGAGGTGGAAAATCAGACCAACGCGTTGCTGCTGGAAGTGCGCCGGGCCGAGAGTGCGGCGCGCGGTTATCTCCTGACGTCGGGGCCGGAATTTCTGGCCGACCATGAGGCTGCCGTCGCCGCCATCATCCCCGAGCTCGACAAGCTCGCTCATTTAGTCAGCGAAACCTCGGTTCAGGCTGCAAACGTTCGAGAGCTGCGCGCTGCCGTCGACGTGCGGCTCGGACAATTCGCGCTGGAAATGCACTTCATCGAGCAAGGCGACCGCGCCGGCGCCACCGCCCTGGTGCGCGAAGCCGCGAGCAGCGGCACGTCGACCGCGATCCGCGACATCGCCGACAAGATGCGCATGGAGGAAGATCGTCAGTTCGCGCTGCGGACGGCAAACGCCGATCGCAGCCAACAGCTCGCCTCGATCGTGACGCTGGCCGGCTCCGGCCTCGTGGTCGCGCTCGCCGGCCTCTCGGTCATCTTGGTGCGGCGTTCGACGCGCGCTCGCGACGAGGCCGAAGTGAAATTACGCGACGCCAATCTCAATCTCGAAAGCACCATCGACGAGCGCACCGCCGACCTGCGCGAAGCCAATGACGAAATCCAGCGCTTTGCCTATATCGTCAGCCATGATCTGCGCTCGCCGCTAGTCAACATCATGGGATTCACCAGCGAGCTCGACGAGCTGCGTAGCAACATTTTCAAGCGCATCGCGGCGCTAAGCCGGGCCGCGGCATCGGCGCCATCTATCCCGGAGATTGCTGCTGACAGCGCCGAACCCGAGCTCGCAGCCACCGACCAGCAGCTTGCCCGCGATTTTGCCGAGGCGCTGGGATTCATCAAATCCTCGATCGGCAAGATGGACCGGTTGATCTCGGCCATCCTCAACCTGAACCGCGAGGGCCGACGGCAATTCGAGCCGATGAAGATCGACACCAACGAATTGATCGAAGGTATTGTTGCGACCATGGCGCATCAGGCCGCGGAAGCCGACGCCAAAATACGCATCGAGCCGCTGCCGCAAATTATCAGCGATCGCCTTGCGCTGGAACAGATCTTCTCAAACCTGATCGACAATGCGCTGAAATATCTCACGCCCGGAGTCCCCGGCCACATCACGATACGGGGCCGGACCAAACTCGGCTTTGCGATATTCGAAGTCGCCGACAATGGCAGAGGCATCGACCCCAGGGATCATCAGCGCATCT
>VAZV01000064.1 GCA_005884765.1 Alphaproteobacteria bacterium
CGTCTCACCGGACTTTCCGTCGTCGCCACCGCGACCCGGCCGGAATCGCAAAAATGGTGCCTCGGTCTCGGCGCCCATGCCGTGATCGATCATTTAAAGCCGATGAAGGAACAGATCGAACGACTGAAGGTACCGCCCGTGGCCATGGTTGCAAGCCTCACCTTCACCGACCAGCACTACAAGGCGATCGCCGATTTGATGGCGCCGCAGGGTAAGTTCGGCCTGATCGACGATCCCGCCGAATTCAACGTCAGTGTCTTCAAGGGCAAGGCGATCTCTGTGCACTGGGAATCGATGTTCACGCGCTCATCGTTCCAGACCCCTGACATGATCGGGCAGCATCATCTGCTCAACGATGTCGCCGACCTCCTCGACAAGGGCGTGCTGCGCACCACGCTGGACCAGGCTTTTGGCACGATCAACGCCGCTAACCTCAAGCGCGCACATGCATTGCTGGAGTCCGGTAAGTCGCGCGGCAAGATTGTGCTGGAGGGATGGTAGATCCTAGCCAGGAGCCACGCCTTCAACAAATATCAGCCGCCGCTCCAGCGCGGTCTGCCGCACCTCGAGCGCTTCGGCATACTCCGCCGAGGCGTACCATTCGCGCAGGCGCATCATCGAGGGAAACTCGACGACAACAATGCTCTTCGGCGGTGGCCCGCCTTCCACAACACTGGCAGCGCCGCCGCGCGCCAGATAGCGGCCGCCATATTGCGCAATCGATTTGGCCGCAAGCGTGCGGTAGGTCGCGATCGCGGTCCCGTCGCGCACTTCGAGTTCGGAAATGACATAGGCCGCCATCTTGCACCTCACGCAATCGAGTTGACGATACCGCCTTCGGCGCGCAGCGCCGCGCCGTTGGTCGCGGACGCCTCTTTCGAAGCGACATAGAGCACCATGTTGGCGATCTCCTCGACGCTGGCAAAGCGTTGCAGCAGTGAGGTCGGGCGGTGCTGCTTGACGAAGTTCGCGGCCGCCTCCTCCATCGACTGACCGTTCTGCCTGGCGAGATCCTTGACGAACGCCGCCACGCCTTCCGACAGGGTCGGCCCGGGCAACACCGAGTTGACGGTCACGGCCGTGCCGCGGGTCATTTCCGCGAGCCCACGGGAGACCGCGAGCTGGGCCGTCTTGGTCATGCCATAGTGGATCATTTCCGTTGGGATATTCAGCCCGGATTCGGACGAGATGAAGACGATGCGGCCCCAATTGCGCTTCAGCATGCCGGGCATGTAGGCGCGCGAAAGCCGCACGCCCGACATCACGTTGACCTCGAAGATGTGGCTCCAGTCCTCGTCAGGAATCTTGAAGAACCCTTTTGGTTCGAAAATCCCGGCGTTGTTGATGAGGATATCGACTTCGGGCAGCGCCGCGATGAGTGCGTTGCATCCGGCCGCGGTCGAGACGTCGGCGGCGGTGCCGCGGACCTTGCCGCCGGAGGCCTCCTGCGCGAGCTCGGCGGCCACTGCTTCGACCTTGGCCTGGTTCCGACCGTTGACCACCACATTCGCGCCGGTTGCGGCCAGCGCCTTGGCGATCGCGTGGCCAATGCCAGCCGTAGAGCCCGTGACCAGCGCGGTTTTTCCCGTAAGATCAATTTTCATGAGACATCTCCATCCGTGATGCAGGAGATATCGGAAGCGGTGCGCACCACCGCAATCGCCGGCACATGAGCGATGCCCAACAAAAAAGCGGCGCCCAGATAGCGCCGCTTTTCGAAACCGGATTTGTGCGGCCTACGCTGCTTCGGCGGGCGCCTTTTCTTCCACCGGGCCGGAATCCTGGCCCTTGGCATCGACGTCGCGGTCGACGAACTCGATCACCGCCATCGCCGCGTTGTCGCCGTAGCGGAAGCCGGCCTTGATGATGCGGGTATAACCGCCCTGGCGGTCCTTGTAGCGGCTAGCGAGCGTGTCGAACAATTTCTTGGTCATGTCGACGTCGCGCAGTTCGGAGATCGCCTGCCGGCGCAGCGAAAGACCGCCCTTTTTGCCGAGCGTGACCAGCTTCTCCACGATCGGGCGCAATTCCTTCGCCTTCGGCAGCGTGGTGACGATCTGCTCGTGCTTGATCAGCGCCGCGCACATATTGGCAAACATCGCGCGCCGGTGCTCGGCGGTGCGATTGAGCTTGCGATGAACCCTGCCGTGACGCATGGCGTCTCTCTCCACTGTCATTCCGGACGACGCGCAGCGTCGATCCGGAATCTCGATCCACAATCTCTGGATTCCGGGTTCGCGCTTGCGCGCGCCCCGGAATGACGATGTCAGTAATGATCCTCGAAGCGCTTGGCGAGCTCGTCGATATTTTCCGGCGGCCAGCCCGGCACCTCCATGCCGAGGTGCAGACCCATCTGGGCCAGCACTTCCTTGATCTCGTTCAGCGACTTGCGGCCGAAGTTCGGGGTGCGCAGCATTTCCGCTTCCGACTTCTGCACGAGGTCGCCGATATAGACGATGTTGTCGTTCTTCAGGCAGTTTGCCGAGCGTACCGACAGTTCGAGCTCGTCGACCTTCTTGAGGAACGCCGGATTGAAGGCGAGATCGGGAATGATCTCCTGCGTGACTTCCTTGCGCGGCTCTTCGAAGTTCACGAACACGTTGAGCTGGTCCTGCAGGATGCGGGCAGCGTACGCTACCGAGTCCTCCGGCGAGATCGCGCCGTTGGTCTCAATCGTCATGGTCAGCTTGTCGTAGTCGAGGATCTGGCCCTCGCGGGTGTTCTCGACCTTGTAGGAGACCTTGCGCACCGGCGAGAACAGGCTGTCGACCGGGATCAGGCCGATCGGCGCGTCCTCGGGCCGGTTGCGCTCGGCGGCGACATAGCCCTTGCCGGTCGTGACCGTGAATTCCATGCGGATTTCGGCGCCCTCGTCCAGCGTGCAAATCTGCAGATCCGGATTGAGCACCACGACATCGCCGACGGTCTGGATGTCGCCGGCGGTGACCACGCCCGGGCCCTGCTTCTTCACGACCATGCGCTTGGGGCCTTCGCCCTGCATCTTGATCGAGATGTCCTTGATGTTGAGCACGATGTCGGTGACGTCCTCGCGAACGCCCGCGATCGAGGAGAACTCGTGCAGCACGCCGTCGATATGCACCGACTGCACGGCGGCACCCTGCAGCGAGGACAACAGAATCCGGCGCAGCGCGTTGCCGAGCGTCTGGCCGAAGCCGCGCTCGAGCGGTTCTGCGACCAGCGTCGCAAAACGGTTCGCATCGGGACCCGGAGTTACGTGTAGCTTGTTGGGGCGGATAAGTTCTTGCCAATTTTTCTGAATCGTCACTGTTTCACCCATACAGGCCAGCTCATCTCAAATGACTGGCGTTGGAGACCTGCGGGAAGCGCTCCCGCAGCTTGCAAAGTAATTCTCAACACGATGCGGGCAGCCAAACCGCCCGCGACCGAACGTCAAACCCGCCGGCGCTTGCGCGGCCGACAACCATTGTGCGGGATCGTCGTCACGTCGCGGATCGACGTGACGGTGAACCCCGCAGCCTGCAGCGCGCGAAGCGCCGATTCGCGGCCCGAACCGGGACCGGCTACTTCAACTTCCAGCGTGCGCATGCCGTGTTCCTGCGCTTTCTTGGAAACGTCCTCGGCTGCGACCTGCGCAGCATAGGGCGTGGACTTGCGCGAACCCTTAAATCCCATCGTTCCCGCCGAAGACCAGGCAATGGTGTTGCCTTGCGCATCGGTGATGGTGATGGTGGTGTTGTTGAACGACGAATTCACGTGCGCAACGCCGGATGCGATATTCTTGCGCTCACGGCGGCGAACGCGAGTGGCTTCCTTGCCCATTCCAGAACCTTTCCTGCGATCTCAACGCCGCCGTAATGCCAGCGGCTACACCTAAAGGGCGAATAGTGAGTAGTGAATAGCGAGTAGAACTATTCGCTACTCACTATTCGCTATTCGCCAACCTATTTCTTCTTGCCGGCGATCGATTTGGCCGGGCCCTTGCGGGTACGCGCGTTGGTATGGGTACGCTGACCACGCACCGGCAACCCGCGGCGATGACGCAGGCCGCGATAGCAGCCGAGATCCATCAGCCGCTTGATGTTGATGCCGGTCTCGCGACGCAGATCGCCTTCAACCACATAGTCGCGGTCGATCACTTCGCGGATTTGTAGAACCTCCTGATCGCTCAACTGAGCGACCCGACGATCGATCGGGATCTTCACCTTGTCCAGAATCTCGGCCGCGCTCCTCTGGCCGATGCCATGGATGTATTGAAGCGCGATCAGGACGCGCTTGTTGGTCGGGATATTCACGCCGGCAATACGGGCCACGGATTTCTCTCCTGTCGCCGATCCAAAAAAGAGGAAAGGCAGTGTTTTGCTATCTCGGGCAGGTGTCCCCAAACGCGAACACGACGCCCTTCCCCTTGGATTTTCCTAAGGGCCCGGCATCGTCTGAAAACTATCCGACTTGGATGCGGGGCTTATTAATGGATTCAACCCGGTTTCGTCAACCGTCTCTAGCGCTTAGCTCGCTTTTTCATGACCTTTTTGGGGCTTTTCCCGCCCTTTGCCACCGCGGTCTTCCGAACTGGCTTTTTTGTCCCCCTGGACGCCGGTTTCCCGGTCCTCCGGGCCGCTTTGATGGTCCTTTTGGCGGCCTCAGCCGCCTTGGCCACCGGTTTGGATCTGCCTCCCGTGGTCTTTTTGGGGCCTTTGGCAGCCCCGGCCTTCTTGAGCGGGCGGGGCTCGACCGCCCCTATCGCCGCCAGGATCCGATTGATCTCCCGCGTCACGTGCTCAATGGTCATCATGCCATCGACCGTCAAAAGCTTGCGCCGCTCCGAATAGTAGTGAATCAACGGCTCAGTTAGTTGCCGATAGCTCGCCAGCCGCTTGATCAACACCTCCGGGGTGTCGTCGACCCGCACTTCCTCGCCGCGCGCCCGCGTCTCCGCGGCCCGCGTCTCGACACGCTGCAACAGCGCGCTTTCATTGACGCGAAGCTCGATCACGGCGTCGAGCTTCATGTGCTTTTTCTTCAGGAGTTCGTCGAGCGCCTCCGCTTGCGGCACCGTGCGCGGAAAGCCGTCGAGGATGAAACCCTTCTTCGCGTCGGGCTGGTCGATGCGGTCCGAGATGATCCCGACCACGATATCGTCCGGCACCAGGCCGCCCGAGGCCATGACGTCCTTGGCCTTCAGCCCAACCGGCGTCCCGGCCGCGACCGCGGCGCGGAGCATTTCGCCGGTCGAGAGCTGTACGATGCCGTGGCGCTGGACCAGCCGCTGCGCCTGGGTTCCCTTGCCCGACCCCGGAGGTCCGAGAAGTATCAGTCTCATGCGTTTCGCCCCCCGGCGCTCGGTGGGCGAAGTCCGCACACCCGTTGTTGGTTTTTGACCGCGGCTGGCTGCAGTCAGCGGCGACGGCCCCGCAATTTCGATTTTCTGATCAGCCCCTCGTACTGATGGGCGAGCAGATAACCCTGCACCTGCGCCACCGTATCCATGGTCACGCTGACCACGATCAGAAGTGAGGTGCCGCCAAAGTAAAACGGCACCGAGGCGTACGAAATCAGAATTTCGGGGATCAGGCAGACGATCGCAAGATAGATCGCGCCGACCACCGTGACGCGCGACAGCACGTAATCGATGTATTCCGCGGTGCGCTCACCGGGACGAATGCCCGGGATGAAGCCGCCATGCTTCTTGAGATTATCGGCGGTCTCAGTGGGGTTGAACACGATCGCAGTATAGAAGAAGGCGAAGAACACGATCAGCGCGAGGTAAAGCACCAGGAACAACGGCCGGCCGTGGCCGAGCTGCGTGGTGATCCATTGAAACCACTCCGGCCCCCGGCCGGCGTTGAAATTCGCAACCGTGGTCGGCAGCAGCAGCAGCGAGGACGCGAAGATCGGCGGAATCACGCCGGAGGTATTGAGCTTGAGCGGCAGATGCGAGGACTGGCCCTCGAACATCTTGTTGCCGACTTGCCGCTTCGGATACTGGATCAGAAGTCTTCGCTGCGCGCGCTCCATGAACACGATGAAGGCGATCACGGCGACCGCCATCACGATCACGACCAGGATCAGGCCGGTCGACAGCGCGCCCTGTCGGCCGAGTTCGAGCATGTTGGCGAGCGCGGAGGGCAGCTCGGCGACGATGCCGGAAAGGATGATCAGCGAAATGCCGTTGCCGATGCCGCGCGAGGTGATCTGCTCGCCGAGCCACATCAGGAACATGGTGCCGCCGGTCAGCGTGATCGCGGTGGAGAGGCGGAAGAACAGCCCGGGGTCGCTGACGACATTGCCGGCGCCTTCGAGGCCCACCGCAATGCCGTAGGACTGGAACGCGGCGAGCAGCACCGTCAGATAACGGGTGTACTGGTTCAGCGTCTTGCGCCCGGCCTCGCCTTCCTTCTTCAGCGCCTCGAGTTGCGGCGACACGGTCGTGAGCAGCTGGATGATGATCGAGGCCGAGATATACGGCATGATGTTCAGGGCAAAGATCGCCATGCGGTGAATGCCGCCGCCGGCGAACATGTTGAACATGCCGAGAATGCCGCCGGCCTGCGAGCGGAATACCTGTTCCCAGATGTTGGGATCTATGCCGGGCAGCGGAATGTAGGTGCCGAGCCGGTAGACCAGGAGCGCACCCAGCGTGAACCAGATGCGCTTCTTCAGTTCGTCGGCCTTGGCAAGCGCGCCGAAGTTGAGGTTTGCCGCTAATTGTTCCGCTGCTGAGACCATGTCTGGCTTTCTCCCGCCGTCCTCTGCTCTGCTTTTCCTGCGAACCCCGGGGGGACGATCAGCAGAGGCTGGACATTATTTGGTGCTCGGCCTCGATAAAGTCCATCGTTTGATCGTGCGGATGGCCCGGAGGCTGCGCGCGATGACGCAGATGTTACGCCGCCTCGCCTTCGTCCTTCTTCGCGGGTGCGAGAATCTTGACCGTGCCGCCCGCCTTCTCGACCGCCGCGATGGCGGATTTCGACGCGCCGTGAACCTCGATATTCAGCTTGACCTTGATTTCACCACGGCCGAGCAGCCGCACGCCATCCTTCGCGCGCCTGATGACGCGAGCCTTGACCAGCGATTCGGCGTTGACGGTTTCCTTGGGCTCGATGTGCTTGGCATCGATCGCCTGCTGAAGGCGGTCGAGATTGATCTCGGCGAATTCGAGCCGGAAGACGTTGTTGAAGCCGCGCTTCGGCAGCCGCCGATGCAGCGGCATCTGGCCGCCTTCAAAGCCCTTGATGCGCACGCCTGAGCGCGCAGTCTGGCCCTTGCCGCCGCGGCCCGCGGTCTTGCCCTTGCCCGAGCCGATGCCACGGCCGACGCGCATCCGTTTTTTGCGCGAGCCGGCGTTGTCGGCGATATCGCTGAGCTTCATCGCCCTTCTCCTTGTTGATTATTTCTCGCCGACGATGCGGACGAGATGTTGAACCTTTGCGATCATGCCGCGAACCGCAGGCGTATCCTGAAGTTCGGCGACGCGGCCGATCTTGTTGAGCTTCAGCCCGATCAGCGTCGAACGCTGCGAGTGATGGCGGCGGATCGCACTGCCGGTCTGTTCGACCTTGATCGTCTTTGCGGCCTTGGCCATCGTCTTAACTCCGAAAAGCGCTGAACATGCGCGTTGTTTAGTCGGCTGCGACCTCGGCATCGCCGCCGACGCGGCGCGCCTGCAGCGCGGATACCTTGATGTTGCGGCGCGCCGCGACCGAGCGCGGCGAGTCCTGATGCTTCAGTGCGTCGAATGTCGCGCGAACCATGTTGTAGGGGTTGGACGATCCGATCGACTTTGCCACGACGTCCTGGATGCCGAGCGTCTCGAATACCGCGCGCATCGGGCCGCCGGCGATGATGCCGGTACCGGCCGGCGCCGCGCGCAGGTAAACGCGCCCCGCACCATGACGGCCGGCGATGTCGTGATGCAGCGTGCGGCCTTCGCGCAGCGCCACCCGTGTCAGATTGCGCTTGGCCGACTCGGTCGCCTTGCGGATTGCCTCCGGCACTTCGCGCGCCTTGCCGTGGCCGAAACCGACCCTGCCCTTCTGATCGCCGATGACGACGAGAGCCGCAAAACCGAAGCGCTTGCCGCCCTTGACGACCTTCGCCACGCGATTGATGTGGACGAGCTTGTCAACGAACTCGCTGTCACGCTCCTCGCGATCCCTGCCCCGTTCGCGTCCGCCGCGTTCGCGTTCACCTGCCATGGTGCTATCCAATCCTTGCGAGGCCCAAAGCCTCAGTTCAAATCCGGTTACCTACCGTTTGAGCATGATCTCGTCGGAAAACCGCTACCTGATCTTCCGCCGTCATGCTCTAGAAACTCAATCCGCTTTCGCGCGCCGCATCCGCGAGCGCCTTGACGCGACCGTGATAGAGATAGCTGCCGCGGTCGAACACGACTTCCTTGACGCCGTTCTTCACGGCGCGCTCCGCCAAGAGCTTGCCGACCGCTTTCGCCGCATCGATGTTGGCACCGGTATTGCCGGCCTCGCGCATCGACTTCTCGAGCGAGGACGCCGACGCCAGCGTCTCGCCCTTCAGGTCGTCGATGACCTGCGCATAGATATGCTTCGACGAACGGAACACCGACAGACGCGGGCGGCCGCCGGCGGAACGGCGCAACGACAGCCTCACGCGTTGCTTGCGCCGGGCATTCGTAACCTTGGCTCTCGACATGACCGGCTCCGTTACTTCTTCTTGCCTTCCTTGCGGAAGATGAATTCGTCGACATATTTCACACCCTTGCCCTTGTAGGGCTCCGGCGGGCGATAGCTGCGGATCTCGGCTGCGACCTGGCCGACGCGCTGGGAGTTGCTGCCGGTGATGGTGATCTCGGTTGGCTTCGGCACCGTGACGGTGATGCCCTCCGGGATCGGATAGACCACGTCGTGGCTGTAGCCGAGTGCAAGCTGCAGGTTCTTGCCCTGCATCGCGGCCCGGTAACCGACGCCGGTGATCTCGAGCTTCTTCTCGAAACCCTTGGTGACGCCCTCGACCAGGTTTGCGACCTGCGCGCGCGCCGTGCCATACATTGCCTGGGCGCGGTTGGTCTCGAACCGCGGCGCGACCGTGATCACGCCGTTCTCGAACTTCACTTCGACGTCGTCATGGACGACGAACTGAAGCTGGCCCTTCGGCCCCTTCATTTTCACGGTCTGGCCTTCGACCGTCGCGGTAACACCGGACGGGATCGTCACAGGCCGCTTGCCGATACGTGACATGGCGTCATTACCTCTTAGAATACCGTGAAAAGGATCTCACCGCCCACATTCGCGTCGCGCGCGGCGTGGTCGGCCATGATTCCCTTTGGCGTCGACAACACCGAAATGCCGAGACCGTTGTTCACGCGCGGCAGGTTCTTCACCGAGGCGTAAACCCGCCGTCCCGGCTTCGACACCCGCTCGATCTCGCGGATCACCGGCTCGCCATCGAAATATTTCAGCTCGATCTCGAGCTCGCTACGGCCGGAGGCATGCTCGACGCTGGCATAGCCGCGGATATAGCCTTCCGCCTTGAGCACCTCGAGCACGCTGGCTCGCATCCTCGAGCCCGGGGTCGAGACCTTGGACTTGGCACGCATCTGCGCGTTGCGGATGCGGGTGATCAAATCGCTGATGGGATCGTGCGTTGACATGTCCGACCCTCCTTACCAGCTCGACTTCACGAGCCCGGGAACCAGGCCCTTGGAGCCGAGTTCACGCAGCGCGATGCGGGAAAGCTTGTTCTTGCGGTAGTTCGACCGCGGCCGGCCGGTCAATTCGCAACGGTTGCGGATCCTCGTCGACGACGAATTGCGCGGCATCTCGGCAAGCTTCAACGTCGCCGCGAACCGCTCTTCCATCGGCTTGGTCTTGTCGGCGATGATCGCCTTCAGCTTCGCCCGCCTGGGCGCGGCGTTCTTGGTCATCCGCTTGCGCCGGTTGTTCTTCTCGATCGAACTCTTCTTTGCCATGCTTGGCTCCTTACGTTTCCGCGTTTGAGAGGCTTGTCAGCGTCTCACTGCCGGAACGGGAAATTGAATGCGGTCAACAGAGCACGAGCCTCGTCGTCGGTACGCGCGGTGGTGCACACCGTGATGTCCATGCCCCAGGTTTCCCCGACCTTTTCGAAGTCGATTTCGGGGAAAATGATGTGCTCCTTGATGCCGAGCGAATAGTTGCCGCGGCCGTCAAAGCTCTTCGGGTTCAGCCCGCGGAAGTCGCGCACCCGCGGCAGCGCCACGGTCACCAGGCGATCGATGAACTCGTACATGCGCGCCTTCCGCAGCGTGACTTTGCAGCCGATCGGCTGGTTCTCGCGCAGCTTGTAGGTCGCGATCGCGATCCGCGAATAGGTCACAACGGCCTTTTGGCCGGCGATCAGCGACAGATCGGCCGCCGCGGTTTCCGCCTTCTTGCGGTCGTTGACGGCCTCGCCGATGCCCATGTTGAGCACGACCTTGTCCAGCCGCGGCACCTGCATGACGTTGGCATAGCCGAACTTCTCGGTCAGTTGGCCGCGAATATTCCTGTCATATTCCGCGCGCAGGCGCGGCACATAAGCGGTCTCAGCCATCGATCTCTGCTCCCGAGCTTTTGGCGACGCGCACCTTCTTGCCATCCGCATGAATCTTGAATCCGATGCGGGTCGGCTTGCCGTCCTTGCCGACATAGGCGATGTTGGAGAGGTCGACCGGCTGCTCCTTGGAGATGATGCCGCCCTCCTGCGCCTGGGTCTGCTTCTGGTGGCGCTTCACCATGTTGATGCCGCGCACCAGCGCCTTGTTCTCTGCGGGGCGCACCTCGAACACCTCGCCGGTGCGGCCCTTGTCGCGGCCGGTCAAAACCATGACCTTGTCGCCTTTCCGGATCTTGGCAGCCATCACAGCACCTCCGGCGCAAGCGAAATGATCTTCATGTGGTTCTTGGCGCGCAGCTCGCGCGGCACGGGCCCGAAGATGCGGGTGCCGACCGGCTCCGACTGGTTGTTGATCAGCACGGCGGCGTTGCGGTCGAAGCGGATCACGGAGCCGTCGGGCCGCCGGATGTCCTTGCGAACTCGCACC